>JANJTX010000023.1 GCA_024710875.1 Anaerolineales bacterium | reverse complement strand
AGTCCGGGTTGCCGGTGGTGATGTTTAGGGCGGCGGCATTGACCATTTCAATGCGGGCCATTTCGGCATCCCAGTTGCGGGCGGCGACATGGCGGGCAAGGCGAAAACTTTCTTCGGGGTCGGTGTGGGTGGCGAGCACCCAGGTGAAACGCCGCTGACCGCCGGGGAGCAAATCGAGCTCATGCGAAAGGGCCGGGTAGGGGCTGCGGCTGGCCTGCGGGCCGCCAGTGAAGAAGAGTACAGGGTAGAGGTCAGCGGTGCGGCCCTGCAGCACCTGGACGGCGGTGCGGCGCAGGGGCAGCATGGGCTCGCCGGCTTCGCCGCTGGGGTTAAGCAGGGCAACCCAGTCCAGCTTGAGTTTGCGGCGGGTGACGCCGGTATTGAGAATCTGAACGCGTCCGGCGACCAAACCACCCTGAGGTACCCAATATTCGATTTCGAGATCCAGCCCGGGAAAGGGGGCAAAGACGAGGTGCAGGCGGTTAGGGGCAAAGGCCAGCAGGCGCGGCGGGCTGTCAAAGGCGGCCGGGTCGCTGACGGATTTCTGGCCTTCGGTGAAGCGAGGGAAGAGGCGCAGGTCGCGGGCGCGCAGGCCAAAGGTGCTGTGAAGCAGGACGGCGGCAGGTTCGCTCTGGCCGAGGTTAAGTTCCCAGATGGGGTCGTTGGTGTAATCAATGGCGCTCAAGCGCCAGTCAGCGGCGAGGGTGAGGCAGAGGGGGTCGCCGGGGCCGAGGTTCCAGGTTCGCATGGGGGGAATTGTATCGCGGGGAGAGGGGTAAGTAGTAATTGGTAATTGGCGGTCAGGCTGTTCACAGCAAAGTTGGTGATGGTGCCAATTGAGCAGGGCAAATATGCTAGAATCGAAAACAGCCCAAGTTCTGGAGGAGAGATACTATGAGCCCAGCCGGAGTTGCCCAGCGCGGCAAGTATTTTGAAGAGTTTGAAGTGGGGATGAAAGTCGTTTCCATTGGCCGGACGGTGACCGAAGGCGACATCGTGACTTTTGCCGGACTGTCCGGCGATTACAACCAGATTCATACGGATGCCGAGTTCAGCAAAGGCACGCCGTTTGGCCAGCGGGTGGCGCATGGCATCCTGGGGTTGAGCATCGCCTCCGGGCTGGCGGTGCAGACGGGGGTAATGGAAGGCACCATCATGGCCTTCCGGGAAATCAACAACTGGAAGTTCATCAAGCCAATTTTCATCGGCGATACGATTCATGTGGTGCTGGAAGTACAGGAGACCAAAGCCCTGCCACGCCTGAAAGCGGGCTCGGTGGTGATTGAGCTGGATGTGCGCAACCAGCAGGACGAAACGGTCGCGAAAGGCACCTGGACGGCGCTGATTTTGATGAAGCCAGAGTAGCGCCGCGCCCCTCCCCCAAACGATTGACAGCAGAATAGCGCAGATGCTGGATGGTTGGCGCGGCCAGAATGTGGTTTAACTGACAGTATGGATGAAGAGAAGACCCCCACCCCTGAAAACGCGCCTGACGAGGATGAGGCCGCCGAGCGTTTCCGGCGGCTGACCGGCCAGGCAGACCAGCCAACCAACGACCCGGACGGCGATACCGAGCCTTCACCGACCGACCGGGCCGGCGGAAGCCTGCCGGACGAAGCCGAGACGATACCGCCCACGCCGGGCTGGGCGACCCCGCCCCCGCCGCCGCGCCTGGGCAATACCCCCCCCGGAAATACGCCCCCGCCACGCCTGGACGCACAGGGCATGCCGCTGCCACGCCGCGCCCCGGAAACGGATGTGAGCGCGACCCAGGTGTCTGAATCGGCGTTTGAGCCGGCGCGCCGGGTGGCGAAGCCGCAGGGCGCGAGCGGGGGTATCCGCGTAACCCGCCGGGGGGCCGCTCCGCTGGGTAACCGCACACAAGCGACAAAACCCGGCCGTCCGTGGCAGGCCTGGGGCTGTTTGCTGCGGATGAGCGTGTTGGGGCTGTTTGCCGGGGTCCTGCTGGGGCTGGCGGCCGTGGTGCTAATGGTATTGCAGTATTACAACATCGCCCGGACGCTGCCGAGCGTGGATGACCTGCGCAGCCGGACAAGCCAGTTTGAAACGACTCGAATTCTGGACCGGGACGGCAACCTGCTGTATGAAATCATTGACCCCAGCGCCGGGCGGCGGACGTATGTGCCGCTGGACGAAATCTCGCCGGAGATGATTGCGGCCACAATTGCGGCCGAAGACCGCGAATTCTACAACCATCCCGGGTTTAATATCCTGGCGATTTTCCGGGCCTTCTGGCAGAACTATCAGGGCGGGGAAACGCTCTCCGGGGCTTCGACCATCACCCAGCAACTGGTGCGGTCGCTGCTGCTGCCGCCGGATGAGGCTTTTGAACAAACTTACCTGCGCAAGGTGAAAGAAGCCATCCTGGCGACGGAAGCGACCCGCGTGTACAGCAAGGACGAAATCCTGGAGCTGTATTTGAATGAGATTTACTACGGCAATCAGGCCTATGGGATTGAGGCGGCGGCGGAAACTTATTTTGGGGTAACAGCCGACCAACTGACGCTGGCGCAGGCCTCATTTCTGGCGGGGCTGCCGCAAGCGCCGAGCGTATACGATGTACACATCAATCGCGAGGCGGCGTTTGGTCGCCAGCAAACCGTACTGCGGCTGATGTATGAAGCCAGTGCGATGCACAACTGCATTTTTGTATCCAACAGCCCGGAACGGGTGTGCGTGAGTTTGGAAGCGGCGGCCGCGGCCGCCTATGCCCTGGCCGATTTCAACTTCCCCTCGCCGGGGGTGCAGATCCGCTACCCGCACTGGGTCAATTACATCCGGGCCGAACTGGAAAAACTGTACGACCCGCAAACGATTTACCGCTCTGGCTTTACGGTGCACACCACATTAAGCCCGCGCCTGCAGGATGCCGCCCAGGAAGCGGTGGCGCGCCAGGTGGCGGGGCTGGGCGACCGCAATGTACAGTCCGGGGCGGTGGTGGTGCTACTCCCAGCCACGGGCGAAATCGTGGTGATGGTGGGCTCGGCGGACTTCTATAACGATGACATTGACGGGCAGATTAATATGGCGGTCAGCCCACGCCAGCCGGGGTCTTCGATCAAACCGTTTACCTATACGGCGGCCTTTGAACAGGGCTGGACGCCCAGCACCCTGATCTGGGATGTGCCGAGTGAGTTCCCGCCCTCCGGGCGGCCGGAAGACACACGCCCGCCTTATGAGCCGGTAAACTATGATGAACGCTTTCATGGGCCGATTACGGTGCGAGCGGCGCTGGCAAATTCCTATAATGTACCCGCAGTTAAGACGCTGAACTTTGTGGGGGTGTATGGCGATGGCGGCCTGGTGGCGATGGCCGAGCGGCTGGGCATCACGACCCTGACCAGCGACCAGTACGGCCTGAGCCTGACACTGGGCGGCGGCGAAGTGACGGTGCTGGAAATGACCAACGCCTTTGCGGTGTATGCCAACGGCGGGAATTTTGTGCCGGCCTATGCCATCAGTAAAATTACAGATTCGCGCGGCAGTGTAGTGTTTGAGCATGTCCAGCCAGCCCCCCGGCCGGTGGTACGGCCAGAGCATGCCTGGCTGATTAGCTCGATTCTTTCAGACAATGCGGCGCGCTCGCCCTCGTTTGGGCCCAACTCGGCCCTGAACCTGCCTTTCCCGGCAGCGGGCAAGACCGGTACGACCAACGACTTCCGCGACAACTGGACCCTGGGCTACACCCCCCAGGTGGCGGTAGGGGTGTGGGTAGGCAACCCGGACTACACACCGATGGTGAACACCAGCGGCCTGACCGGGGCGGCCCCCATCTGGGCTGAAATTATGACGCTGATGGTGAATGAACTCAACCCGGGCAGCGCGCCGCCGAACTTTGTGCGGCCGGATGGCATCATCGAAAAGGTGGTGTGCAGCGTCTCCGGGGCCGAGCCTTCGCAATGGTGCCCGAGCCAGCGAACGGAATTCTTCGCCGCCGACCAGCCGCCGCTTCCGGCTGACGAGGATTTGTGGCAGCGGCTGGCGGTGGATACCTGGACTGGGCTGCGGGCTTCGAATGAGTGTCGCGATTATATTGATGAATTGTTTGTGATGAATGTGAGCGACATTTGGGGGCAGCGCTGGCTGCGTGAGAGTTCGGCGGGGCGCAATTTTGCCGAGACCAACGGGTTTGATGAACCGGTGCTGTTTACGCCGGAGCGCGAGTGCCGCGCCAGCGATTCGCGGCCGATTTTGGAATTCACGAACCTGCGCGATGGCGACACCATCAGCGAGGATGTAGTGCGAATCCAGGCCGCGGTCGGGGCCACCGGCGATTTTGACCAGTACATCCTGGAATGGGGCGAAGGGCCAGACCCGGACCGCTGGCACGAACTGACCAGCAGTGGAACGGCGGCCAACTCGCCGGAGCAAATCTACACCCTGCGGCTGGACCCGGATGACAATGGGACGATTACGCTGCGGCTGCGGGTGGAAAACCGCAACGGCGGTTACGCCGAAAAGACGGTGACGATTCGGATTGAATTGCCGACCCCGACTCCGCCGCCATCAGCCACACCCGCGCCAACCGCCGTTCCGACAGAAGTGCCGACGGATACGCCCGTGCCAACCGATACACCGGTTATCCCAACCGATACGCCAGTAATCCCTACCAATACGCTGGCGCCCAGCGCGACCAGCGTGCCGCCCAGCCCAACTGCCAGCTCAACGGCCAGCCCTACCCCATGAGCGAAACGCCGGCGGCGCACTATGCCGGAATCCGGCGGGTGTTGTGGTCGGTGCTGGCCGCCAACCTGGCGGTTACGCTGCTGAAAATCGTGCTGGGGGTGGCGAGCGGGGCGCTGGCGGTGGTGGCGGATGGTTTTCATTCATTAGTAGATTCCTCGTCTAATCTGGTCGGGCTGGCGGCCATCCGGCTGGCGGGGCGGCCCGCGGATGAACGCCACCCGTACGGCTACCGGCGCTATGAAACCCTGGGGGCGCTGGCGATTGGTTTTCTGTTGCTGGTGGCGGCGTACGAGATTGGCAGCGCCATCGTGGAACGGCTGCTGGCGGGGGCTGCGCCGAGCATCACGCCCCTGACGGTGGGGCTGATGTTACTGACCCTGCCGGTGAACCTGCTGGTGGTATGGCTGGAAACCCGCGCCGGGCGGCGACTGAATTCTGAAATCTTGCTGGCCGATGCGCGCCACACCGCCACCGATCTGTATGTTACCGGGGCGGTGCTGCTTTCGCTGGCCGGGAGCTGGCTGGGCTGGCCGTGGCTGGATGCGGTGGTCGCGGGGGCGGTGGTGGTGATGATTTTGCGGGCGGCCTTCCAGATTTTGCGCGACACCAGCCGGACATTGACCGACCGGGCGACGATTGACCCGGAGGATATCGCCGCAATTGCCTATGGCTCGCCGGGGGTGCGCTATGTGCATCGCATCCGTTCGCGCGGCACGCCGGACGCGGCCTTCATTGACCTGCACGTCAAAGTAGACCCGGCGATGAGTACGGAACAGGCGCACGCAGTCGCCAGCGAGGTGGAGCACCGCCTGCGAGCGCAACTGGAAAATGTAGCCGAAGCGCTGGTCCATATCGAGCCGGCGCGCCAGCCGTTAAGCGAGTGGGAACGCATGGCAGCCGACCTGCGCCAGATTGCAGATGGGCTGGGGCTGGGGCTGCATGACCTGCACATCCTGACCGACCTGGATGGCCGCTACAGCATTGAACTGCATCTGGAAATTGGCGGGGCAGTGAGTTTGGGGGAGGCGCACAAACTGGCAGATGCGTTTGAAGAGCGGGTGCGACAAAAGTGGCCGGAGGCGGAACGGATTCTGACGCACTTGGAGCCGATCCCGGCCCAGGTGCTACAGACGGGCGAGCCAGCCAGTACAGCGGCCGCGGCCCGGGTACGGGCGATTTTGCGGCAACATGTGAGTGAGGCGCAAATCGCGGATTGCCAGACTCAAAGCAATGGGGAGCATCTGGTCGCAACCGCCACCCTGCGCTTTCCGGCGGCTTTGCCATTGGCTGAAGCACATTCGGTACTTGAAAAAATTGAGACTGACCTGCTGGCGAGCGAGCTGGACCTGGAGCGGGTGACGCTGCACGCCGAGCCGGAGGGTTAGGCGATTTCAGAACGGCGTTGATTCGTAAAACAGGCTGTTTACCAGCGAGGACGCGGGGAATAGTAGCTGGGCCGGGATTCCGGAGTTGGCTTCGCCAACTCTTGCGTTCGGAATGACAAAGAAGAGGGCACGGGATGCCGCGCCCTCTTCTTATTACCGAGCAAATAATGCTTTTTCTACTGCTCCTGATACTGGCGGGGCGGCAGGCTCTTCAGATAGAGCCAGATGGCTTCGAGTTCAATATCGGTCAATTCAGCGTAGGTACTCCACGGCATGTAGTCATCGCGCAACTGGCGGCCGCTGGGGGTGAGGCCGGTGGTGACGGCCAGTTTGAAGTCTTCAAGCGTCCAACCGATGAGTTCACCGCCCTGGGTGAGGTTCATAGCGGGCGGGTCGCCTTCCTGGGCGCCGGGCAGCGGGCCGCCGGAAAAGGCCGGGTTATGACAGCCAGTGCAGGTGATGGCGAGGTATTCGCCGTATTCTACGCTGGCAGCCGGCGGCATCACGGCCGGGTAATCGCGCTCAAAATCCACCAGTTCAGCGGTGTAGGCCGGTAACTGGCCGAGCATCACCAGCACCCGTCCCAAGGGGGCAAAACGCTGGACGAGTGGCTGGGTGTCTACAGGCGGGACGCTGCGAATGTAGGCGATGAGCTGGCCGAGTTCCTCGGCGCTGATTCCGGTGAGTTCATGGGAGGGCATCACGAGCACGGACGTACCATCGGCGCGCAGGCCGTAGCGGATGGCGCGCGCCAGTTCGGCATCCGAGTAGCGGGCGGCGATGCCGTTCTGGCCGGTGGTGAGGTTGCTGGAATAGACCGTACCAATCGGCGGGACATCAAAAAGGACTTCACCGCCGAGGTCCGGGCCGTGGCAGGAGAGGCAACCGCGCACGGTGGCAAAGTGACGGCCCTGTTCAATTGCGGTGGCATCGGTGGGGACGGCGATGTCTGTGAGCGGGACGGGGTAGGTTTTGGCGGCGCGCTGTTCGGTGGTGATGTAGGCGGCGGCAAACAGCAGGCCGACCGCCAGCGCCAGTATGCCAAACAACCACCCAGCGGCGCGTAAAACTTTCTTCCACATACTCTTCTCCTCGTGATTTTGTCAGGCCAATCCGGAGATTTTAACGCGAATTTTGAGGGCGAGCCGGGTTCAAAGCAGGGCGAGCTGGGTGGCTTCTTCGCTTAAGGGGTCGAGGTCGAGCAGGGCCAGCAGGCCGGCGCGGGTGAGCGCGGGGGTCTGGCCGAGGCGGCGCACGAGCCGGAAGGTGAGGAAACGCCAGTTTTGCTTTTCGGCCAGTTGGGCGAGCCGCGGGTCGCGCTTGAGTTTGTGGAGCAGGAGGCGTGCCCGGCTGCCGGGGTGAACGATGAAATTGCGCTCGGCGGGCGGGGGCGCGAGCAGGCACTCGCCCAGCAGAGCCGAAGCGGCCAGGTGGAAGTGCCAGGTTTCCGGCGGGCTGTCATCTTCCCAGCGCACGGATTGATCCGTTTGACGGGTCTGGTAGCCAAGGGCCTGGCCCAGTTGCACCAGCAGGCGGCGCAGTTCGTCGAGGTCGGCATGGCGGGCGGCGGGGGCATCGGCGGGGCGCAGGCGCAGGGCTGCGCTTTCATCGGCTTCGGCGTAGGAATCGAGCAGGGCGGATAAGGTATCGGCGGGCGGAGTGAGGCGGCCGGGGAAGGCGGCGCACAGGGCGGCATCCAGGGCCGGGCGGGGCTGGCCGGGCGCATCCAGCAACTGGCGTACCAGCCAGCGTTCCATGCGGTCGGCGAGGGGCGGCTGGGGGTCGGGGAGGTCACGCGGCCACCACTGACCGACTTCGAGAGAGTTGTCGCTGCCTTCGTAACGCAGGAAGCCGCTCTGGAAAGTCAGGCCAAATTCCAGAGTCGAGCGGGATTCATTGAACTGGTCGGCCGGGTCGAGGCCAGCCAGGGCGAGAGTGTTATTTTGGGCGAGGGCCTGCACGGCGGCAGCCTGCAAGTGGAGATACTGGCTGGGCTGGCCGCGCTGTTGCAGCAGGTTGTGAGCAGCCTGGCGCACGATGTCCGGGTTGGCGGCGACGGAAGCGGCCGGCGTGGGCGGCGGGCCGGCTTGCCAGAGGTACTGGCTCTGGCCGCGGCCGGGGCGCAGGGCGCTGGCGGCCAGCCGCAGGCCGGCGCGCTCAGCAGCCAGCAGGGCGGCCAGGTCAAAGCCCTGCTCGCTTTCGGTGATAAGGCCAAGGAATGGCGCGCCCGCGGGTAGCCTGGGAGCGAGGTGGCTGAAGGTGTCTTCGAGGGCGGCGGTGTGCCAGGCCCAGTCGTAACGGCGGCGACGCACCACGCTGACAAACGGGCCGATGGCGGCACGCCCCCACAGCCAGCCAGCCCAGAGGGCCGAGAGGGTCCAGAAAGCCTGGTTGGGGCGCGGCAGGGCGCTGACGGCGCCAGCGAGCGAGATGCGGGGCAGTTCCTCGGCCAGCATCCGCAGGCGGCCTTCGTAAAGGCAGATGCCGCCCGATTCGGGCGGGGGTTCGGGCCAGAGGGTGAAAGGCGTAACGGGCTGGCCGCTGGCCCAGAGCGGGATGGCTTCTTCCAGCGCCCACCACAGATTGTGCTCGTAGAAACGGGGCGGCACGGTGAGCTGGCGCAGGCGCGCCCGGCCGCCCACCGGCCAGAGGGCGCTGCCCCGGTCGCAGGCGGCCAGCAGGAGCGCCGAAAGGTCGCGGCGGGCGGCGGGGGAGAGGGACAGGCCAGCGAGTTTGTTAATCAGGGTGAACAGGGCGTAGACGGCGCGCGGCAGGTAGGCATCCAGCGCTTCTTCGGCGTGGGCGCGGTCGGGGTCATCGGCGGGAGCGACGCGCTCCAGGGCGCGGGCGCGGTGCGGGCCGGCCATGGCAAAGCGGGCGGCGCGGGCGGCATCTTCGGGGGTGGCGGGGCTTTCACCGCGCTGACCGCAGTACGGGCAGACGGTGAATTTGGCGTAGGGCGCGGCGGCGCCCTTCTCCCACAGGAATGCCCGGGCCTCGATGGGCTGGCCACACTGGGGGCATTCGGTGGCGTAGAGGGCGCGGATGTGGGGCTCGATGCGTTCCGGCTCCTGGCCGGAGCGGCGGGCGGCGGCCAGCTCGGCCAGGGCGGCTTTGAGCTCGGCGGCGGCGGGCGGCTGGGCGGCCATTTCAATCAGGAAGCGGGCGATGGGGTTGTTGGCAGCGACGAGGACGCGATAGCCAGCCTGGGCGGCCTCGACCGCCAACTGGGGCGAGGCGCCAAACGGGTCAATCACCCAACTGCCCGGCGGCAGAGTATCAGCGAGCCAGCCGGCGGCCGCGCCAAGCGGCAGGCGCGGCAGATAGCGCGCCAGCGGGGGCTGCTGGGCGGGCTCCTGGCCGGGGCGGAAGGCCAGGTCAGGCTGTGGGGGGTTTTTGCTATCGGCGGTCACTCCTCCTTAGTATAATCTTCCTGTTTCCTTATGCAATCTCCCCAACGAATGTTCCTGATAGTCAGTATCTGCCTGTGGCTGGCGGCCTGTGCCGCCCCACCCCCGGCGGCCACGCCCAACGCCAGCCCGACGGCGACCGATGCGCCGGAAGCGACGGCCGAAGCGACCGCCAGCCAGACTGCTACGACGCGCCCGGCCGCCAGCCGCACCCCCAGCGCGACTCCCAGCCCGACGGCGACGCTACCAGTGGCGCGCGCCTGCCTGCGTTTGGGCGCCCCCCAGGCGCTGCCGGAGGTGGGCTTTGGCGACCTGCCGGAGGAAATCCTGAATTTTCTGAATGCGGGCGGCGCGGCGGAAGATTTGGCGAGCGAACTGGTGGGCCGTTTTGCCGCCAGCCTGCCGCGGCCGGTGGCGGTGACCGACCTGACCGGCGATGACCTGGCAGATATGGCCGTGGCAATTATCGATAGGTCGAGTGAAAGTGAGAATAAGCCGGGGGCATTGCTGCTCTTCAACTGCGTGGCCGAGGGCGAAGGCTACCGGCTGGTACAAATTGAACTACCGGCGCCGGACTTTGGCGCGCCACGCATCGTGCACGTGCAGGACATCAATGCCGATGGGGTGAACGAACTGATTGTGAGCAGCGCGGCCTGTACCGACCAGGCCTGCTTTGAAGATGCGCGTATTCTGGCCTGGGATGGCACGCTGTACAGCAACCGGCTGGACGGCACGACAGTGTACCTGCCCAGCCCGGATATGCAGATTACAGATTTTGACCTGAACGGCGTGTTTGACATGGAGGTGGCCAGCAACGGCTACGGCTCGGTGCAGGCCGGGCCGCAACGCCAGACCATTCGGCGCTATGTGTTTGAGCCGAGCAGCGGATTGTGGCAACTGGCGGCCGAAACGCTGGCGGCCAGCCCCTTCCGGGTGCATGTGCTGCACGATGCCGAAGCGGCGGCGCGAGCGGGGGATTACCCGGTGGCACTGGTGCTGTATCAGGAAGTGATTGCGGATGACAGCCTGACGGATTGGATTTCGCCGACCAATGAACGCCCAATATTAACCAGCTATGCGCGCTACAAACGGGTGGTATTGCTGGCCTTTCAGGGGGCGCTGGATGCGGCTGCCAATGAACTCGACCAGCTCTATCAGGCCCAGCCGCCCGGCAGGCCCGGGCATGGGTACTGGGAAATGGCAGATGCCTACCTGAACGGCCTGCTCTCGGGTGGCGCGGCGGATGGCTGCCTGGCGGCGCAGACTTATGCCGCCACGAATGCCGGGGCGGTGCTGGTGCCGCTGGGGCCGGCGGTGTACGGCTACGCCAACCCGGAAATCACATTGCTGGACATTTGCCCTTGACTGGTTGTGACGACGGGGGCTATAATACTTAAAGACGATTGATTTACTGGACTATTGAATGAAACTCTCCAAACGCGGTGAATACGGCTTACGGGCGATGATTTTTCTGGCGGTGCATGCCGGTGAAAGCGCCCTGTTCCCGATTGGCGTGATTGCCGAACGCGAGAACATCCCGGAGCGATTTCTGGAGCAGATCCTGCTGGCACTGAAGAATGCCGGCCTGCTGCAAAGCAAAAAAGGCGCGGCGGGCGGCTACTCGCTGGCGCGGCCGGCGGAGAAGATCACGCTGGGCGAGATTGAGCGGGTGCTGGATGGCCCGCTGGCGCCCATCCGCTGCGTGAGCCAGATGGCCTACCAGCCGTGCGACTGCCCGGATGAAGCCGCCTGCGGCCTGCGCATGGCGATGTTCGAAGTACGGGCGGCGGTGGCGGGTGTGCTGGACCGCACCAGCCTGGCAGATGTGGCCGGACAGGTACGGGCGGTCAGGTAGGTCTGTTTTTATTTTGCAGTAAATTCTACTAAATCAGTAGATTTTATGTATAAACAAACGCAAGGAGAATGAAATGGAAAACAACGAGCAGTTCCTGATTTTTCTGGTGGTGGGCTTCATCGCCCAGATCATTGATGGCAGCCTGGGCATGGCCTACGGAGTGAGCGCGTCCTCGTTCCTGCTGACTTTTGGCATCCCCCCGGCCATTGCCAGTTCCAGCGTGCATGCGGCCGAAACGTTCACGACCTTTGTTTCCGGGCTGTCACACTGGCGGCTGGGGAATGTGGACTGGGAACTGGTGAAGCGGCTGGCGCTGCCGGGCGTGATTGGCGGGGTATCGGGGGCGTATTTGCTGACGAGCATTGATGGGGATGCCATCCGGCCCTGGATTTCAGCCTACCTGCTGTTGATGGGCGTGCGCATCCTGTTCAAGGCGTTTCGCAACCTGCCGGTGGAGGCCAGCCTGCGGGCGCACCCTTCGGTGCTGGGGCTGGTGGGCGGCTTCATGGATGCGATTGGCGGCGGCGGCTGGGGGCCGGTGGTGACCACCACCCTGCTGGCAGACGGCCACCCGCCGCGCCAGACGGTGGGCTCGGTGAATCTGACCGAGTTTTTTGTGACCTTCAGCCAATCAGTGACTTTCATTCTGACGATTGGGCTGACGCTGTGGCCGGTGATTGCCGGGCTGGTGCTGGGCGGCGTGGTGGCGGCCCCGCTGGGGGCGCTGGCGGCGCGCAAAATCCCGGCGCGGGCGATGCTGATTCTGGTCGGGCTGACGATTATCCTGTTAAGCGTGCGGACAATCGTGCTGGCGCTAAGTTAGGCAAGAGATTGGCTATTGACAATCAAGAACAAAAGTACTAATTTAGGAGGGAGCCTCAAGGAGACGATAATGCCCATATCAAAACCTCTACGCGAATCGGTACTGGCGTTTTCCGCGCTGACCCAGCCCTTGCCAGATGAGCGGCTGGATGCATCCTGGAATTGGCGCGGGTACGAAGAAGGCGTGCGTTTTATTCACTTCCGCGTGCTGGAAGAATTAAACTGGCTGAGCGCCCTGCTGGGGGCAAACGCGGTACAGTCCTCTGCCCAGCGGCTGCTGGCCCAGCACCATGCCGCTTGGTGGGATTTGCAGAGCGTGTTACTGGGGGTGGGCGATGACCTTCTGGATAAAGAACCCACGCCGGGCGAATGGACGCTGCGACAAACGCTGGACCACCTGATTGAGGTGGAGTGGGCACACACAAAAATCAGTGAGTTTGCACTCCAGCAAGTCCGGGCGGGGAAAACCGAACTACTGTCCGTGCCGGAAGAAGAATTTGAGCCGCACTTTGTCACGCGAGGTGGATTTAGCGAGACGATATTTGAAGGGACACTTTCAGAGATACAGGCGTTTCATGAAACCACGCACCAGAAAGTTTTGGAAGCCTTTTGGGATGTACAGACCGACGAGTTACACCAAAAAGCCCCGTTCTGGGAGCCGGAAGCCTTTGAAATCGCCTTTCGGCTGGGACGGTTTTCTTCACACATGGCACAACATACGGTACAGATTGAGAAGAATCTGGCGCGGCTGGAACACCCGCTAAACGAGGCCAGCCACCTGCACCGCCGAATTTTTGCGGCGTTAGCAGGAGTAGAGATTCTGTGCCTGGGGACAGTAGAAGAACCGGTGGAATGCCGCGAAACAACTGAATATCTTGGACGACTGACCGGCGAGGCTAAGAGCGCGCTGGAGATGGCGACATGAACATGCTGGAACGCCTGCTGGGGCACGACCTGGCGGCCAGCCGGGAATTGCTGGAGGTGTGCCTGGGCCTGACGGAGGCGGAATGGAACCGCGAGTTTGATGCCGGCTGGCGCACGCTGCGGCGCACCTTTGAGCATATGCTTTTCAATATTGAAACATGGACCGACCTGATGCTGGAACGCCCGGTGCGTACGGACCATAGGCCGCTTACGGCGGCCGAATTGCTGGCGCGGCTGGATGCCAGTTATGCGAAATTTGCGGCGCTGGCGCGCGCCCGTGAAGCCGAAAACCGTCTGGATGACCTGTGGACGGATGTACTGGACGAACCGCCAGCACAAAAGTCATTCGGCGGGGCGATTGGGCATGTGATTACCCACAACATGCACCACCGCGCCGAAGCCCAGCACATGCTCCATCGGCTCGGGGTGCCGGACGTACCGGAAGGCGACCTGATGGGCTGGGACCAGCGGCGACGGCTGGCGGATCTTAAGCACGTCTAACAAATCTTCCGGGTCTACATCGTCAAGAACCGGGCGCAGCATGCTGCGCCCCTACAAAAACCGTGGTTGCCAGCAAGATTTCGGTGGTTGATTGGGTTACTTAAGCAATTCTTAACCATTCTCCATCATCTTGACCGAATGCCCGCCTGCGGGTAGAATTCCGTGTTGCCTCAGGCCCGCCCTGTGGCGGGTCACTTCAAAAACCTATACTGCCGTTTTGTGCAGCCCGGCATCCTGAGCCCGTGGAAACCGCCACGCCCGCAGGATACCAGGCTACTGGCTTTTACCGGAGAGACGACCGACTGTGTTTGAAACGCTCACCCAACGCCTGACGAAGGTCTTCAATGACCTGCGCCGCCGCGCCCGCCTGACTGAAACCGAGGTGGATGCGGCTTTGCGCGAGGTGCGTCTGGCCTTGCTGGAAGCGGATGTCAACTTCGGGGTGGTCAAGGATTTTCTGGAACGGGTGCGCGGCCGGGCAGTCGGGGCGGAAGTATCACGGGCGTTGAACCCGGCCCAGCAGGTCATCAAAATCGTGCATGAAGAGCTGGTTGCCACGCTGGGCGCGGCCGCCCCACTGACGTTAAGCGGGCCGAAACCGCGGGTGGTGATGCTGGTGGGCTTGCAGGGGTCGGGCAAGACCACCACGGCCGCCAAACTGGCCAAGAAACTGCGCGGCGAAGGCGAGCGGGTGTTGCTGGTGGCGGCCGACCCGTACCGCCCGGCGGCCGTGCAGCAGTTGCAAGCGCTCGGTCAGCGGATTGGGGTGGAGGTCTTCCACCAGCCCCAGGTGGCCCCGCCCAAACTGGCGCAGGCAGCCCAGGAAAAGGGCTTGCTGGGCGGCTATTCGGTGGTGATTCTGGATACCGCCGGGCGCGGCCAACTGGACGAGGCCCTGATGGGCGAGCTGAAAGCGATTCAGGACAATGTCTACCCGGTCGAGACGCTGCTGGTGGTGGATGCGATGATCGGCCAGGAAGCGGTCAATGTGGCGCAGGGCTTTAAGGCGGCGGTGGGGCTGACCGGGCTGGCGCTGACCAAGCTGGATGGCGATGCGCGCGGCGGGGCGGCCATCAGTATCCGCAGTGTAACCGGCGTACCGCTCAAATTCCTGGGCGTTAGCGAAGATTTGGATGGCCTGGAAGCTTTTGACCCGGGGCGGCTGGCGGGGCGCATCCTGGGGATGGGCGACATGCTGGGGCTGATTGAAAAGGCCGAAGCCAACCTGGATGCCGAGCAGGCTGCCCAGGGGGCCGAGAAACTGCTCTCCGGTGAGTTTACGCTGGAGGACTTTGCGGAACAAATTCAGCAGGTGCGCAAGATGGGCCCGCTGGGGCAACTGCTGGGGATGCTGCCGGGCCAGATGGGCAGCATGGCGGCCAACGTGGACCCGCAGGAAGCCGAGCGCAACCTGAAACAAACCGAAGCGATTATTTCGTCGATGACGATTATAGAACGGCGCAAGCCCAAGATACTGGATGCCAGCCGCAAACGCCGAATCGCGCGCGGCTCGGGCACCGATGTGCAGGCTGTCAACCGGCTGCTGAAACAGCACCTAGATATGCAGCGGATGATGAAACAGTTAAAGAAAACCGGCGGGCGCGGCATGCCGCGCGGGTTCGGATAACCGGCGGACGGCCGCCTGCGCCCCCCTCCCCTCCCGTCCAGTTGGGAGCCTCACCGCAGACCGCCGCCGCACAGCAGCACCACACTCTCAAACCACTTAGAAACAGGAGAAACAAAGCACATGGTACGTTTACGTTTACGCCGGGTAGGCCGCAAGAAGCAGACTTCCTTCCGCATTGTAGCGGCGGACAAAGAAGCGCCGCGCGATGGGCGGTTTCTGGAAATCGTGGGATTTTACAACCCGCGCACCCATCCGGAAACGGTGCAGTTGAAGGAAGACCGGGTGTACACCTGGCTTTCGAACGGCGCCCAACCGAGCGAATCGGTGGAGCGCATTCTGCGCACCGTGGGGGCGCTGGACCGCTGGGAGCGGATGAAGAAAGGCGAGAGCCTGGAGAAACTGCTGGAAGAAGCCGCCGCCGCCGAAGTGAGCCGCAACACCGGCACCACCACCCGCCACGCCGCGCCGGTACAGAGCAAGAAGAAGGCTAACGCCCCGGCTCCGGCCGTGGAAGAGAAGCCCGCCCCGGTGGCAGAAGCCCCGGCGGCAGCAGAAGCACCCGCTGAAGAGCCTGTGGCCGAAGCGGAAGCCCCGGTGGCCGAGGAAACCCCGGCGGTGGAAGCCGAAGCCCCGGCAGCAGACGCCGAAACACCGGCTGAAGAAGTTCCGGTGGCTGAGGAAGCCCCGGCAGCAGAAGAATCCGAAGCTCCGGCGACGGAAGAAGAAAAGACCGAAGAGTAATTTTTTCAGGTATCATACACGGGCGGCGCAAACACAGGCCGCCCGTGTATGCAAACCCACTACCAACGGCAAGGGAGAACGCCCATGCGTGAGCTAATCGAATACATCGCCACTTCGCTGGTGGATGACCAGACTCAGGTGTTCGTTACCCAGCGCCGCCAGGGCGCGACGGTCAATGTGCGGCTGGAAGTCAGCAAGCAGGATATGGGCCGGGTGATTGGCCGCAACGGCAAGGTGGCAGCGGCGATGCGCACGCTGATGCGGGTGGCGGCGGCCGGTGACCACAAGCGCGCCAACCTGCAAATCGTGGAGCCGGAATGACCTCAAGCCGGCGACAGGCGGCTGCGCGCCGCCGCAACCCGGAGAAGACCCCAGGCCTGCCGCTTTCCGGCGGGCCTGAATTTCTGCTGGTGGGGATTCTGCGGCGGCCGCACGGGGTGAAGGGCGAAATGCTGATGGCGGTGCTGACGGATTTCCCGGAACGGCTGACGGTTGAGACGGTGCTGTACATTGGCGAGGAGCATGAACCGCACACGCTGGCCAGCCGCCGCCACCACAACGACGGTCTGCTGGTGCGGTTTGACGACCACAGCCGCCGTGAGGACGTGGAAACCTGGAGCAACACCAATGTCTATGTACCCGCGGCCGACCGACCGCCTCTGCCGGAGGGCGAGTATTACCTGCACCAACTGGTGGGGTTACAGGTGGTGACGGACGAAGGCCAGACGCTGGGCGAACTGACCGAGGCGCTGGAAACCGGCGCCAACCTGGTGTATGTCGTGCGGACGCCGGAGGGCAAGGAAATCCTGTTGCCGGCGATTGATGATGTGGTGCTGAAAGTGGATGTGGCGGGCGGGCAGATTACCGTGCATCTGCTGGAGGGGTTGATTTAGGCTGGAATGACAGATTGGTTTTGCAAAGCCGCCGAGGGCGGTTTTTTATTTGGGCTGTTAGTAAACGCCAATAAAAACCAGAATCTTATTGTCAGTAGAATAATGAACGAGTACCAGTTGCGTGACCGAATTGTATTCGACGAAACATTCTATAGATATTGGTTCGGGAATTCCCAATTCAAATAATTCGCGATCCAATCGCCACTGAAGAGGTTCGGGGTTTAATGGTCGGCTGTTGGGGGAGTAGCAAAGAGTAGAATTCATGAAGTCCGAAAATTCATGCGAATCCATCCTGAAAATTACTGCTTGAGTTGAAAAGGGTAGATTCTTACGGCGGATTTGGATCTGATTAGCACTCGGTGGAAATTCAAAATAGCCCTGGTGTTCGGCGATGGCAATGTCGGTCAGTGCGGGCAGGTAGGGCAAGTCAAAGCGTTCAGCAATAGAAGGATAGTTGTAATATACCCAACCAAGCAGGCCAGCCACAATTAGCGCCAAACCCACAAGCAACTGAATAATGAGAGTGACCAGAGCAGAGTCGCTGGACTTTTCCTGCCCGTAAATGAAGGTCTTTTGCTCCCCGATACTCCACACTGTTGGCACATGCGCAGAGCCGCTCGATTTGCCGCGACCATAAATGAAACTTTTTTGCTCTCCCATATCCCCTATTATTGCCACAAATCGAGAGGCGGTAAAGACAGGAAACTATGGTTCGTAGGGCCGCAGGACGAAGTCATCCAACGCGGCGTGGGCGGCGGCCCAATTGAACGAGCCGACCAGCACGCCATACTGGCCTTCGAGGGCATGCGGGGCGGCGGCGGCAATCGTCAGGGTGTCGTTTATCCAGAATTGCAGCACGCCCTGCACACAATCCAGGCGCAGGCGGTTGGAGCGGGCGCCGAGCGCAAGGTTGGGGCTGGCCTGCCAGGTTTCCATGCCGACAAACGTCTCGCCGCTGGACGAGACCTGAAACAGGCCGTAGTAGCCAGTGTTGGTGATGGCAGCGTAGAAGAAATCATCCGGTGAGCGGTAGCCGCACACCAGCCCGGTCAGGCCGCTTTCATCCAGGGCGGCTTCGGCGGCAAAGCGAGCGGTGACTTCGAGGGTGAGGTCGGCGGCGGGTTCGGGGCGCACGCTCCAGAGCAGCGCGCCGGCTTCATAAATCAGGAAGTGATATTCGCCATCCAGATAGGCATACTGGCCGTAGGGGGTGTTGAGCTGGTCCCAGCCGCTGGCCGGGTCGCTGAAATC
>JANJTX010000016.1 GCA_024710875.1 Anaerolineales bacterium | reverse complement strand
CCGGTGCTGGCGTGCAGGCGGTAGTCGGTAACGGCCGGGCCAGTATGCTGGGCGCGGGTGTAAGCCAGGGCGCGGTTCAGCCAGTCGGGCGGGGCGGGCTGCGTTTCAGGCATGCGGGTTGGAGACGGGCGGCGGGTAATGGAAAACGCCGGCTTCATCCGGCTCAATGGCCTCAACCGCCAGCACGGCATCCAGATTCAACGGCCCGTAGATATGCGGGAAGAGGGTATCGAGGGCCGGTTCCCACTTCACTTCGGCGGTCAGGCGGGCAACTTCGATGTAAAGCAGCACCAGGCCGTGCTGCCCGGCGAAAAAGCGGTTGGCGGTAGCGCCCATCTGGGCGGCGGTGGAGCAATGGATGAAGCCCTCGGTGTCGAGGGTATCGCCGCGGTACGCGCCGGCGGCCTGGGCGGCCTCCCAAAGTGTCTGAGGGCAAATATGAAGGATGATGTCATCAAATGGCTGGCTCATTCGGCCGCCTTTCCAAGTAGTTTAACGACTTCGGCCAGAATCGCCACAGCGACCTCGCCCTTGCCCAGCAGGGGCAGGTCTTCCCGGCGGCCGTCGGCAAACAGCAGGCTGACGCGGTTCGTATCGACTTCAAAGCCGGCATCGGCGGCGCTGACATCATTGGCAACGATGAAATCCAGCCCCTTGGTGGCCAGTTTCTTGGCAGCATTTGCCAGCAGGTCCTGGCTCTCAGCGGCAAAGCCCACGGTGACGGCTGGATGGCTGTTTTCTTTCTTCACCGCTGCCACCGCTTTCAAAATATCTTCGGTATGAGTGAGTGCAATCACGGGGGCTTCGCCGCCTTTTTTGATTTTGTGCTCGGCGGTCTGGGCTGAGCGGAAGTCGGCTACGGCGGCGGCCATAATGAGCGCATCGGCTTCGGCGCTGTGTTCCAGCACGGCGGCCAGCATCTCAGCGGCAGTGCGCACATCCACCCGCGTCGCCCCGCCCGGGGTCGGCAGGGCGCTGGGACCGCAGATGAGGGTCACTTCGGCACCCAAATCCAGAGCCGCCTGGGCGAGGGCAAAACCCTGCTTGCCGGAAGACCGGTTGGCGATGAAGCGCACCGGATCCAGCGGCTCCTGGGTGCCGCCGGCAGACACGACCACGCGCTTGCCGGCCAGCGGGCCGCGGCGCGCCAGCAGGCGGCGTATATGGCCGAGTAGGTCGGCGGGTTCGGTCATGCGCCCCACCTGGCGCAGGCCGGAAGCCAGATGCCCGCTTTCCGGGCCGATGATGATCGCGCCGCGGTCGCGCAGAATTTCAAGATTGGCTTGCGTAGCCGGGTGCTGGTACATGCCGCCATCCATAGCCGGCGCAAGCAGCAGCGGGCACTCGGCGGCCACTGCCGCCAGCGCCAGCAGGTTTTCCGCCAGGCCGTGGGCCAGTTTAGCAAGGGTGTTGGCGGTGGCGGGCGCAATCACCAACAGATCGGCCTCTTTGGCGAGGTTGATGTGCAGCACATGCCCTTCGCTGCCCCACAGGTCCGCATCCACGTAGGCGCGACGGCCGGTAACGGATTGAAAGGTGAGCGGGGTGATGAACTGGGCGGCGGCGGCGGTGAGGATAACATCCACCTCGGCCCCGGCCTGGCGCAGCTTGGAGGCCAGGTCGGCGGCTTTGTAACATGCAATCGAGCCGGTGACGCCCAGCAGAATGCGTTTGCCGGAAAGTGGAGTTACCATACGGCCACCAATCCTTCCATATCATTCACAAATTGCGCCAGAATACGCTCGTCGGTGTGCGGGTCGGCGGCGATGAACCAATACGAGCTGCTCGGAAACGGGTTGTGGACATAAAACAACCAGTCATCAATCTGAAATTCAAACCAGCACAGGCCGGCCGGGTCGCAATCCATACTGCCGCGCAGCTTTACGCCCGGCAGGTTGCCCACCAGGCGGCGCATGTCCGGCGGGGTGAAGTCATATTCCGGGGCGTAGAAACAACGGCGGCCATCGGGCAGGGGCAGGGAGAGGAGGTTGGGCGAAGACATATTAAGTGATTGTACTTTATCGGTTCAGGCGCACGCCCAGCGCCATGCGCACCAGCCCGGGGCCCATGCTTAAGGCGGTGCGCTCCAGCGCCAGCCCGGCGGCGGCGAACATACGGGCGTAGTCGGCCTCGTCCCAGCGCGCCAGCCGTTCAGCCCGGCCAGCATAGTTCAGCAGGGTCTCACGGGCCAGGCCGGTCAGCCCGGCGGCATCTGCCAGTGTGGTGGCGGCGGTCATGGTCATGAGTTCGGAGGGGTTGAGCAGGGCGACTCGATTGGCGACACGCGCCATTTCATTGAGAGCCGGCTGGGGTTGCTCCATCAGGTAGAGGACATTGGAAGCCAGAGCGCAATCCAGCGCGCCAGCGGCAAACGGGAGGTGCAGGGTGTCGGCGTGCAGCATGGCGGGGTGCAAACGCTGGGCGAGCATCCCGGCATCTACATCCACGCCCCAAGCCTGCACCCCGTTTTCGGCCAGCAATTTCGCCAGCAGGCCGGGGCCGCTGCCCACATCAATGGCGGTCGTGCCGGGCGGCAGGGCGCACCACTCGGCGAATTTTGCCAGCGCCCGACCCCAGCCGGTTTTGGTCTGGAGTTCGAGGAAGTAGGTGGCGTCGTGGTCGAGGTCGTGGTCGAGGTCGTGGTCAGTCGTCATTCGAGTTCCGTATCTGGTTCGGGAGTGTGAGTGTCGGAGTGGGCTGAAACCCACTGTCTATGGCGATAACACACGCATTTAATCCTACTGGTTCAGCCCCCAGATGATTTTCAGGCCATCGAGGGTGAGCCACGGGGCAATGATATCAATGACCTGGGTTTCACGGGCCACAATTTCAGCCAGCCCGCCAGTAGCGATGACTTTCATCTCGGGCCCGAGTTCAGTTCGGAAGCGCGCCACCATGCCCTCCACCAGCCCGACATAGCCAAACAGCAGGCCGGATTGCAGCGCATGGGTGGTATTGGTGCCGATGACCGAGGGCGGGCGTTTGAGGTCCACGCGTGAGAGCTTGGCGGCGCGGGCGAACAGAGCTTCGGCGGCAATGCCGATGCCGGGCGCAATTGCCCCGCCGAGGTAGTCGCCTTCAGCAGAGATGGCGTCAAAGGTCGTGCCAGTGCCAAAATCCACCACGCAGGCGGGGC
>JANJTX010000124.1 GCA_024710875.1 Anaerolineales bacterium | reverse complement strand
AGTGTTTGTGCCGCGCACCCGCGACTACGACCTCACCCAAATCGAGAACATCCGCCGCATGTTTGACGACTTCACGCCGGACATGGTCATTCACATCGCCGCGCTGGCGGGCGGCATTGGCGCCAACCGCCAACGCCCGGCCGAATTTTTCTACAACAACCTGATGATGGGCGTGCCCCTGATGCACGAAGCCTATCAGCGCGGCGTGCCCAAGTTCGTCTCGCTCGGCACGATTTGCTCCTACCCCAAGTTCGCCCCGGTGCCTTTCAAGGAAGAATATCTTTGGACCGGCTACCCGGAAGAAACCAACGCTCCCTATGGGTTGGCCAAAGCCATGCTTCTGGTGCAGGCCCAGACCTACCGCGAGCAGTACGGTTTCAACGCCATCTACCTGCTGCCGGTCAACCTCTACGGCCCGCGCGACAATTTTGACCTCCAGACCTCGCATGTCATCCCTGCCCTCATCCGCAAATTTCTGGAGGCCAAACAAAGCGGCGCGCCCGAAGTGCCGCTGTGGGGCGATGGCTCGCCGACCCGCGAGTTCCTGTATGTTGAAGATGCCGCCGAGGGTATTCTGCTGGGCGCGGAACGCTACAACGGCGGCGAGCCGGTCAACCTCGGTTCCGGCATGGAAATCAGTATCAAAGACCTCGCTGAAACCATCGCCTGCTTGGTGGGTTACGAGGGCCGCTTTGCCTGGGATGCCAGCAAGCCCAACGGCCAGCCGCGCCGCATGCTGGATGTCTCGCGCGCCAAAGAATACTTCGGCTTTGAAGCCCGGATGGGCTTTGAAGAGGGTCTGCGCCGCACCATCGAGTGGTATCAGGCGCATGCAGAGTAGCCATGGCTTCTAACCCCAAAACCTCCCCCTCCGCTCCGGAGACCATCCGCCTGCAACCCGGCAAGGGCTGGGCCCCGCTGGATTTGGCCGACCTGTGGCGTTTCCGCGAGCTGGCGTTTTTCCTCACCTGGCGCGACATCAAAGTGCGTTACAAGCAAACCCTGCTGGGCGCTTCGTGGGCGGTCTTGCAACCCCTGTTGCAAATGCTCATCTTCAACTTCTTGTTCGGCAGTTTGGCCGGCCTGCCCACCGATGGCATCCCGCGCCCCATCTTTACCTTTGCCGCGTTGCTGCCCTGGAACCTGTTCAGTAACGCCCTTAACGAAGCCAGCCGTTCGCTGGTCAGCAACCGCAACATGATTACCAAAGTGTATTTCCCCAAGCTGCTCATCCCGCTTTCCTCGGTCATGAGCGGCATTGTGGATTTTGGCATCGCCTTCCTGATTCTGGTGGGCATGATGTTCGTATACAGCGTCCAGCTCACGGCGGCCATCTTCGCCCTGCCGCTGTTCCTGTTGCTGGCGCTGATGGCGGCCCTCGGCGTGGGCCTGTGGCTGGCGGCCTGGAATCTGCACTACCGCGACGTCAAGTACCTGCTGCCGTTCTTGAGCCAGTTCTGGATGCTCGCCAGCCCGATTGCCTACCCCTTGAGCAATATCCCCGCCCAGTGGCAGACCCTCTATGCTCTTAACCCGATGGTCGGCGTGGTCGAAGGCTTCCGCTGGGCGTTGCTCGGCAGCGGCGCATTCCCCACCCTGCCGGTCGCCATTTCGCTGGCGGTCTCGCTCGTCTTCCTCGTTTCCGGCCTGTTCTATTTCCGGCGCTTGGAACGCACCTTTGCGGATACGGTGTAAGCATGTCCCAATATGCCATCAAAGCCGAAGGTATCGGCAAACAGTTCAAAATCGGGGCTGAGGTGGACCGCTCGCCCACGCTGCGGGATGCCCTCGTGCGCGCCGCTTCCTGGCCGGCGCGTGTGCTGCGCGGCGAAGCCGGCGGCCCGACCGAGAAAATCTGGGCCCTGCGGGATGTGTCCTTTGAAGTCAAACAGGGCGAAGTCCTGGGCGTGATTGGCCGCAACGGAGCCGGCAAAAGCACCCTGCTCAAAATCCTTTCGCGCGTCACCGAGCCCAGCGAGGGCTACGCCGAAATCACCGGCCGGGTCGGCTCGCTGCTGGAAGTCGGTACCGGCTTCCACCCCGAACTCACCGGCCGCGAAAACATCTTCCTCAACGGCGCAGTGCTGGGTATGAAGCGCGCTGAAATTCAGAGCAAGTTTGATGAAATCGTCGAGTTCGCCGGTGTCGCCAAGTTCATCGACACCCCGGTCAAACGCTATTCCAGCGGCATGTACCTTCGTCTGGCCTTTTCGGTGGCTGCCCATCTGGAGCCTGAAATCCTGGTCGTGGATGAAGTCCTCGCCGTGGGCGATGCCGAGTTCCAGCGCAAGTGCCTCGGCAAAATGGGCGAGGTCGCCGAGGCCGGGCGCACGGTGCTGTTCGTCAGCCACAACATGAGCGCCATCCTGCGCCTGACCGAAAAAGCCATCGTGCTGGATAAGGGCCGCATGGTTCACGCCGCCCCCACGCGGGAAGCGGTGGAATACTACATGGCTTCCGGCTTCTCCCAGAGCGGCGAGCGGCTATGGTCGCCGGAGGATGTCCCCGCCGAATCCGCGCCCTTCCGTCCCATCGCCCTGCGGGTGCGTGATCCGCGCGGTGCCGTAATTGACACCGTCCGCGCCATCGAACCCCTGGCGATTGAAATTGAATACGAACTGGCCGCTC
Source organism: Anaerolineales bacterium (assembly GCA_024710875.1). Taxonomy (GTDB): domain Bacteria; phylum Chloroflexota; class Anaerolineae; order Anaerolineales; family UBA11579; genus SCUK01. The sequence continues at coordinate 12,334 of JANJTX010000124.1, read as the reverse complement.
CCATCACCGGCCTGCGGTTGGGCGTGTACCTGCAAACCGTGCATGGCGAGGTTGTGTTTACTTCCTTTGACACCGACTCCCCGGAAATGTTCCACCAGCACACCACCCGCGCCGCTGGCCGCTACATCAGCCGCGGTGTCATCCCCGCCCACTTTCTCAACGAAGGCCAGTACCTGCTGGGTTTCAACGCCAGCACCTTCCGCGTGCGTCGCTATTTTCAGGACGAAGCCGCCCTGGCCTTCACCGTAGATGCGATGGGCGCCCCCGGCATGCAATGGACCGAAGTGCGCCTCGGGCCGGTGCGCCCGGCCCTCAACTGGACGATTGAGGCCGCGGCGTGAAAACCCCCCGCCGATTGCTCAAACAGGCCCTTGGCAGCCTGCCGCTGGCCGCCGAACTGGACTTCCAGCGCCGGGGTGGCCAGCCGCGCCGCGGCTTCAGCCTGCCCAAACTGGAAGAAGCCATCGGCCTGTGGGCCGAGCAGGCCGCCGCCTCACCCCACCGCCATGACCCCGGCAAAAAAGTACTCGTCTTTGGCACGCTGCGCTATTGGGTCGAGCACACCAGCCTCTTGAGTCTCGCCCTCGCTGGCCTCGGCCATCAGGTCACGCTCACCTACCTGCCCTATGGCGACTGGCGTAAACCGGTGGATGACTTTGACCGCAAAGGCCACGACCTCTACACCCGCCGGGTGCTCAAACCCGCCGAGGCGATGGTCAGTGTGCTTTCTCTCTTTGATATGGAGCCCGCCCCGCGCCTGCCCCAGGAACTGGCCGCCGCCATCAAACAGGTCAGCATCCGGGATGTGCAGTACACCGAGCAGGTCGAAGAAATAGACCTGAATGGCGAATTGTTCACCCTGCGGCGCGAGCGCAACAGTTTTGCCGCCCGCGCCTTCCTGAACTGGCTCCAGCGCAACCCGCCGGATGTGGTCATCGTGCCGAATGCCCTCATTCTGGAATTCGCCGCCCTCTACCAGACCGCCCGCCATCTGGGCATCCCGGTCGTGTCTTACGAGTTTGGCGAGCAGCGCGACAAAATCTGGTTCAGCCAGAACAGCGAAGTCATGCTACAGGACACCCAGGCCCTGTGGGCGCGCTTCAAGGATGCGGATTTTACCGAAGACCAGTTTGAGCAGGTGCGCGGCCTTTTCGCTCACCGCCGCACCGCCAGCCTGTACGAAAACTTCTACCGCCAGTGGCAGGTAACCGCCACCCAGGGCGCCGCCGCCGCCCGCGCCAAACTGGGGCTCGATGAGCGCCCGGTCGCCTTGCTGGCCGCCAATGTCATCGGCGACAGCCTGACTCTCGGGCGGGCGGTGTTCAGCGAAACAATGACCGAATGGCTGCGCCGCACCCTGCGCCACTACGCTGCCCACCCGGACTGGCAATTTGTGCTGCGCTTGCACCCCGGCGAGGCCAATATGACCGGCCCCTCGGTGGCAGACATCGTGCGCGCCGAACTGCCGCAACTGCCGGAGAACATCCGCCTGATTGCCGCCACCGAAGCCGTCAACACCTATGACCTGATTGGTCTGGCCGACCTCGGGCTGGTGTACACCACCACCGTCGGCATGGAGATGGCCATGAGCGGCCTGCCGGCGGTGGTCGTTGGCCGTACCCACTATCGCGGCAAGGGCTTCACCCTCGACCCCGCCAGTTGGGATGAGTATTTCAACCTGCTCACCCAGCCCCAACCCAAACTGACCGAAGCCCAGACCCGTCAGGCCTGGCACTACGCCTACCGTTTCTTTTTTGATTACCCCCTGCCATTCCCGTGGCATCTCATCCACTTCTGGGACAGTGTGCAGGACTGGACCCCCGGCAAAGTATTTTCAGACAAGGGCATGCGGGCCTTCAAAGCCACCTTCGATGCCCTCGCAGGAGAGGCAAGCGACGCCCTATGAGCGAACAGGACATCAAACAGGAAGTACGCGAGTTTTATGACGCCGTGGGCTGGAGCCAGGTGGGCGAAGGCCTGTACCAGAACGCCCGCTATGAAGACCTGCGGCCGGTAGCGCGCGAGTACATCCACAACTGCCATCTGCGGGTGCTGCGCCACCTGCCCGCCCGCGGCCAGTACCTGCTGGATGCCGGCTGCGGTCCAATCCAGTACCCGGAATATTTGGAATATTCCAAAGGCTACCAGAAACGCGTGTGCGCCGATATTTCCATCACCGCCCTCAAGGAAGCCCGCGCCCGCATAGGCGACCACGGCCTGTTTGTGGTGGCCGATATCGCTCACCTGCCCTTCAAGGCCGAAGCCTTTGACGGCCTGGTCACGCTGCACACCATCCATCACCTGCCGCCCCAGGACCATGTGCCCGCCTATCTCGGCCTGCACCGGGTGCTGGCCGCGGGCGGGCGTGGCGTGGTGGTCAATGGCTGGGGTCAGCCTTTGCTGGGGCGTATTCTGGAAGCTCCCATCCGGGTGCGCAAGTGGCTGCGGGCGCGCAAACGCCAGCAACAGGGCGAAGACCTGCCTCGCCGCCTGGCCGAGAATACCGGCACGCATATCGAGAAATACAACGCCGGCTGGCTGTTGCGCAAGTTGCGCCCCCACATGGGCATTGAGTTATTCGTATGGCGCAGCGTGAGTGTGGCCGTGCTGCGCTTGTACATTCATGCCCACCTTGGCGGGCGCGCCCTGCTAAAAGGCCTGTACTGGCTGGAAGAACGCCTGCCCGGTTTGCTGGGGCGCATCGGGCAGTACCCGCTGCTGGTGATTAAGAAGTGAACGCGGGTCTAATAGTCGGCCCAGTCCAGAATCGTCACCGCCGCCCAATCGATGTTCGGTGAGCCGGTCAGGGCTGAAAAGGTAAAGCCATTCGACTCAACCAGCGTGTAATGCTCACGAATGTACGGCCGAATACTGTCTGCATCGGCCCACAACTGCACCACGATGTCCGGTTGCAGTTCGACAATCGAATACTGGTAATCCCACTTGGAATGGCCGGGGCGAAATTCGCTGAACCCCTCAAAATCGGCCCCGGTGTGGCTGGGCAGATGGGCGATCACCGGGTCGCTCTTGCCCAGCAGGTCAATTGAATACAGGTCGGTCAGGTAGGGGATGACCCCGGCCGTCACCACCGCAATTCGGGCGTCTGGCTTGGCAAAGCGGTTCAGGGCGTTGGCAATCCGCACGTACTCCACATTGCCATCCACAAAGGTCGGCAGGCCGCGCAACACCAGCTTATTGAGTGAGTGCGTGCCCAGCAGGGCGTTGAAGCGCAGCAGGCTCAAGCCCACCAGGACCAGCAGCCCGGCCTGTGAAACCAGCCGCAGCAGGGCCGGCCAGCGCAGGCCGGAGACGGTCGCCAGAGCCGCCTGCCAGATGTGACGCACGACGGCCACATAAGCCAGAAAGAACAGCGGCATGGCGATGGAAATATAGCGGTTGGCCCCGCCGCGGTGCTCCCAAGCATCCCCGCCGACATACACGCTGTAAACCAGTTGGGCGGCAATCACCAGCACAATCAGCCAGGCAGCGTACTGACGGCGGAAAAGCGGCAGCAGGAACGGCAAGAGGAACAGGATTGGTTCCATGTTCCACACAAAGCGCAGCAGCGGCGCCAGCCCATTTTTCAAACGGCTGACCAGCGACACGCCCTCGACCTTGAGGTAATAGGTGTTCGGCAGCCACTCGCCGTAGTAGGCGTAGCGCAACAGGGTCTGGCCGCTGAGGAAGCCCAGCAGAATCAACCCACCCGTCAGCAGGTGGCGACGGCGCTGGGCGGCATCCAGCAGCACATTAACACCCAGCAGCACAAGGAACGGCACGGCGGCGTCAATCCGCACCAGGGTCGCCACGCCCAGCAGCCAGTAGGGCGCCGCTGAAAACCGCCCGCTTTGGTGGGCGACCACACTGCGATAGACGGCCAGCGAAACCAGCAGCGTCAGCGCCCCAACCTCCATGCCCAGCAGCGCCCAGTTGTTGAGCGGGTAGTAGAAGGCGGTCAGCAGCGCCGCCAGCAGGCCGATGCTTTCCTGCCGGAACACCCGTTGCGCCAGTCCCCGCACTACAAACAGGTTGGCGGTCAGCAGCAACAGGCCGGTAATCTGAATCGGCAGGCTCATCAGGTTGGGCGGCAGCGGCGCCAGATGCCAGAGCGCCATGTAACCCGCCCACAAGGGGTTGGTGATGCCCTCCACCCGTTCGCCCGGGTTCCACACCAGCCCGTGGCCCTCGGCCAGGTTGCGGGCATAGCGCATCGAAATCATGGCGTCGTCATTGAGGATGAAGTAGCGCGTGCCTTCCACAATGAAACTGGTTTTGAAAATATAATAGCCGCCATAAATCAGGAAGGCGGCGACCAGAAGCAGGAACAGGATATTGGAACGCTTGCGAAGCAGCATAAACGGCAGGCCTTTCAGGAACAGAGTGCAATTATTCTAATTCAAAAGCCGGGCGCGACCGCCGGCCAACTGGAAGTGGAGTGAACATGAACTGGAAAGAAAAATCTGTACTGGTTACCGGCGGCACCGGCTCGTTCGGCAAAAAATTCATCCAGACTTTATTGCGCGACCAGCAGCCCGCCCGCGTGATTGTTTTCAGCCGCGACGAACTCAAACAGCATGAAATGCTGGCCGCCGGCTTCAACCAACCCAACCTGCGCTATTTCATTGGCGATGTGCGTGACCGCGAACGCCTGCGCCGCGCCATGCACGGCGTGGATGTGGTGGTGCATGCCGCCGCCCTCAAGCAGGTCCCGGCCTGCGAATACAACCCGATGGAAGCCATCAAGACCAACATCATGGGCACCAGCAATGTCGTCGAGGCCGCCCTGGATGCCGGCGTCAAGAAAGTGCTGACCTTAAGCACCGACAAAGCCGTTAACCCGGTCAACCTGTATGGCGCTACCAAACTGGCGGCCGAGAAACTCACCGTGCAAAGCAACACCTACGCCGGCGCGTTGGAAACCCGCCTGGCCTGCGTGCGCTATGGCAATGTGGTCGGCAGTCGCGGCAGCGTCGTGCCGGTCTTTCTCCAGCAGCGTGCCAGCGGCAAAGTCACCGTCACCGATGAGCGCATGACCCGCTTCTGGCTTTCGCTGGAGCAGGGCGTCCAGTTCGTCATTACCTGCATCGAGCAGATGCGCGGCGGCGAAGTCTTCGTCCCCAAAATCCCCAGCACCACGATTGTGGACCTGGCGCGTGCCATGGCCCCCCAAGCCGAGATTGAGTTCGTCGGCATCCGCCCGGGCGAAAAACTGCACGAAGTCCTGATTTCTGAAGACGAAGCCCGCTCCACGGTCGAACTGCCCGAGATGTTCGTCGTCCAACCCGCCGAGGCCTACTGGTTCAGCCGCGAGTGGGCCAAAGAAGGCCAGCCCCTGCCGGATGACTTCCGCTATGCCAGCAACACCAATACCGAATGGCTGACGGTGGAACAAATCAAGCAACTGGTTGCGCCGTTTGAATCCGGGCTGGTTGAGTAACGCACGACAATGGCCAAACTCCTTATCACTGGCGCCTCCGGCTTGCTGGGCCTCAACCTGGCGGTTGAAGCCGCCCGCGCCGGCCACGCCGTTACCGGCATCACTGGCCGCCGTCGCGTGGCCTGGCCTGGGGTTGACATGCAATCCGTTGACCTGCTGGATGCTGCCGCCCGCGCCGAAATCTGGCAGCATGCCCGCCCGGAATGGATCGTCCATTGCGCCGCTCTGGCTGACCTGGATGCCTGTGAAAAAGACCCCGCCCGCGCCCAGGCCATGAATGCCGACCTCCCCGGCGCGCTGGCCGCCGAAGCCGCTGCCCACGGAGCGCGCTTTATTCACATCAGCACCGATGCCGTCTTTGATGGCGAGCGCGGTGATTACACCGAAGAGGACGCGCCCAACCCCTTGAGCGTCTACGCCCAATCCAAACTGGCCGGTGAGCAGGCCGTGGCCGCCGCCAACCCGGCCGCCAGCATCGCCCGCGTTAATCTCTTCGGCTGGAGCATGTCCGGTAGCCGCAGCCTGGGCGAGTTTTTCGTCAATGGCCTGCGCGCTGGCGCGCCCCTCAAAGGCTTCACGGATGTTTTCTTTTGCCCGCTGCTGGTCAATGACATCGCCGGAGTGTTGTTTGACATGCTCGACCGCGATTTGCACGGCCTCTATCATGTCGTCAGCCGCGATTCGATGAGCAAGTACGCCTTCGGGGTACGCATTGCCGAACTGTTTGGCCATGACCCGGCCGCTATCGCACCCATCTCGGTTAACGATGCCGGGCTGGCTGCCCGCCGTTCACCCCTCCTTACCCTCAAAACCGATAAACTCGCCGCCGCCCTCGGCCGCCCCCTGCCCGACCTGCCCTCGGCTCTGGCGCGCTTTCACGCCCTTGACCAGCAGGGCTACCCGGCCCAATTGCGGGCCGCCGCCCGCGATTAACTCTTCCTGGAGGACCCTCATGACTATCACCATCCTTGACCGCCAAATTGGCCCGCAACACCCCACCTACTTCATCGCCGACATCGCCGCCAACCATGATGGTGACCTGCAGCGCGCCAAAGACCTCATTCGGCTGGCCAAAGACGCCGGGGCCGATGCCGCCAAGTTCCAGAATTTCCGCGCCGAGAAAATCGTCTCCGACTATGGCTTCAAAGCAATGGGCGGGCAGGTCTCTCACCAGGCCCAATGGAAGAAAAGCGTCTTTGAGGTCTATCAGGATGCCTCCGTCCCGTTTGACTGGACGCCCACCCTCAAGGAAGAGTGCGACAAAGTCGGCATTCATTATTTCTCCAGCCCCTATGACGATGAAGCCATTGCCATGCTGGATGCCTATGTGCCCGCTTACAAGGCTGGCTCAGATTTAATGTCCTGGCCGTACGGTCTGCTCAAGATGGCGAAATTCGGAAAGCCGGTGCTGGTCGCCACTGGCGCGGCCGACATCAGCGATGTGGCGCGTGCCATGCGTATTCTCCAGGCTGCCACTGACCAGATTGTGCTGATGCAGTGCAACACCAACTACACCGCCCGCGAAGACAACTACGACCATCTCAACCTCAATGTCCTCAAAACCTACGCCCAGATGTGGCCGGGGGTTGTCCTCGGCCTGTCTGACCACACCCAGAGTCCCGCCCCGGTCGTCGGCGCAGTCGCGCTCGGGGCGCGCGTCATCGAACGCCACTTCACCGACAGCAACGAGCGCGAAGGCCCTGACCATAAGTTTGCCCTCAACCCCGAAAACTGGGCTCGCATGGTGGATGAAGTCCGTATTCTGGAGCGCGCCCTCGGCAGTTCGGACAAGTTCGTAACCGCCAACGAGCAGGACACCTACATCGTCCAGCGCCGCTGCCTGCGCGCCGCCCGCGACATCCGCGCCGGTGAAACCCTCACCGCCGAGCATCTGGAAGCCCTGCGCCCGGCCACGCCCGGCGCGGTACCACCCTGGGAGGCCGACCTGGTCGTCGGCAAGGTCGCCCGCATTGACCTGCCCTACGGTAAGGAAATCCGCTGGACCGACCTGGAAGGCTAGCCGCTTGCTTCGGGTTACGTCAGCCCCTGATTGACTTTCAATGAAAGTCCTCTACTTCTCGCGCGATTACACTCCCCACGACCATCGTTTTCTGGCCGCTCTGGCCCAGACCGAGCATGAGGTTTATTTTCTGCGCCTCGAACGGCGCGGCCACGCCCAGGAAGAACGCCCGCTGCCGCCCGGCATCCGGCCGGTGGCCTGGGCGGGCGGGGCGCGCTCGGCCCGCCTGACGGATGGGCCGCGCCTGCTCCTCTCGCTCTGGCGGGTTCTGCGCCGTCTGCGGCCGGACCTCGTCCACGCTGGCCCGATTCAAACCTGCGCCCTGCTGGCGGCTCTGGCGGGAGCCAAACCGCTGGTCAGCATGTCCTGGGGGTCCGACCTGATGCTGGACGCCGAAAAGGACCGCAAATTCCGCTGGGTTACCCAAGTCGTGCTGCAAAAAAGCGCGGCTTTGATATGCGATAATGAAGCCGTGCGTGAGAAGGCCATCGCTCTCGGCGCCGCGCCGGACAAAATCACCGTCTTCCCCTGGGGCGTGGACCTGGCCCACTTTTCGCCGGAAGGCGGCGATGGCGGCCTGCGCCAGCGGGCCGGCTGGCAGGACTGTTTCGTCCTGCTCCACACCCGCACCTGGGAGCCGGTCTATGGCGTGGATGTCCTCGCCCGGGCTTTTGTGCTGGCTGCCGGGCAGCGCCCCGACCTGCGCCTGCTGCTGCTCGGCAACGGCTCGCTGGCGGGCCGCATCCGGCGCACGCTGATGGGCGGCGGCGTGCTGGACTGGGTACATTTTGGCGGTCAGGTCAATTACGCCGACCTGCCTGACTATTACCGGGCGGCCAACCTCTACATCAGCGCCAGCCACAGCGACGGTTCTTCGGTCTCGCTGATGGAAGCCCTCGCCTGTGGATTGCCAGCCGTGGTGTCAGATATCCCCGGCAACCGCGAATGGGTCACCCCCGAAGTCGGCTGGCAGTTCCCGGATGGCGATGCCGAAGCGCTGGCGCGGATTATCCTGCAGGCCGTCGCCGCGCAGGATGAGTTGAAAGCGAAGGCCGCAGCCGCCCGTCGCCGTGCCGAGTACAAGGCCAACTGGCCGGCTAACTTCCAGCAGTTGCTGGCTGCCTACGAGAAAGTGTGTACCCCATGAGCGATTTTAAAGAGTTCAAAGACTACAATCCCCAACCCGAACCGAATCCCGGCCGCCGGGTGGCGTTAGTGGCTTCGGCGGCCATCGCGGTACTGGTGCTGGGCGTGGGGATGTTTGCCACCCTGGCTATCCCGCAATCTCCGGCGGTGGAAACGCCCGAGGGCAGCAGCATCCAGATTGAAGGCTTGCTGGCCATCGAAGGCCGCCTGAACGAATTTCTGGTGCTCGCCAGCCGCGGTGACTTCGAAGCCGCCTACAGTCTGTACTCCGCCAGCGGCCAGCGCGCCCTGCGCTTTGCCGCCTTCGAAGCCCGCCTTGGTCAGCAAGACCTCGCTGGTTACGCCAGACTGGAAATCAACCTCTACGAGTTGGACACAATCACCCGCGTGCGCGGCACCGCTCGGTTTGGCGATACCCACACTCGCCCCTTTGAAGCCCTGCTCGAACAAACCGATGGCGTATGGTGGATTACTTCCTTTGAATTTGGTGATTGATGCCTGACCGAAAGCCCCTCCGCCTACCGGATTTTGACTATGCAGCCGCGGGAGCCTATTTTGTGACCGTGTGCAGCTATTTGCGCCGCCCGATTTTTGGGCGGGTTGTTGGCGACCGATGCAGTCTATCCTCCCTGGGCGAGGTAGTGCAATCTATTTGGCAAAAAATCCCAGCGCACTTCAAAAACACCCAGCTAGATGAATACATCGTGATGCCAAATCATGTACATGGCATTCTCTGGATACTCCCCAACGATTCACAATCCAATTCTGCCAGCCAGGCTAACTCATTTGCAAAGGTAGGGGCGAGGCATGCCTCGCCCCTACAAACACAACAAGCTGCCGGTACGAAGAGCGGGTCTCTGGGCGCAATCATTGGGTCATTCAAATCCGCCTTAACTCGTGAGGCCAATCGGCAAAATATAAACAACGGCCAACCCATCTGGCAGCGCAACTACCACGAACACATCCTGCGCGATGAAGAAGACTTATTCCTGCATCGCAAATACATTCAGGAAAATCCATTGAAATGGGCGCTGGATGACTACCATGCCTGATACCCCCCGCACGGTCGCTATCATTCAGGCCCGCATGGGCTCCAGCCGCCTGCCCGGCAAAGTCCTCGCCGACCTCGGCGGCCAGCCCGCCCTGGCCTGGATGACCCGCCGCGCCGCCCGCGCCACCCGCATTCATCAAGTCGCCATTGCCACCACCACCGACCCGGTCGATGACCCGGTGGCCGCTTTTGGCGCGGCCGCCGACGTGCCGGTGGTGCGCGGCAGTATGCACGACGTCCTTGACCGCTATTTGCAGGCCGCCCGCCAATTACAGGCCGAGGTCATCGTGCGCCTCACCGGCGACTGCCCTTTCATCGACCCGGCTCTGCTGGACTCCAACTTGGAAACCTTCTTCGCCCATCAACCCCCGCTGGATTTTGCCGCCAACCGCCTGCCGGAAGGCCGCACCGTCCCCATCGGGCTGGACACCGAGATTTGCACCATCGCCGCCCTGGAACGCGCCGCCCGTGAAGCCACCGCCCCCCACCAGCGCGAGCACGTCATGCCCTACTTCTACGAAAACCCCGGCTTATTCTACATCCTGCACATTCGCCACACTCCGGACTTCGGCGCTTACCGCTGGACGCTGGACACGCCCGAAGATTTGGCCCTGCTGCGCGCCATCGCCGCCCACTTCCCGGATGATTCCTTCTCCTGGCTGGAAGTCCTCCAACTGGTACACACTCACCCCGAACTCACCGAAATCAACGCCACCGTCCGCCACAAGGACTACCGCGAAGTGGATGACCGCCGATGACCACCCTTACCATTTTCAGCGCCCCCAAACCGATGCGCGACCCGCACATCATCACCATCCAGCGCAACGCCATCCAGTCCTGGCTGGCGCTCGGCCCGCAGGTCGAAGTGCTGTTGATTGGCGATGAACACGGTCTCGCCGAAACCGCCGCCGATTTTGGGGTGCGCCATCTGCCGCAGGTCAAAACCAACGAAAGTGGTACGCCCCTCGTCAGCAGTATTTTTGACCTCGCCCGCCAGCATAGCGCCAGCCCGCTGCTGTGCTATGTGAATGCCGATATCCTCTTCCTGCCCGGCCTGGTCGAAAGCGCCGCCGCCGTCCTCCGGCAATGCCCGGAATTCCTGCTCGTCGGCCAGCGCTGGGATCTGGATATTACTGCCCCGCTGGAGTTCACCCCCGGCTGGGATGCCCGCCTGCGGGCCGATGTCCGTCAGCGCGGCCGCCTGCACCCGCCCGCTGGCAGCGATTATTTCCTCTTCCCCCGCCACCTGTTCACCGAGATTCCAGATTTTGCCATCGGCCGGGCTGGCTGGGATAACTGGATGATTTACCACGCCGCCACCCAGCCCTGGCCGTGCGTGGATGCCACGCCGGAAGTCACCATCATCCACCAGAATCACGACTATCGCCACCTGCCCGGCGGTCAGCCCCACTACCGCCAGCCCGAAACCCAGGTGAACACCGCCCTCGGCGGCGGCCAGCGCAACATGTACATCGTGCTGGATTGCGACCGCGAACTGCGCCACGGGCGGGTCGGCCGCCCGCGCCTCACCCTGTTGCGTGCCCTGCGTCGCCTGGAAATGTGGCTCTGGCCGCCGGATGAGCGGCCCGGCCGCCGCCTGGGGCTGGCCCGCCGCGTGCGCCGCCTGCGCCGTCGGCTCGGAAAGGATGCCGAATAATGCGCGTCGGGCAGAACCCCGCTAAATCCATCGAAACCGTCCACCAGCCGCACAAAGTAACCGCGGTCGTCATCACCTATATCCCGGCTCTGGCCGGCTACTATGCCGACAGCCTGGAAGTCTTGAAAATCTGCCTCGCCAGCCTGCGCCACCACGCTGGCCAGCCGCTCGACCTGCTGGTCTTTGACAACGCCTCCTGCCCGGAGGTGCGCGCCTACCTGACGGAACAGCACGCCGGCGGGGCCATTCAGTACCTGACCCTTTCCGAACATAACATCGGCAAGGCCGGCGCCTGGAACTTCGCCTTCGCCGCCGCCCCGGGTGAGTTCATCGCCTATGCCGATGCCGATGTGCAAGTCCACCCCAATTGGCTCGCGCCCCAACTTGCCCTGCTGGAAGCCTTCCCGCAGGCGGGCATGGTCACCGGCCTGCCGCTACTTACCCCGCCGGAGTATTCCACCGCCACCGTGGCCTGGGCCGAAGCCCAGCCGGAGGTCGCCGTCACCCGCGGCCCGCTGGTCAGTTGGGAAGATTTCTGGCGGCATGCCCGCAGCCTCGGTGGCGACGAACCCAAAGCCCGCGCCTTCTATGACTCGACGCCTGCCATCCAAATCGAAAAGAGCGGCCTGCGCGCTCTGGTGGGGGCCGGGCATTTTCAGTTTGTGGCCCGCAAAAGCCTCCTGCACACCCTGCTGCCCATCCCCAGCCAGCGCCCGATGGGAGATGTGCGCCAGTTGGATGAGCGCATCAACGCCGCCGGCTACCTGCGCTTGAGCACGCCGGATTGGCACGTCGAGCACATGGGCAACACCCTGCCCGCAGATGCCCCCCATTCGCCCGCCCTCCCCAAACCCCGCCGCCGGGGCGGCCCTTTGCGCCGCCTCGTGCAATGGCTCTACGACCGGACTTTTGAGTGGCTGTACCGGGGCTGAATGTGACCCGCAAACGATTACAATAGGCGATTGTGAAACCTGCCAAAACGCTTTTCATCAGCGCCGACCACGGTCTGGCGATTGTGTACTT
>JANJTX010000180.1 GCA_024710875.1 Anaerolineales bacterium | reverse complement strand
CTGGTGCTGGGCGCGGCCCTGGTACTGGCGCGTTACATCCGCCGCCAGCACTGGCAGGACCTCTACCTGTTGCTCTCTGTGCCGTTGCTGATGTTGCCCTCCATTATGGTGCTGGCCTACCCGGATGAAAACCCGGCCCCCAACCGCGCCAGCGGCGCGGCCGTCATGGTCTTCATCCTCTCTGCGATGGCGCTGGATGGCCTGCTGCGCGGCGTGGAAGAACGCCTCGGCACACGCCGCGGCCGCTGGGTCGCCGGTTTGCTGGGCGCGGCGCTCATCGGTCTGGCGGCTATGACCAACTACACCATGACCTTTGAAACCTACCGCTTGCAATATGCCAACCGCGCCTGGAACACCACTGAAATGGGCGAGGTCATGCAGACCTACGCCGAAGCCGGTATCCCGCCCGAGCAATCCTGGGTGCTGGCGTTCCCGCACTGGGTCGATACGCGTCTGGTCGGTTTTGCCGCTGGCCAGCCCGGCCGCGACACGGCCATGACCCGCGAGCGCGCTCCGGAAACAGTCGCGCTTCCGGGCGCCAAGCTCTTCCTTTTGAAATATGACGATACCGAAGGGTTGGCCCTCTTGCAGTCGCTCTACCCCCAGGCTTCCTACTCGCTCTTTTCGTCCGAGACTCCGTTCAAGGAATTTATCGTTTTCCTTGTCCCGGCAGGGCAATAAACAGTTATGGAAAACCGCGCCCGAAACGAATCCCTGCGAGCCTTGCGCGCCAGCCTGCCGTATGTCCTGCTGGCGGGCCTGCTGCTGGTGGCGGGCTGGCTGCGCCTGGTGGGGCTGGACTGGGATGCCGACCAGAGCCTGCACCCGGATGAACGCTTCCTGACCAGCGTCGAAACTGCCATCCGGCCGGTCGAGAACATCGGCGATTACTTTGATACCGAGACCTCCACTCTCAACCCCAAGAACATGTGCTGTGGGTTTTATGTCTATGGCACTTTCCCGCTCTTCCTGGTGCGCTATGTCGGTGAAACCCTCAAGCAAACCGGCTGGGGTGAGATTAACCTCGTCGGGCGCGCCCTCTCGGCCTTTATGGATCTGGGGATTGTTTTCCTCGTCTTCCTGCTGGCCGAGCGCCTGTATGGCAAACGCGCCGCGCTGGTGGCGGCGGCCTTCTCGACTTTCACCGTGATGCAGATTCAGCAATCCCACTTCTTCACAGTCGATAATTTCGTGAACTTTTTTGCCTTCCTGGCGCTGACCACCGCCTGTTTCATCGCCACCGAACTCAATCATGAGGTGGATGAAACCGCCGAAGTCCGCCTGCGCCGCTGGTCCATTGCGCCCTACCTGCTCTTTGGCCTGGCCCTCGGTCTGGCGGCGGCCTCCAAAATCAATCTGGTCGTGGTGGCCTTCACTTTGCCGCTGGCGGTGGGCGTGCGCCTGTTGCGCCTCGCGCCGGATGAACGCCCGCGCATGAGTTGGAACGCCATCGTATACGTCGCCGTCGCAGCCCTGCTGAGTCTGGTGGTGTTTCGCATCGCCCAGCCTTACGCCTTCAACGGCCCGACCTTTTTTCATTTCTCGCTCAACGAAGGCTGGCTGGACACCCTTCGCAGCCTGATTGCCCAGCAAACTGGCGATGTAGACTGGCCACCCAGCGTGCAGTGGGCGCGCCGCCCGCTCTGGTTTTCCGCCCAGAATCTTATTCTGTGGGGCATGGGCCTGCCAATGGCCCTGATGGCCTTTGGCGGTTACTTCCTCGCCGCTGGCCGCAGCCTGCGCGGCGAATGGGCGCGCCACATCGTGCTGCTCGCCTGGGTCGGTTTCTACTTCCTCTGGGAATCGCTCAAGTTCAACCCCACCATGCGCTACCAGTTGCCCTCCTACCCGGGCCTGACCGTGCTGGCGGGCTATGCCGTGGTTTCTCTGTGGGATTGGGCGCGTGCCAAGGCCGCCGGCGGCGGTTGGCGGCGCGCCTTGCCCTGGGCGGCCGGGTTGCTCGGCGGCGCAGCCCTGACGCTGACCGCCATCTGGGCTTTTGCGTTTGTTTCCATTTACCAGCAGCCGGTCACCCGCCTGGCTGCCACCCATTGGATTTACCAGAATGTCCCCGGCCCGCTGACCGCCCCGATTGAAAACGCCCTCGGGGTGACCAATCAGCAACTCTCGTTTCCGTACGATTATGCCCTCTCGCCCGAGTCGCCCTACCAGATGCAGTTCCTGGCGCGCGCCACCGGGAACATTCACCAACTGAACCTCAAGACCGCGGCATTCCCGCCTGAACAGCGGCTCGCCATCCTGACGATTTTTGACAGCCGGGATCCCTTCGCTCCGCTGGTCACCGCCACTGCGACTCTGGATTTTCCGGAAGGGCCGCTGCGCGAAGCCACCCTCACGCCCAACGCACCGCTCACCCTCTCGCCGGGTCGTTCCTACCAGTTACAGATTGACCTTGCCCCCGGGCAGGGCCCATTGGATTTGCAGAACCCACAGTTGCGCCTGTTTACTGCCGCCGGCGATGCCATCCTCGGCCTTACGCCGGCCAGCGAGCCGCTCGGCAGCGGCCAACCTTATACGGCCACATTTGAAGTTACGGAAGATTCCGCCGTCGCGGAACTGTTTGCCGGGTTTGTCCTGCACACCCAGAGCCGCCCCACCCAGCAAACCCTGCGCCTGACCTTGAGCGCCAACCCCGAACACACCCGCATCCTCGCCACCAGTGACCTGACTCTCGACCTGGCGGATGGGCAGGATGGTGACCGCACCTTTGTATTCTCCCAGCCTGTCCCGGTCACTCGCGACCAGACCATCTACCTGCGCCTGGAAAACATCACCGCCGGCGGGACGGTCACCCTGCTGGGGAGCGCCATCGCCAATGAAACCAACTGGGATGATGGCCTGCCCCTGCGCACTGGCGGCTACGATGGCTACGGTGGCATCTACCAGCGCGACCTGCACTTTGACATGTACGCCAACAGCAGCCCGCAGCAGTTGCAGCGTTTCCTCGATACACTCGACCGGGCCGAGTACATCGCCATCTCCTCCAGCCGCCAGTGGGGCAGTACCCCGCGCATCCCGGAACGCTTCCCACTTAACATCGTCTACTATCGCAACCTGATGGGTTGCCCGGATGACCTGACGATTGAGCAGTGCTACAACATCGCCGAGCCCGGCATGTTTGAAGAAAACCTGGGTTTTGAACTGATTGAGGTCTTTCAGAGCAACCCGACCCTTGGCCCGCTGGAAATCAACGACCAGCCCGCCGAAGAAGCCTTCACCGTTTATGACCACCCCAAGGTCTTCCTGTTCAAGAAAACCGAGGCCTACTCACGCGAACATGCCGCCAGCCTGTTCGCGATTGTAGATTTGTCGCGCGTCCGGCATATCTCGCCCTTGCAAGCCGGGCGCTCGGATAGTGAGGCCGCCAGTCTGCTGCTGCCGCCGGCGCGTCTGGCTACCCAGCAGGCCGGCGGCACCTGGCGCGAGTTGTTCGATGCCGATGGGCTGATAAATCGCTCCCAGCCCCTGACCGTCTTCCTCTGGTATCTGTTCATCTTGTTGCTTGGCTGGCTGGCTTACCCGATTGTGCGCTGGGCCTTGCCCGGCCTGCCGGATAAAGGCTACCCGCTGGCGCGCGGCTTTGGCCTGCTGCTGCTGGCCTATTTTGTGTGGTTGGGTGGCTCATTGGGCATCCCCACCTCTCGCCCCATGATTCTGGCGGTGCTGTTGCTGCTGGGGCTGGTTAGTATGGCGCTGGCCTGGCGGCAGCGGGCAGAACTGGCCCTGGAACTGCGCCAGAACTGGGGATACTTCCTGCGGGTGGAAGCCCTCTTCCTCGGCGCCTTCCTGTTCATGCTCTTTGTGCGTCTCGGTAACCCGGAGTTGTGGCATCCCGGGAAGGGTGGCGAAAAGCCGATGGACTTCGCCTACTTCAACGCCATCCTTAAAAGCACGACTTTCCCGCCCTATGACCCCTGGTTCGCTGGCGGCTACATCAACTACTACTACTGGGGCTTTGTCTATGTCGGCGTGCCGGTCAAACTGCTCGGCATCATCCCTTCGCTGGCCTACAACCTGATTCTGCCGACCCTCGTTGGCCTCCTGGCCCTCGGCGTGTTCTCGGCGGTCTGGAACATCTACGAAGCCAGCCGGGAAACGGAAGAAGACGAAAGCCGCTTCTCGCCCTACCTGGTTGGACTGGCAGGCGCGCTGGCGGTGGTCTTCCTCGGCAACCTCGGCAGCCTGCGCATGATTTTCCGCGGCTTTGCCCAGATTGGCTCGCAGGGCGCTTATGACGTATTGGCCCCCTTCTGGCTGAAACTGCCCTGGGCCATCCGTGGCCTGTATGAAAACCTCGTCAATGGCGTCGGTTTGCCCTTTGGGCGCGGCGACTGGTACTGGATCCCCAGCCGCGTCATCCCCGCCCCGGGCGATGTCGAACCCATCACCGAGTTCCCGTGGTTCACCTTCACCTACGCTGACCTGCACGCCCACATGATTGCTCTGCCGGTCACCCTGCTGGCGCTTGGCTTTGTGCTGGCGGTGCTGTTCGGCCGCGGCTGGCGCGGCCAGCGCCCGACCCAGATTGGCTTGAGCCTGTTGCTGGGCGGCATTGCCATCGGTTCGCTGCGCCCTATCAATACCTGGGACCTCCCCACCTACCTCGCTCTGGCGGCGGTGGTCATCGGCTACGCTGTCTGGCGCAATGCCTCGCCCCCGCCGGAGCGGCTGGCTGACCGCCTGCCCGAACCGGTCTGGCGCGCCGGCCTCACGCTGGCGGCCATCCTTGCGCTTACCGGCCTGTCCTTCCTGTTCTTCAAGCCCTATGGCGACTGGTACGCCCAGGGTTATTCCGAATTGCGCCGCTGGACGGGTTCGCACACCCCGCTGGGTTCTTACTTTACCCATTGGGGGCTGCCCTTGTTTGCGATTACCGCCTGGCTGGCCTGGGAAACCCGCCAGTGGCTGGCGGCCACCCCGCTTTCCGCCCTGCGCAACCTGAACAAATACACCGGCATTCTGACCACCCTCGGTTTGCTCACCGGCCTGACCCTGATTATTCTGCACGGCCTCGGTGTGCGCATTCACTGGCTGGCGATTCCCCTGGCTTTGTGGGTGACGGCCCTGCTGTTCCGCCCTGGTCTGCCGGAAGCCAAGCGTCTGGTGCTCTTCCTGCTCGGCACCGGCCTGTTCCTCACCCTGATGGTCGAAGTCATTGTGCTGGCGGGCGATATTGGCCGCATGAACACGGTCTTCAAGTTTTACTTGCAGGTCTGGGTGCTGTTTGGCGTCAGCGCTGCCGCCGCTTTTGGCTGGACCGCCAGTGCTGCCCGCGCCTGGCTGCCCCCCTTCCGCACTGTTTGGCAGGTCGGCCTCGGTGTGCTGGTCGCCAGCGCCGCGCTCTTCACCCTGCTTGGCACGGCCGGTAAAATTGCCGACCGCTACACACCCGGGGCGCCGCTCACCCTGGATGGCATGGATTACATGCCCTATGCCACCTATATGGAGCGCGATACCCTTCTGGAACTCTGGCAGGACCATGCCGCCATCCAGTGGCTGCAGCAGAATGTAGCTGGCTCGCCGGTCATCGTGGAAGCCAAAGTGCCGGGCGAATACCGCTGGGGCAGCCGCATTTCCATTAATACTGGCTTGCCGACCGTCCTGGGCTGGCAGTGGCATCAGATTCAGCAACGTGCGGCAGGCGTTCCTGGCACCGTGGAAGCGCGGGCGGTAGAAATCGAACAGTTCTACAACACCATTGACCCCACCGGCGCGCGCGCCTTCCTGAACAAATACAATGTGCAGTACATCATCGTCGGCCAGTTGGAGCAGGCCACCTACCAGCCCGAAGGGCTCGCCAAATTCGAGCGCTATGAAGGCCAGTACTGGCGGGCGGTTTTCACCGCTGGCGACCTGACGATTTATGAAGTTCTGGACGCAGGAGAGTAACCGATGAGCGACCTGTTCGTGTGGCTGCGCTGGTTGCTGGCGATCAGCCTCGTGGGCTGGTTGGCCTTCCCGCTGGCCTTCCGCCTGTTTTCGCACCTGCCGGGGCGTGGGGTGGCCTTCCTGCGGCCGCTGGGGCTGCTGGTCTGGGGCTTCCTGTTCTGGTTGCCCGGCTCGCTCGGCCTGCTCGGCAATGACCTCGGCGGAGCCTGGCTGGCGCTGGCGCTGCTGGCTGGCTTGAGCTGGTGGGCCAGCCGCCGCGACCCCGGCGCCGGCCGCGCCTGGCTCGCAGAAAATAGCGGCACGGTGTTAGCCGTGGAAGCCGTGTTCATCATCGCCTTTGCTCTGTTGAGCCTGCTGCGCGCTCATTACCCGGATATCACCTTCACCGAAAAACCGATGGAGCTGGCCTTCATCAATGCCGCCCTGACCGCTCCCAGCCTGCCCCCGCATGACCCCTGGCTGTCCGGTTACGCCATTTCGTACTATCACTTCGGCTTTCTCATGACCGCCATGCTCGCCCGGCTCTCGGCCGCCATCCCCGGCATCGCCTTCAACCTTATGATTGCCAGCGTCTTCGCCATGACCGCCGCCGCCGCCTATGGGCTGGTGGCCGACCTGCTGCAAAAGCGCGATCTTTCCGTTGGCCGGGCCGCCGGTCTGGCCCTGCTCTCGCCCCTGTTCACGCTGGTCGTCAGCAACGCCGAGGGTTTGCTGGAATGGTTTCACGCCCGCGGCGCTTTCTGGCAGTATGAGGGTGGCGTGCTGGTCTCGCGCTTCTGGGCCTGGCTGGATATCAAGGACCTCGTCAACCCACCGGATCTTGAAAGCGGCGCGCTCGTCCTGCGCCATTGGTGGTGGTGGCGGGCTTCTCGCGTCATCACCGACCGCAACTTCGCCGGAGACATCGTCGAAGTCATTGACGAGTTCCCCTTCTTCTCCTTCCTGCTCGCCGACCTGCACCCGCATGTCCTCGCTATGCCGTTTGTCATGCTCATGCTGGCCCTCATGCTCAACTATTTTCTCGGCGGCGGGCGCGGCGAAACTCGCTTCGGGTCGTGGCGACTGTTGCTCTCCCCTGCCATGACTGGCTTCACCGCCTTGCTGCTCGGCGGGCTGGCGTTCCTCAACATCTGGGACTTCCCTATTTATTTTGGCCTGTTTGTGCTGGTCTTCACCTATGTACAGGTTCAGGAACGCGGCCTCGCCTGGGCGCGCCTGGCGGAGGGACTCTCGGCCGGGGCAGTATTGGCCGTGCTGGGCGTATTACTCTATTTGCCTTTTCACATCAGTTTCTCGTCGCAGGCCGGCGGCGGGTTGCCGAATCTCCTCAACCCGACCCGCGGCGCCCATCTGTGGGTGATGTTCGGTCCGCTGTTGCTGCCGCTCTTTGCCTTCCTGTTCTGGGTCTATCGTGGTCGTGGCGGGCAAGCCGTGCTGAAGGCCGTGTTGGCCGGTCTGGGGCTGGTGGCGGGCCTGTGGGTCCTCTCTTTGGCCTTCGCTGTGCTTCTAACCTCTCTTCTGCCCGCCCTCACCCGCAACCCGGATGCTGGCAACCTGTTGCTGGCGTTGACCGGCGCGCCGGACTTTGGCACGCTGGTGCAAACCGGCCTGGCGCGGCGGCTGGCCGCCAGCGGGGGCTGGCTTACGTTGGTGGCATTGGCCGGGCTGGCGGGCCTGTGGCTATGGCCGCGCAAAGCCGCTAAAGCCGAGTTGCCCGCCGATACCTTTGCCATCCTGCTGATTTTCTTTGGCGCCCTGCTGGTACTCGCCCCGGAATTCTTTTATCTGCGCGACCAGTTTGGCCACCGTATGAATACCGTTTTCAAATTCTTTATTCAGGCCTGGCTGGTGTGGGGCGTGGTGGCAGCCTATGCCGCCGCCACATTGCTCAGCGCACCGCGGCGGGGTGGGCGGCTGGCCTTTGCCGGTTTGCTGTTGCTGGCGCTGGTGGCCGGGTTGGTGTACCCGGTGATGGGCATTGCTGACAAAGTCTCCCAATTTCAGCAATCCGGCCGACCGTTGATGCTGGATGGCACGCAGCACACCGCCTATCTGAATGAAGATGACCAGGCTGCCGTGGCCTGGCTGGCGGGTCAGCCGCTCGGCACGCTGGTGGAGGCCGTCGGTGGTTCGTATAGTCATTTTGCCCGCATTTCCACCCACTCCGGCCAACCGGCCCTGCTTGGCTGGCCCGGTCATGAGAGCCAGTGGCGCGGCGGCGCCGAGGAAATGGGCACTCGCCAGACCGATATTGATGCGCTCTACCGCACCACCAGTTGGCCAGAAGCGCTGGACATCCTGCGCCGCTATGACATCCAGTACATCTACATTGGCAGTCTGGAGCGCACCACCTACGCTGTGAGCGAAGAAAAATTCGCTGCCTTCCTGACCGTCGCCTTCCAGCAGGGCAGCGTCACCATTTACGCCGTGCCGCCCACCTTACTGGCCGGAAATTAAGTTGAGAACTTCATTGAGCCATCCTGTATAATTGCCGCTGATGAACTCCAACACTCGCTTCACAACAGAACACGCCCTCTACCTGCTGGCGCTGCTGCTGGCTGCCGCCGTTCGCCTGGGTGGTCTGGGCCACATCCCGCTGGCGGAAAGCGAAGCCCAATGGGCCTGGCAGGCGCACCAGCTCGCTCAGGGCGATTTGGCCGCCGTTGGCGCCCAGCCGTTATACATTTTGACAACCGGCTTCCTTTTCCGCCTGCTCGGCAGTAGCGATGCACTTGCCCGGCTGCTACCCGCTCTGGCAGGCTGCGCCCTGGTGCTTATTCCGTACGGTTGGCGCGACTGGCTTGGGCGCGCCCCGGCCCTGATGCTGGCCCTTGGCCTGGCGTTCGACCCCGGGTTGGTGGCTGTTTCACGGTTGGTCGGCGGGCCAATGCTGGCGCTGGCCAGCCTGTTGCTCGCCCTCACCCTGTGGCGGCATGGTTTTGCTGCTGTGGCCGGCGCATTGCTCGGGCTGGCTTTGCTTTCCGGGCCGGCGGTGTGGGCCGGCCTGCTGGTGTTCAGCCTGCTCGGGTTGCTGCTCACCCTTGCCAATCGCCAGCCCCTACGCCTGCCCGGGGGCGATGTGCGTCGTGCGGCCCTGTTCGCTGGTGGCATCCTCCTGCTGGCGGGCACACTTCTATTGCGCGTCCCGGGCGGGCTGGCCGGGCTGGCCGCCAGTTTCCCAGCCTATTGGTTCGGCTGGGCTCAGCCCTCGGGTGTGCCGCTGGGGCGGCTGGTATTTGCCCTGCTGGCCTACCAGCCTTTGGGGGCTGCCTTCGCCCTCATTGCCTTTATTCAATGGTTTCAAAAGCCGGAGCGGGTTGGCCAGTTCTGGCTGGTTGCATTTCTGGCCGCGCTGCTGGTCGCCCTGCTGTCACCCGGCCGTCAGGTCACAGACCTCGTCTGGGCGCTCGTCCCGCTCTGGGGGCTGGCGGCTGGTGCGCTGGCGCGTTGGCTGCTCCCCGGCCCGGATGAAAGCCCGCAGGTGGCCGGCGCCACCGCCCTGGTTCTGCTCGTATTCTTCGGGTATATCTGGTTCAGCCTCGCCGGGTTGGGTGCCGCCCGTCTGGAAGACCCCGAAACCCTCCGCCTGCGGCTGGCGCTTTCCGGCATTGTCCTCGGCCTGGCCGGGGTTTCCACGGTCTTGGTCGGCATCGGCTGGAGTTATGCCGAAGCCGGGCGCGGCGCTTTATGGGCTATCATCCTCTTTCTGCTGATCTTCACCCTCCAGGCCATGAACCGAGTTACTCTCGCTCGCCAGACTGCTGCCGCTGAACTATGGTGGAACGGCCCCGCCCCCGGCCATACCGACCTGCTGGCCGATACCCTCGGCGACCTCTCGGAATTCCACCTTGGCGAGCGAACCTCATTGCCAGTCACCATCCAGACCGACCGGGCCGCAGTGGCCTGGGCGCTGCGCGAGTTGCCCAACCTGCTCTTTAGCCCGCTCCTCGCCCCAACCGAAAATCGCCCTGCCCTGGTCACCTCGCTGGCCGTGGTGGATGACCTCACCCATGCTGGCTATCGCGGCCAATCCTTTGCGGTCGGTTGGCAGCCAGATTGGGGCGGCGCGCTCCCGCCCAACCTGATTGGCTGGCTGCTCTTCCGCCAGGCCCCCGCCCAGCCGGATACCGCCATTTTATGGGGACGGGTGGATCTCTTCCCCGGCAGCGGCGCTGGTCTGCAGCCCTGAACCCTTCGGAGACCGCCTTGGAAAAAATTAACAGTATCGCCATCGACGGACCAGCGGCTTCCGGCAAATCCACGCTCGCCCAGCATCTGGCAGACCATTTGGGCTATCTCAATTTGGATACCGGCATCATGTACCGGGCGGTCACCTATGCCGCCATGCAACAAGGGGTTGACCTGGCCGATGCGGCCGCCTGTACCCGGGTGGCTGAAAACACTCGCATTGATATCCGCCCCACAGCCCAGACCGATGGCCGCCCGGTGGATGTTTTGATTAATGATGAAGATTGCACCTGGGCCATTCGCCAGCCCGGAGTAGAAGGCAATGTGTCCATTGTGGCGGCCTACCCGGGCGTGCGCCGCGCCCTCACCGAGCAACAGCGCCGTATTGGGTTGCGGGGTCAGGTGGTCATGGTCGGGCGCGATATCGGCACGGTGGTATTGCCGGAGGCCATTCTCAAAATTTATCTGGATGCCAGCGTAGAGGAACGCGCCCGCCGTCGCTTTGAAGAACGCCAGCAGGAAGGCTCGCAGGAAACCTACGCCTCTGTGCTTGAGTCTATGCGGCAGCGCGACCAGTTGGATGAAGCCCGCGCCATTGCCCCCCTGCGCCCCGCCGAAGATGCCGAAGTGATTAACTCCGATGGCCGCAGCATCGCCGACATCCTCACCCAAACGCTGTCCCTGCTGGAGACCCGCCGGCATGGCAGATAAACCCTACCAGGTTTCGCTCTGGGTGCAGGCCCGCCGCTGGCTGCTATGGGCGATTTTTGGCCCGCTCATCAAAATTGTTTTTCGGGTACGCGTGGAAGGGCTGGAAAATGTACCCCCACACGGCCCCTATGTCGTTGCCTACAACCATATTTCAAAACTGGAGCCGCCCCTGCTGCTGGCCCACTGGCCGGTCTTTGTCGAAGCCGTGGCCGGGGCCGATGTCTGGCACCGTTCCGGGCAGGGCCTGCTGGTGACCGCCTACCATGCCATCCCGGTCAAACGCGGTGAGTATGACCGCCTGGTGCTTGACCGTATTCAGGCTGCCCTGGATGCCGGCTACCCGCTGGCCATTTCCCCGGAAGGTGGCCGTTCGCACACCCCCGGCATGCGCCGCGCCCTACCCGGCGTAGCTTACATCCTGGACCGCGCTGGCAGCATCCCGATTGTGCCGGTGGCATTCATTGGCACCAGTGATGAGGTTCTCAAAGCCGCCTTCACGCGTAAACTGCCCCGGCCGCACATTACCATGCGCATTGGCCCGCCCTTCCAGTTGCCGCCTGTTGATGGCAAGGGCGAGGCCCGCCGGCTGGCCCGCCAGCACAATGCCGATACCGTTATGCTCCATATTGCCGCCCTCCTGCCGCCTGAATATCACGGCGTCTATACCGGGCAGGCCACCTCCGCCGCCAACGTGCCGCCCCATGCGGTTTGACTTTCGGGGTGGCATACACCTTGCAGTTCAATCCGTGTGAACCCGGCATATTCTGTTTTTCTAACGGTTTTGTTTGATACCCCGGCCGGCTCGTTACTGTATAATTTTTGTGAAGTAAACCCCATACCTGCAGCAAAGCGACTACTACTTCCCAATATGCAAGGTTGTGAGGAGCCCCCCGGCGCACTGGCATGGATTTAATCTTTTCCTTATTTGGCCAACCCTTTGTCTTCCATTTGCCAGTTGGCCTGTTTGGTGGGCTGGCCTGGTTCGGCCTGCTGGCAGTGGTGGTTGCGCTGGTTTGGCGTGCCCAGCCCTTCGCACCGGCCTGGAAGGCCAGCCATACGCTTCTGTTCGGCGGGTTATTACTGGCTACCATCGTGGCCACGCTTTTCATCGGCCTGCGTCTGCCGGAAACCGGTATCCTGCCGCAGCCCGGCCGCGCCCTTCAGGCCACCGGCCCGGCCCTCATGCTGTTCAACGCCAGCCCCTGGGTGCTGGCTGCTGGTTTCCTGGGGCCGTTGCCGGCCGCTCTGCTGGCCGCCCTCTCCGGCTTGTTGCTGGCCGGGTTCGACACCCACAACGCCTTCCAGCCGCTCTCACAGGCGTTCATAGCAGTTCTGCTCAGCGTGGCCCTGCGCCAGCGCTACCGCACGCTGGCCTTCCGGCTCTGGCGGCGCCCTTTGCTCGCCAGCGGGGTCATCGGCCTCTTATCCGCCCCGCTGATCCTTTTCAGCCTGCCCTTCATGGTTAATGGGTCTCTGCCTATCCGGCTGGACTATGCCCTCCAGAACCTCGGCTGGGCCGCCCTGGCGGGCTGGCTGCCGCTGCTCCTGGCGGGCCTGCTGGCCGAACTGGCGGCCTTTGCCGTGCCCAACCTGTGGGGTGGGTCTGGCCCGCTGGGTATCTCCCCGGCTGAAAGCAGCCTGCAAACCCGCCTGTTCTTCCTCTTTGGGCCGCTCGGCCTGGCGATCCTGGCGCTGATGTCCGCTGGCATCTGGAAAGTAGCCGGCGATTCGGCCAGTTCCATGCTGGAGCAAAGGCTGCGCACCACCGGAGACTCTGCTGCCCAGGGCGTACCCTTCTTTCTTGAAACCGGGCAATCCCTCATCGCCCAATTGGCCGAAGACCCGCGCCTGCACACCACCCAGGGCGATGAACTGCGCGCCGCCGTGGCCGAGAACTTGCGCTCCGTGCCTTATTTTGACCAATTGGCCGTTTTGGACCAGTCCGGCCGCCTGTTGAGCGGCTTCCCGGTCAATACCGATAGCGAGTTGCTCCTCAGCGCCGCTGAACTGCAGGCCGTTCAACTGGCCTTTTCTGGCGTACGCTTTCAAATGTACACACTGCCGCCCGGCGCCCAGGCCAATACCGGGCGGGTAGCCTTCTTCCATACCCTGGAGGACTCTGCCGGCGTTCCCCGGGCGGTTTTGCTCGGGCGCACCAGTTTGAGCATCAACCCCTTCACTGTGCCGGTACTGGAAAGCCTGAACGCCATGGCGGGTATCTCTGGCGAGGGAATCCTGCTGGATGAACACGGCCTCATCATGGCCCATCCCCTGGCTTCCTGGGTTGGTACCCAGTATGAACTGCCCATCCCTGACGAGCCGGAATTCGGCAGCTACACTGCTCCGGATGGCAGCCGCCAACTGGTGTACTCGCGCCCTATTCCCGGGCGTGGGTGGGTGGTCATCACCAATGTCCCGGCCCAGTACGCCCAGCAGCTAACCATTCAGCTTGCCGCGCCGGCTCTGGGAGGCCTGGCGCTTGCCCTCCTGGTAATCATGACCGCCGCCTGGCTCGATTTGCGTGCAGTCACCGGTTCCTTGAATCGGTTGGCAGATGTCTCCACCCGCATGGCCCGCGGCAATCTGGAGCAACCCCTGGCGCTGGCCGGCACGGGTGAACTCGGCCAGTTGGGCGAGTCATTTGAACACCTTCGCCAGACCTTCAAGCAACGGCTCGATGACCTCAACCAACTGCTTGCCGCCAGCCAGGCAGCCGCCTCTGCCCTGGAAATGGATAAAGCCATTGAGCCGGTTCTGGCCGCCGCCTTGAGTACCGGCGCCAGCGCTGCCCGCCTGGCCTTAACCCCGGCGGCCCTGCCCGAGTTTGAAGAAGAGCGTACCTCCCACTTTGGGCGTGGTTCGGCCGCCAGCCTTTACCAGGCTCTGGATGAGCCGCTGCTCAAACTCACCTCGCGCCAGAGCCGGGTTGCCCTGAGTGACCCCGGCCGCGCCCGTTTGCCGCTGCCCGAGGGCACGCCCATGCCGGCCGCCCTGCTGGCGGTCGCCCTGCGCCATGAATCTACCCACTACGGCGTACTCTGGGTGGCCTTTGATGCCCCGCGTACTTTTGCTGAAGAAGAAATGAGTTTCTTCAATACCCTGGCCGGGCAGGCAGCCCTGGCTGCCGCCAACGCCCGTCTGTACCTCGGTAACCTGTTGGGCCGCCAGCGTCTGGAGGCCATTTTGGCTGCCACCCCGGACCCGGTTTTGGTAACTGACCATCGTGACCGGCTCCTGCTGGTAAACCCCGCTGCCCAGGTGCTGCTGGGCGGCAAACCGCTGGTCGCCGGCACGCCTCTCGCCGAGGCGATCCCCCAGGCCGAGCTGCATGCCCTCCTCAGCAGCGCCCAAACTGAACCCCAATCGCTCGAACTCACGCTGGCTGACAAGCACACCTACTATGCCACCGCCTCTTCCATCCTGACCGAAGGTCACCAGATGGGGCGGGTGGCGGTCTTGCATGACATCACCCACTACAAAGCTGCCGATGCCCTCAAAACCGAATTTGTGGATGCCGTCAGCCATGACCTGCGCTCGCCGCTCACCCTCATGCTTGGCTACACCACCATGTTGCAGATGGCTGGCGACCTTAACGACCGCCAACAGGGCTACTTGCAGAAGATTGATCACAGCATTCAGGACATGTCGCGCCTGGTTAACAACCTGCTGGACCTGGGTCGGTTTGAGGCAGGCCTCGGCCTGCGTCTCGAACCGGTTTCCGTGGTGGAACTTACGCGCCAGGTCGCAGAATCGCTGCGCCCTCAGGCCCTGCAAAAAAACCTTAAGCTCACTCTCGAAACGCCATCCGAAGGAATTCCACTGCTGCAACTGGACGCCCAGATGGTGCAACTCGCCATGCGCAACCTGGTGGAAAATGCCATCAAATACACCGAGGCTGGCGAAGTCGCCTTGAAGCTCACCCTTGAAAACCAGCGCCTGCTCTTTACGGTGCGCGATACTGGCATTGGCATCGCCGCAGTGGACCTGCCGCGTCTGTTCGAACGCTTCTACCGGGTAGCCGCCCGCGCTGGGCCGTCCCAACCGGGCAGCGGTCTCGGCCTGGCCATCGTCAAGAGCGTAGCCGAACGCCACGGCGGCACAGTTCAGGTCGAAAGCCGCCTTGGCGAAGGCAGCGTCTTTACCCTCAACCTGCCTCTTCGGCAGCCAGAGCAATAAAAAGCGGGCGGCTAGCCGCCCGCTTTTCCGACTTCCTCAAAATTCAACGGCAGCCATACTTCAAATACGGTTTGACCCGGTTTGGAGCGTAATTTAATATCCCCGCGGTGTTTGGATACCACGATATTGTAGGAAATATCCAACCCCAGGCCGGTCCCTTTGCCCACCGGCTTGGTGGTAAAGAACGCATCAAACACCTTGCTCTGGTGCTCCGGTGGGATGCCAGGGCCGTTATCTTCCACCTCAACCACCACCCATTTACCTTCGGTGCGGGTGCGCAGCGTAATCTGCGGATTCTCGCGACCTTCCAGCGCATCCGCCGCATTATCAATCAGGTTCGTCCACACCTGGTTCAGTTCCGAGCCATGCCCCTGGATTTCCGGCAGATTCTCGGCGTACTCGCGCTTGAGGTTGATGCCCTGCTTTAGTTTGCTGCGTAGGATCAATACGGTGTTATCCAGGCCTTCATGCAGCTTGATTTTCTGCACCGGCGCCTGGTCCAGGTAGGAGTAAGATTTGAGCGCTTTCACGATTTCCGAAATGCGTCCGGCGCCCTGGTTCAGTTCGTTCAGCAGGTTGTACACATTGTAGGTGTTGTTGAGCCAGTCAATTACGCAATTGACCTGCTCGTCATCAAAGTCCTGGGTCAGTTTTTCCAGCCCGGCTTCGCCCATATTCAAGTTCACCAGATTGGGGGCGATTTCCCACGCATTCGGTTTGCCGCGGTCATTCAGCCAGGTTTCGATTTCGTATTCCCGGTCGCTGCGCACCAA
Source organism: Anaerolineales bacterium (assembly GCA_024710875.1). Lineage (GTDB taxonomy): Bacteria > Chloroflexota > Anaerolineae > Anaerolineales > UBA11579 > SCUK01. The sequence goes on along the minus strand of JANJTX010000180.1, from coordinate 8,603 downwards.
TGAATCCATCTCGATCGGCTGCTCGGCGCTGACCCGGGCGCGCTCCCCCAGGATTTTCAAACTGGCTTCCTGCTCCCCGTCAAAATTCAGCACGCTGATACGGGCGTACGAGCCGCTTAATGCTGCCATCGCTTCGCGCAGCTGGTCGGCCCCGCGTTGCACGGCCGCCGCCGGGTTGTTGAGTTCATGCGCCACCCCGGCGGTCAGAGTGCCTAACTGGGCCATCTTCTCGCTCTGGCGCAGCAGGTTCTGGTTCTCGCGAAAGCGGGTGAGAATCGTCTGGAACATGGACTGCAGGGCCGTGATACTGGAGGCCAGCAGGGCATCGAAGTGTTCTTTTTCAATCGAATACAGCACGGCTTCGCTGCGCGCCCGCACCGTCGCCGAGCGGGGGGCACTCTCCAGCAGCGCCATCTCGCCAATCACCACCCCTTTGCCGCGCACCGCCAGCAATACTTCCCGCCCGGCGGCCTCTTTAATAATCTCCACTTCCCCCGATTGCACAATATAGGCCTTGTCGCCCTCGCTGCCTTCTTCAAACAGGGTGTCGCCTGCCGGGAGTTTGATGGTCAGCACCGAATCGCACAGCCGGTGCAGGTCATCGTCCTGCATCTCGGCGAACAGCGGTGCCTGTTTCAGGAACTCAAAAACGCGCCGATGCTCGTGCTGGGTGTGGGAGTGTTTTTCGCTCATATTTCCTTGAACATGTGGGGGCAATTTGCCAGGCGATTCCAGCGGGTCATGGCTTGTCGTAGACCCCATGCGTACCAATTCGCCTGAACACGCACACTCGCTCCCCTGCACTATTGGTCTCAAAATGCATCGTGAAGACCAGGTTGTATTTCAGATGTCCCTCCCAGATGTTGCGGTGCCCCTTCATCCGCTTTATTCTGTGGAGTTGATACAACTCTGCATCCCCCTGCAAGGCCGCCTCCAATGTCGGGCGAGATTCCTTGACCACTTGCCTCAACCTGGCACTAAGACTGCTATGGTCCTCCCTGAATTTCGCAGTGGTCTTGAACTTCATGCATCAGGACTTAGAGCGAATCGAAGAGGTCTTCCAGCGAGTCGTACTCTTCCACCTCGCCGTTGCGAATCAGCTCGTCTACCTCGCGCTCCCCGGCCTGCCATTCGTCCGTCCAAAACCATGCCTGGTTCAAATCAATTTCGGTAGGGGTGCCATTGATAAGCACAAGCCCAATCCCCGCCTCATCGGTCGAAGAGCGCAGCCAGGGGCGGGTATTTCCCCGCGCCCGGTCGATGCTGATTTTCTCGGTCATGGCAGTGGTATCAACGACCATCGTTTTCCTCTTTCACTGCGGCTTCGTACTTGGAGAGATTCTCTTCGAGAACATCGATAAACCGCCGCAGGTTTTCAGGGCTGACAACAATCTTGGCCTGTGGCTTGATTTTCAATTCATCCGGGATTTGCGCCGCCAGCATCGCCGGGGCCGCAAGCTGACCGAAGTAGACAAAGAACTCCGAGCCAGTCGTATGTGATACGAGCATGTGATTGACATAGAGCGTCGGCAGATCGTCGCCAGTTTCCCAGGACAACTTCACCGCCTTGTAGCCGCTTCCGGCCTTTTCACTGCCGACTATCCCGGCTTCGGTTTTTCGCTTCTTACTCACCATCATCAGGCCTCACAATTTGTTTACATAATAGCATATCCGCCCCAATTCCGAAAGATGGCACAAGCCCACCCTACTGGCAGTTGAGCGCCAGCGACAGTAACGCCGCATCCTGCCGGATAAGCTGCTGTATCGCCAAAAACTGGAATTCGTTCGCAAAGAGGATCTGCTGGTTTATATTTGCCGCGACACCATAGACGGCCTCATCGTAGCTGCTATTCATTGCCGTTAGGGCGGCCCCTCCGGCGCTCGTCACATCGCGGGCCCGGTTGATCGCAGCCTGACAAGCTTCGCTAACTGTATTTCTGTCAACCACATTCCAAACTTGAACCGCAACCAAGACAAGGAGCAACAGCACTACAACGGGGCGGTACACTTTATTCGACATCTCAAACCCTCCGTGCTTCTATCGTTGACATTCCATTGCAATTTATTGACTTAGAACAATCGTTCTGCTATTCTGTAAGCCCGCATAGAAAGGGGTCACAGGTGGCTGAAGACAACGATCACTCTTTGCTTTCCCTCACAGATGACATCATCCTGAACGCCCTGGAGTCGTACCTGCTGGAGAACACCCCAGACGATTCCTACCGCCAGGTGCTGGACGACTACCTCGTCCGCGTTCACCGTCTTTTGGGCGTGGCCGGTCTGTCCCAGCCCAGCAAGTCGTAAATTTGCAGGGCTTCTTCGCCGAAGCGTTCCAGTAGGTAATTGGCGATTCTGATTGCGCTCCTGCCGCCAGGCTTGCGGTTGTTTCCTTTGGTCATCCACAAATTGAGGCCTGACCTGCTAACTCCTATTTCGGCCGCCCATTTTGTTATGTCAAGCTGGCCCAGCCCATTTTTGACGCGCTCGATATTCACACGCAGAAAAAATGTGGTCAGCGCGTCCGCCAATTCGACCTTACTTGAGCTCACTTTTTCAGGCATTTAGTGATTAGGCCGGGGAATCCCCAAAACATCATAAAGTCTTAAGGCCTCATCCCCAATCAGGGTGTAGAAGTAATTCACCAACTTCATGAAGTTGCCGAGGCTGGGCTTGCGGTCAGTTGCCTTACTCATCCAGTTCGACAGTTGCGACCTCGGCACTTTGGCTTTTTCAGATATCTCACTCAACGTTAGCCGCTCTTCGCTTTTGTGTTGACGCGCCAAGGCTGCGTTGTAGTCGCTGATAAATTGATTCAGCAAATCCGCCAAAGCTTCCTTCTCTTTTGATACATCAGGCATATACATGATTATAACAACCTGTGAATAAAGGTTGACAGTTGGTCGCATATGGGCTAATATGTTCCATATGGAAACTATTATCCCAAACGAACAGACCAACTTCATCAACAATTCCCGCTTCAGTGAGGCCGTTCGTTCGTACCGAGCCTCTCGCGGCTTGTCTCTTCGCAAGGCCGAAGAGGTACTGAACGAGGGATTGCCGGAGACTGTACATGTCTCATACGGAACCATCAAGAACTGGGAAGAGGGGAAGTATATCAGCCCCCACCCCCGCATTTTCTTCGCACTCAAAGAGAGTGCGCCGCCCGGAAGTCCCGAAGCTGCGCTAGCTCACAACGCGCTTGTAGCCCTTGGCTACTTGCAAGGTGAGCCGCTGCCATATGCCCCGCCCGTGGTGGAGCCCGCCCCTGCGGATGAATTTCCAGCCGGTGTCTCATAACCCAAGAATAGGGCAGAAAGCGAGAGTTGAGGTCACTTTGATGAGCAAAACCGTCCGCCGAATTTTCGAGTTTCTCGCCATTGCCTGCATCGGAGCCGCTGTATGTCTAACCTTCTGGTTTCTCCTGGTGTATTGATGGCCCTCATCGCTGCCGCCCTGCTCCTGTCCCTGATTGGCAACGCCGTGCAGGTCTGGCTGCTGGTGCGCGCCTATGAACTGCCGCACAACAGCAAAGCCGCCCAGGTGATTCTCGAACATCAGGAGAACCACACCGCCCGGGTTGTGCGGGTCGAGAAAGAGCTTGAGTTACTGCGTCAGGCCCGGGATGCCAAAGCCGCCTGGGAAGCCCGCGAGCTGGCCGCCCTGGCCGAACTGGAGAGCCGCTTGAAATACCTGAAAGAGGAGCTCACCCGCTAGTTCGCCCCTGCCGCCCTGGTCGCCAGCCAACTTCCCCCGCTCGTCGGGCCGGTTGTCTCATGTTGGCGACTGGGGCGATGCGGGCGATCACCCGCATCTTTCTTCCCCTTCGCCCGGGAGCGGGCGCCTCCTCCGTCCCGCTCCCGGGCACCTTTACCACTGCGAAGAGAGGTTCGCATGAGTGACAGACTACAACTCTCCAAGAATGACGACGACCGGCTCAAAGCCGCCGTCCTGCGCGTCCTGCAAGCCGCCCACGTCGGGCGCCAGCAGGCCGTCACCCACAAAGACCTGACCGACCACCTGCGGGCGCACGGCTTCCGCGGTCTCAAGGAGCGCACCGTGCGCCAGGCCATCGAAGACCTGCGCAACCAGGATGACGATGGCGCGCTCATCTGCGCCGCCTCCGGGGCGGGCGTGTACTTTGCCGCCACCCTTCAGGAGGTCCACGAATTCACCCAGAACGAGCTGCGCGCCCGGGCGCGCACCATGCTCGCCACCGCCCGGCGTCAGCGTCAGGCGGCCAATCGCAAGTTCGGCGGCCAGGCCCGCCTCTTTTAGGAGACCCATTATGCCAAGATGTGAAGTTGTCGAAGTGCTGGGGCACACGCTCCAGGTGGTTGAGAAGGACGACCGGCTCATCATCCACGAGATACTGCCGGCACCCTTCCTGCCGCAGTACGACCTGCCGGATGTGGCGGAGCACAACCGGGCGATGGAAGCCGCCTGGCGGGACCGTCAGCGCGCCGAGCGTCAGGCGGTGCAGTCATGAGCGACGCCGTTCACCAGTGTCCCAGAAAGACGGTCGGGACGATCTGCGCCGAGTGCGGCCGGGAAACAGTCGGCAATTACAAGCGCCGATATTGCAGCGATGCCTGCAAGATGAAAGCCTACCGCCGGCGGCGCGGCCAGAACGAGAGGCCCCAAGCCCGGGCCAAGGTAAATCTGTCCCCAAAATACTCAATTGCGCCGCGTGACCTAGAGAAACCCGGGTGGGTTTACTTCTTGATAAGCGATGATGGCCGCTTCTGCAAAATCGGAATGACCAGGGCCTCTCCCGCCGCCCGGCTAGCCGGTCTAGGCACCATGCTGCCATTCGATGTTCGGATTGAGCACGCCGTAAAAACCAGCCGCCCGCGCTGGCTGGAACTAGCCCTTCATACCGCATTCAATGACAAGCACATCCGTGGCGAGTGGTTCACCCTTGACGCCAATGATTGGGAATACATCAAAGGACTCACCGATGACCAAATCTAAGCAAGCCGCCATCCGCCCCTTCGCCGACCAGGGCCACTTCACCGCCCTGCACAACGCCATCTTCGACACCATCATGCCGACGTGCGCGCCCAACACCTTCAAGGTCGTGATGGCTGTCCTGCGCGCCACCAAGGGCTGGCGCAAAGACGAGGACGAATTGAGCCTGAGCCAGATTATGGAGCGCACCGGCATCAAAAATCGCACCACCGCCAGCGAAGCAATTCAGGACGCCCTGGACGAAAAATACATCAAGCGCCGGCCCCATCCGACCAAGAAACAGTCGTACTTGTATCGGCTGAATGACCGGTACGAAATCGGTACTAGTACGGAAATCGTACCAGTTGAAGAAGCCCCAACCGGTACGGAAATCGTACCAGCAACTAGTACGGAAACTGTACCGGTACTGGTACGGAAATCGGACTCACAAAAGAAAGAAGAAAGAAAGAAGAAAAAAGAGTCTATTAATCCTGAGTCTAGTAGCAGCAGTAGCCCCCCGCGTCCTGCTGCTGCTGGTCCAACTCAAACAGCCCCACCTCCCGACCCAGTCAACATCAAAGCTCTGGCCGGTTACCGCGAGCCCATCGGGGAGCCGGTGCGCTCCGAGTTGGCCTGCCTGCCGCGCCAGTACGTCACCGACATGCTGGCCTGGGGCGCAGCCAACAAAATCAATGCCGCCCTGATTATCCACAAGCTGCGCTATGGCGACCCGGTGCCGAAGAGCGCCCCGCCCGAGTTGAGCCTCAAAGAGAAATACGCCGGCGGCGAGTTCGCCGACATCGTGGTGAGCTGACATGTCCGATTCCCCCATCCTCCCCACCCCCATCGAGCAGGCCCTGCCGCTCGCCCAGGAATTCGCCGCCGCCCTCCGGCCGCATGCCGTCCGCCTGGCGATTGCCGGCAGCATCCGGCGCCAGCGCACCGTGGTCAAAGACATCGAGATCGTCGCCCAGGTTCAGCCGGCCACGGCCACGGACATGTTCGGCCAGCCGATCCCCGACGCCCCCTCCCCCACCCTGCTGGCCCTGCCGGCCGTACTGGCCCAAACGGGCTGGACCCTCGTCAAGGGCGGCGACCGCTACAAGCAGCTCAGTCACCCCGACCACCCGCTGAAGCTCGACCTCTTCCTGGTCCACGACCCCGCCCACTGGGGCCTGGTCTACCTCCTGCGCACCGGTTCGGCGGAATTCAACCTCGCCCTGGTCAATCACATCAATCAGCTGGGTTGGCATCTCGCAGACAACACCCTCCACCAGCACCGCAAACAGAACGACCAGCCCTGCACCCGCGGCAGTCAGTGCAGTATGGCTGCCGTCACCCCCGAAGAAGCGGATGTCTTTGCCGCCCTCTCCCTGCCCTGGATACCGCCGGCCAGCCGCAATCCCGAGAGCCTGCGCAAAGCCATCCGCGCTCGTTTCCTCACCAACCCTGCCCGGAACTGACCGATGCCCCTGCCGGTCCCCGCCCTGCTTACGCACTGTACGACGTTGGCTGCCTGGCAGCAGATCGCCCGCGACCAGGCGATCAAGTCGCCGGTCTGGTCGGTGGATGCCAGCGACGCCGAAGCCGTGTCCTGGGCACTGTCTCATACCTACGATCGCCACGGCGCCCGGCACCAGTTCGTGATCCTGACCTTCTCGGTCGAGAATGCGCGCACCTGGAACATCGGTCACCTACCCTGGCGGCGGGTGAAGTTCTACGAGTGCTTCCTGGATATCCCGGTCAGCGCTATTGTCCAGGTGCAGCTGCTGCGGCACTACATTGCTGGTCGGGACCCGCAGATTCAGGCGCCGGCGGCCGTAATTCCTGCTCGCCGCCCGCTGGTGGTTCGTCAACGCCAGACTACCAGCCCAAGCCATGAATTAGGGTGGTAGCGGGGGGTAGCGTGCGATTTACAATCAAAAAGTGTAGCGAGGTGGCCTCATGGGACAGAAACGCCCCAAAATTCCAAAATCAGTAACCGACCAGGTAATGCAAGAGGGCAACTATTCCTGCGTGTATTGCGGCGGTCAGGCTGAGGTCATTGACCATATTTTCCCGTGGGCTTTCGAGCAGACACACAGACAGGAAAATCTCGTAGCTGCATGTGCGGTTTGCAATGGGATAGCCTCCGACAAGAACTTCGACCGGTTCATTGATAAGCTCGAATATGTTCGCCGAGAGAGGGAGCGACGAGGGCTGACGCCGCTCTACGGCGGCAAACAACTTGAAGCCCCGGCAAAGCGGATCATCAAGAAAATTGAGGTTGCTGATGGCGACGACCGGCCAAGGAAGAAGGGCCGGATACGGCCCATGCTGACCTATGACCCGCCGCCCCCAAAGATGCGCAGCTCTGCAACGATTACCAACAAGCTTATAGAGTTGCTTGTCACCAAGGAAGGGTTGAGCAAAAACCAGGCGGCCAAGGCAATAGGGGAGTTAGTCGGATTGCACCCCAAGACAGTGACAATGATCTCGAATAACCGGCCATGCGGGAAGCAAACGTATGAAAAACTGCGCCGGTTATTCGAGATGAATACCCGCACGTGGAGGCTTGAATTAAAAAAACTTGTGGAGATGTATGAAGAGGAGGGCGGAGGACAGCCTTTGTTGGCGAAGGACATTACAAAAATGGCAAATCTCAGAGCGGCCCTTGGGCCGAGTAATCTTGCGCATTACCTCAAAGGCGGCAGGGCAACACCAAGGATTACATTTGCTGTAAAGGAATTGTTCAGACAAAAACGACCCTCGCGTCGGCAGGAGAAATTCAGAGTCTTTGTGCCGATGAGGTCGGACGAAGACCGCGCGGCGGCAATGACATTGACCCCCGAAGAGAGACGGATCGCAATTCTGGAGGCCGTCAAAAGCAAGTCCACGAGAAAGAGGAACCGATGAACGACTCATTGAAAATACTGAATGCCCTGTTCAAACCCCTATTCGAACTGGTCGTCCCTCCCAACCCGATTCTGGCGCTCTTCCCGAAAGAGCAAAAGGAGTGGTGGTATTGCGGCCAGTGGTACATGTACCGCTCCGAAGAGAAGGATGCCGGGCGACCCTACCGGGAGAAGGACGGGATGCCGAAGCCGCCCTACCTGGATCGCTTCATGATTGACCCCTTCGAGCCGAGCGGCTTTGGCGTGGTTTTTGAGCGCTGGGAATCGGAATACGAGATCGCCTGCTTGATAAAGGAATACGAGGGGCAGCAGTGGGTGGGACTCTATTCTGCCAGCCATCGCTACGGCCGGCGATCCTTCTACGATGGCGCCCCCTGGGATGATGGCTACAAAATTGATTTGACGCTGACGCGTGTCATTCCGCTTGAGGAGTTTGAGCGGCTAAAACCAGAGGGCAACGCCTGTCGAGTGTGGCCGCAGGATATTGCTAGCAGCGTCAAGTCGGTCCTGTAAGGGCGAAAAGTAACCCATAACGGCAGCTAAGAGCAAATCGTTGTCGGTATAAAAGGCGCCTTACGCAACCGTCGTAATTGTTATGAAAGCGAGACAGTTTGTCCATTATAATTTGACTGAGAAGATTGAGTCAAAACGCACAAATGTTCTGAGAGGGAGTGCCATGTCACTGGGAATTGCTTTCAAGGGGCCTGAGGGAATTGTCCTTGCCGCGGACAGCAGAGTTACTTTAAATGCTTCTCGAATGCA
>JANJTX010000111.1 GCA_024710875.1 Anaerolineales bacterium | reverse complement strand
GCTTCAGGGGCCGCCGCGCCAGCCCGGCGGCCTGCTGCGCCGGGTGGAAGCCCTGGAGCGGGCCGCGCGTGCCGCCCATGCCGTCCTATGGCCGCTGGCGCTGGCCTTCCTCGGCGCGGCCGGCGGCTGGCTGTTTGGCGCTCTGGTGGAGTAGGTAGAAGCGGTAACTCGTAACTGGTAACGAGATGCGGGAATTGAGTATCGAATCACGAGTCATTTCAAGGAGAAGCAACCATGGAACAACTGTTGTACTGGCTGGCGGGCGGCATCGGCATGCCGCTCATTCAGGCCCTCAAAACCGCCCTCGGGCTGGAGGGCCGGGCGGCGCTGTGGCTCACCGCGGCGGTCTCGGCCGGGCTGGGGCTGGCGGCCCTGTTCTTCACCCGCAGCCTGACCCTGGCGGACTTCACGCCGCAGAATGTGCTGGCGGCCTTCGGGCAGGGGTTGGCCGCCGCCACCCTGGCTTACAAACTGCTGGCGGAGGAGTAGGCTGTTAAACGAACCCCCCGGAGGTTCTAAACCTCCGGGGGGTTGATTCTGGTAGCGCTTCTATCTAATGCCCGGCTGCTGCCGGGCTTTCGGCTTCGGCCACCTGCGGCACGCGGCGCAGGCGGAAGGCCAGCAGCAGGCCCAGCAACATGAACCCGGAGCCGAACCAGTACACCGCCTGTGGGGCGATGGCTTCAAACACCAGCCCGCCCCACAGCGGCCCAAATATGAACGCCAGACTTTGCGAGGACTGAAACAGCCCCAGCAACTGGCCGCGCGTGCGCGCCGTGGCCTGCTGCGCAATCAGGCTTTGCAGGCTGGGGTCAATCACGCCGCGTGCAAAGGCAAACGGGCCAAACAAGGCCGTCACCAGCCACGGGTTGCGGAACAGCGGGATGAGCAGGAAGACCACCATCCACACCCCAAAACCCAGCAACGCCAGCCGCCGCTCGCCCAAACGCGCCACCAGCGGCTTGAGCAGCCCCAACTGCGTAACCACCGCTGCGATGCCAATGAACGCCAGCACCGCGCCCACCCGCTGGGCGACCTCGGTGGGCGTCGCGCTGGGGAACAGCACCCGCTCGGCGTACAGCGCAAAGGTCGGCGGGATGGCAGCGAAGGCCGAGATGGCGAGGAAGGCCAGCAGGTAGAGCGGCAGCAGCGTGCGGTGGGTGAGAATCGCGCGTAAAGGCAGGCGTTCGTTTGGCAGGCCGGGGCGGGTGCGCTCGTTGGCGCCCAGGGTCTCTTTGAGCGTGAACATCGTCAGTAGCAGGGTCAGGGTGGTGATAATGGCCGCCCCGATGAAGGGGGCGCGAAACCCAAAGCCCACCAGCAGGCCGCCAAAGGCCGGGCCGAAGATGATACCGGCATTCAGCGCCGCCGCGAACAGGCCAAAGTTCTGGGTGCGGTTCTGGGGCGTGCTGACATCCGAGATGACCGCATGGCCGATGGAGATGTTGCCGCCGGTGATGCCATCCAGCGTGCGGGCCACGAACAGCATGAACAGCCCGCCGGACATGCCGGCGTAGAAGCCCAGGCCATCCAGCCACGCCCCGATTTCCGGCGCAAAAATGAACAGGATGAACGAAATCACGGTGCCGACCTGGCTCACAATCAGCAGTGGGCGGCGGCCGTAGCGGTCGCTCAAACCGCCCAGCACCGGCGAGGCGAGAAACTGGGCCGCGAAGTAGGCCGTCGCCAGCGCCGAGGCCTGAAAGACGGTGGCGCCCATTTCGGTCACGGCGTACAGCGGCAGAATCGGGAAAATCACCCCCGCCCCCAGCAGGTTGGTGAAGATGATCAGCAGAATCGGTGTGATGCGGTTGCTTTTCAAGTGGAGTTCCTTTATGGCACAGGGGCTGATTATACTCCTGCATTTCTGGTTGTATAATCTGGCAACCACTATCGTAGCGTCTGGAGACTGGCATGGAAAATTTTGAAACGCTGGATGTGATTTACGATGACGGCACGGAAATCGTCTCGTGGGTTGGGGAGGTATCTCCCGAACGCGACGAGCGCTATGAGTTCGTGCGCGCCCGCCTGGAACGAGAAGGCTGGGTGTTGGATGCCACCAAATCGCGGACGGTGACCTATGATTCCGGCGAAAGTCAATTGGTTCACTACGCCACCTTCAAACGCCCGCGGGCAAGTTAAGACCAGGAAAAGGAGCAACTCATGAAAGCGATTGACCCGGTATGCCAGATGGAAGTGGATACCGCATCTGCCATGTGGACGAGCGAGTACGGTGGCCAGATGTATTATTTCTGCGCCCCCGGCTGCAAGTCTTCGTTTGACAAAGACCCGCAGAAATTCCTCTCCGGCGAAGGCGACCACGACCATCACGAGCATCATTAATCCGGCCAGTTACTGGCCGCTTAGAATGAACCCAACCCGAGGAGGACGACCCGATGACTGTTGACCCTGTATGTGGCATGAGCATCAACCCTGAAAAGGCCGAATGGACAGCCGACTACCAGGGCCAGACCTATTATTTCTGCGCCGCCAACTGCCTGGCCGCCTTTGAAGCCGACCCGGAACGCTACCTGGCCGCCAAAGACAGCCAGTAGCCGCTTCTGGTGGACCGGGAGCGATTACTCCCGGTCGCGAGTAGCCAATGGAAACCGAAGCCGTACAAGCCGCCGTTGCCAGTTGGGCCGCCCGCCCGAACCATTTTGTGGCGGCGCGTGGCGACCAGCCCCAACCGCCGGATTACATCCGGGCGTTTGACGCGGCGATGGACGAACTGATAGAGCACGCGAGCGCGAGTGCCGCGCCGCCGGTACTGGGGCTGGCGCTGGCCTTTGGCAGCACCGAGCGCGGGCTGGAGGCCTCTTACCGCCGCCCGTTGAAAAAGTACACTCGCTCGGTGGTCTTCACGGATCTAAACATCACCCTGCTGCTGGTCAAGGATGACGGCTTTGTGTGGGAAATCCCGCCGGAGCAGGTGGGCGCCTTTCTGGGCAACCTGAACCAGTTCGTGCAGCGCAGCAAACAGAGCGCTACGGATTAGCCGAAAACAAACTCCCGCCGAAAAGCGGGAGTTTTTGTTGGTGGGGTCAGGGCTTGCCGTTCTCTTTCTTGAGGGCGGCTTCGATTTCATCGGCGGCGCGCGGCCGGCGTTTGCGGGTCGGCTGCGAGTCTGCCGTTGAAGCCAGCGCATCCATGGCCGAGAACACCCGCTGGCGCGAGCCCTGGAAGTACTCAAACTTGGTGGTGTCCAGATGGCGCACGCGCGCCCCCAGGCCGCGGGCATCTTCCACCATGTCATGAATCACCGCTCCGTAAGTGTTCTGTTCGGCCCGGCCATCCCAGAGGGCGAGGAAGCGCACCTTGTCTATGCCGCGTATCATCGCCGAGAACATCGCCCAGCGGTTGTTGCGTTCGTACACGTTCTGGCCGGGGCGTGGCTCGCCGAGGTAATCACCCTGAATACGGATGGTGACCGTCTCGCAGTTGCGGATGTCGTAGAAGCGGTTGGTCCACTCTTCGCCGGCGCTGGCTACCAGCCGTTGCAGGTAGCGCGGCTCTTCGTAGGGCAGCAGGATTTCAATCCGCAGGTTGCGTTTCAGGCACTCTTCAATGAAGATGATGTCGCCCCCGGCGGCGGCGCCCACGGTGATCGCCAGGTCGTTGCCATCCGCCACCCACTGGTCCAGTTCGGCGGCGATGCGGGTGCGGGCTTCTTCTTCCATGCCGGCCGGGAAGGCGGGCGGGTCGGCCACGGGGTCATTAATCATGTGGCCGGCAAACAGGAAGACCAGTTCTTCCGTGGCGGCTTCGGCGGCGGTTTCGGCGGTTTGCCCGGCCCCGCCCGTGATGCGTGCCAGCTCTTCCTGCAAAATCGCCCGGCCGGCGGCCACAAACTGCGGCCGGAAGCACAGGTTCTCCAGCACTTTCAACTGCCCCAGCGAGGAATCGAGGAAGAAAGCATTTTTCTTGCTGGCGGTCAGGGCTTTGCGGTAGGCCTGCTGCACGGTGCGGATGTCTTTGGCGGTGGTGACGTACAACTCCGCCAGCGAGGCCAGCGTCCAGTAGTCGCTGGTTTCGTCATTGATTTGCGATTCCAGCGCAAAGCGCACCGCCCCTTGCAGGGTCGGCAGGATGGCGCGGATGGCATTGACATCCGGGTTGCGCCGCTCCTGGAATTTGCGCGCCAGGTCATCCAGAATCAGGGTCCAGGTCAGGGCGTTAATACCCGGGTAGGTGTCGTTCTGGTCGTACTTGTAGCCTTTGAGGTAAGTCTGGATGGTCTTGACCAGCCAGTGCGAGGACTTGTAGGCGGCTTCCAGGCGGGCGCGCTCTTCGGCGATGTCCTGCCAGCTTTCGCTCCACATCTCGCGGTAGATGCGCCCGAGGTAGGCAATCGATTCGGTGTCGCGCGGCTGGTCTTCGATGATGCGCTCCAGCTTGACAATCGCTTCATCGCGCCGCCCGAGGCGGTTAAGGTGGAAGGCTTCCTCGCGCCGAAAGGTCAGGTTGCTGGGGCTGAGGGACTGCCCGGCGCGGTACTGCTGAATCGCCAGCGCATGCTGGTTCAGACTGCGCAGGGCGCGCCCGGCCTCGGTGATGGCTTCTTCCTTAATCAGCGGGTTGCTGATTTCTTCGGTCAGCAGCAGGATATCGCCGATGCGTTTTTCGCGCTGGGCGATTTCCAGGCGCGCCTGCCACTCGTTGTGTTCGCGCCAGAAGCCGGTCGCCAGCGGGGTGCGCAGGTGCTTGCGTTCCGGCTCGTCCAGGCCGGTGAGCAGGTTGAAGACCGGGCTGTGGACTGCGTCCTGGTCTGATTTGTAAGTATCGCGGCACACGCGTGCAATCGCCTGAATGTCCTTGACCAGTTCTTCCGGGTCGGGCTTGCCGCTGCTGTCCAGATGGTAGGGGATGGTACGCACGTTGAAGACGTCAAAGGGCATGTAGGCCCGCCCGGACTGGATGTGCACGATGCCGCGTTTGCGGAAGGCGTGCCGGATGCCGATTTCGTAAAAGACATTGGCGTTGTCAATGCTCATGTCCGCAATCACCAGGTCGGCCAGCAGCAGTTCCTGGAACATGTCGGTCAGGATGTCGCCGCTGGTGGAGGCTTCATCGGCGCGGAAGGGCTCAAAACCGGCCAGGTCGAGGGCGGGCTTGATGAGGTCGTTGTAGATGGCGTTGAAGTCAATCCACTGGCCGTCCTTGCCGGGCTTGCGGCCAAAGGGCATGACCACAAAGGCGTGCGGGCGGGCGCGGCGTTCGCGGCGGTCGCGGGCGCTCACGCGGTCCGGGTCGGAATCCACGTCGATGTCCGTCTGGCCTTCCTCGGCCAGATATTCTTCGCGGGCGGCATCCAGGGCGGTTTCTTTCTGGTCACTTTCGGCGCTGGACTGGGCTTCAGCCTGTTTGCCGGTTTCCTTGAGGTCGGGTTCGCCGCTGCCCACCACGCCCTCAGCCAGGTTTTCGAGCTTGAGGGCTTCTTCGAGCGCATCCGGTACCGGCTGGCTGAGGGTGACAAACAGCAGGTCGCGTTCATCCGGGGCGGCTTCGGCCCCGGCCTGATTGACGCCGCTCAAGACTTTGTTGTGCTGGCTCCACAAGACACGTTCGGCGCTGACCACCAGCTTGAAGAACTGGTCGCCGGTGCGGCGGGTGGGTTCCAGCGCCAGCCAGCGGTCGCGCAGGATGCCCAGTTCCAGGCACACCCGGCTGTAGGATTGCACCACGCTTTCCATGCGGCGCAGTTCCATCCAGGCGGTCAGGGCGGCGGCGGCCGAGCTGGTGACGGCGACCCAGACCGGCAGGGTGGCGAACAGCCAGGCCAGCCCGGCCAGAATGGAGCCCAGTACGCTGAAGCCGTACACGGCCAGTTGGAACAGGTTGCGCTCCTGGGCAAAGCGGGTCAGTTTGTTGGTGTACCAGTCGAGCTGGTTTTGCAGGCGGTAGCGCAGGTAGTCATTGGCCAGCAGGTCATTGAAGCCCGGGTCGGAGTTGGGGTCATGGGCGAAGTGGGTGGGTGGGATGTGCCCGGTGTAAGGCTTGAGCACCAGGTCGCCGCCCACCAGTTCATGCACCTGGCGCTGGATGGCGGCCAGCCGGTCGCCCAGCCACAGGTCGCGTTCCTTGCTGGCTTGCAGCACGGTGCGGTACTGGTAGATTTCCTTGCGGATTTCTTCGGCGCCGGAGCGCAGCGCCTGCCAGCGTTCGCCGAATTGGAATTTGCTGGTGAAGGCCAGCAGGGCCGCCCCGGCCAGCGGCAACAGGGTGAGCAGCAGGCGCAGGGCGATGAGGACGTTAAACGGCAACTCGAGTTTGAAGCTATCGGTGGCGACGGCCACGATGACGGTCAGCACGCCCAGGCTGATGACGGCCGCGCTTAAGCGTTTGTGCTGGTCGCCCACCCGGTTGGCGTTGTGGTCCAGCTCGGCATAGCGTTGCCAGGCGGTGTACAGCACCATCGATTCATGTTGCGGCTCATTCTTTTTAGCCATAGTCGTCCTCACTCTATATTTCGCCTATCAAAGATTGTACACGATTGACGGGCGGCGGACAATTGCGGGAAAGGCGACATTGCGGATTGTTGATTTTGGATTTTTGATTGTAGATTGGGGGTGGTCACGCAAAGTCTTTACCACAGAGCAACTGTGTTAGGCGTCAACTGTGTTAGGCGTCAAGAGCTACGGGACAGATCCAAGGGGAGTTATCGCGTGCCATGGCGTTAAGAATAGAGAGAAGTTTGCGCATGCAGGCAGTCAGGGCGAGTTTTTTGGGTTTGCCTCGGTCAAGCAAGGAATGGTAGAAGGATCGGATTTGCGGATTGTGACGACTGGCCGAGATGGTCGCCATATAGAGAACGGAACGGACCTCACTACGGCCACCGGTGACGAAGCGTTTGCCGCGGCGGGACCCGCTGTCATGGTTCATCGGGGCGAGGCCAACCAGGGCGGCAACCTGCTTATGATCCAGTTTGCCCAGTTCAGGGAGATGGCCTTTGAGTGTGAGGGCGGTGATGGTTCCCACACCTTTGCAACTTTCAAGATTGTGTAGCTCGGCCTGCCACTCGGGTTGGGAGGCGACGAGGGCCTCAATGGCAGCTTCGATGCGGACGAGTTCATCCTGCAGGGCGGCCTGCATTCGGTGCAGCGATTCCAGGAGCACTGGGCTGGTCGTTTCGGCGCGATTGCCTTCGCTGACCAGCATTTTGAGCAATTGCTGGCGGCGGGTGAGCAACTCGCCGAGTTGTTGTTGTTCGACGGGGGGCAACAGCGTGGGTTTGGGACGGATAGCCTGAGCAAAACGAGCGATAATCAGGGCATCCAGGCGGTCGGTTTTGGCGAGTTGGCCGCTGGCTTTGGCAAACTCGCGTACCCGTTTGGGGTTTACAAGTGCAACCACCAATCCAGCCTTGAGCAACTCAACCAGAACCGGTTTTTCAAGTCCGCCGGTAGCTTCCATGACAATCAGGGCTGGTGCCTGCTGAACCAGGCAGGCACTCAGCTGGGTCAGGCCGTCAGGTGTACGTCGAAAGGTGCCAAGGAAATTCCCCTGGCTATCAGCAACGTCACAGGTGGCTTTGGAAATATCGATACCGATGAAGAATTGAGACATGTGCGACCTCCGGCAAAGTTTGTATAATGTGTATAGACCCGATCTAGCAATTCGGGCTTTATGCCCACCCAACTGTTCGGGTTCTAACACAAACTGGACACAGCGATCAATGCTCTGTGACGGTCTTCCAGACCTAGGCACGAACGATCTGCTGTGTCCTGTGTTTTTTATCATACTAGGCAC
>JANJTX010000108.1 GCA_024710875.1 Anaerolineales bacterium | reverse complement strand
CGGTTTTGCGTTTGGGGTTAGCGGCAGGCCGGGATGAGGCCGCCGAAGACATCGCACCAGAGGAAATTGGCGTCAATGTACCAGAGCAGGCTGACGCAAATGCAGGCGCCCATGAACAGAGCCGCGCCACAGCCGATGAGCAGCAAGCGGCGATTGGGGTTGGCGGGTTTGGGCAGGCTGCCGGTCATCGGCGGGCTCTCGGGGATTTGCCCGGCATAGCCGCCGGCGTAATCAGAGGGCGCGGCGTAGTCTGGCTGGGGGTGCGGGGCGGGCGGCGTGTACGTGGGCTGGTGCGGCGGGGCATAGACCGGGGCGGCGGGCTGGAGCGGTTCGCGGGCTGGGTTGGAGGCAATTGTGGCCTGCGGGTCCTGCGCCAGTTCGTAGGCCAGCACGACATTGTCGCCCATGCGCACCAGCATGCCGGGTTGCAGCATGGCCTGGCCCGAGATGCGCACTTCGTTGATGAATGTGCCGTTGGTGGAGCCGAGGTCTTCGATGGCATAGCCTTCGGCCACGCGCACCAGATGGGCGTGCTTGCGGGAAATCTCGGAGTCGTTGATGGCGATGTCACAGGAAATATCGCGGCCGACAAACAGCTCATTCTTGGCAAGGGTGTAGGCTTTGCCAATGCTGGGGCCTTTGCGCATAACAAATTGAAAATCGGTCATCGTGGTCGTCTCCGTGCGGTGGTCTGGTGCGCCCCCATTATATTGCATCCCGGGCGAGTGTGCAGGGTTGCGGGCGTAAGTGTGTGGGCGCAGTGGGCTGAAGCCCACTGTCTGAAGCAGTTTGCCAGGGGCGGTGGCTAACGCAGCGGGTTGAAGCCCGCGGTCTGAAACCGTTGTCTGGGCCTGCTGGTAAAATAATGCGATTCGCAGGCCGAAACCCGCGCCTGTTCACTCCTCCCTCTAAAGGTGCAAGATGCGAACCTATCTGATGATTCTTTTTGCCGCTGTATGGCTGGGGCTGGCGGGCTGCCAGCCGAGTGCCGCGGAGACCGCGCCCGCCACGGAGGCTGCCGCCAGCAGCGAAACCGCGGCCCTGCCGCCAACCGGCCCGGGCTGTACGGCGGTGAGCGATGCGGCTGCCAGCGCACCCAACCCGCTGATGAACCCCCAGCCGGGCGATTGGACGCTCGGCCCGGACGATGCCTATGTGACTTTTGTGGTGTACTCGGACTTCCAGTGCGCCTATTGCGCGGCTTTTGCGCCGGCGCTGGCCTTCATGCAGCAGAATTACCCCGAGGATGTCCGGATTGTGTACCGCCACTTCCCGCTGATTGGTACGGCCGAAGAGCCGCTCAATGACAAATCGGCATTGGCGATGCTGGCGGCCGAGGCCGCCGGGCGGCAGGGCAAGTTCTGGGAGATGCATGACATCCTGTATGGCCGCTATACCGAGTGGGCGACCGAAACCGCCGGGCTGACGTCGGAAGCGTTTGAGGTCTGGCTGTTAGAGCGGGCGGCCGAGCTGGAGTTGGATACTGCCCAGTTCGCGGCCGACCTGACCAGCCCGGAACTGGCGGCCCAGGCCGAGGCGGCGTGGGAGGCCGGGCTGGCATTGGGTATCCCCAGCGCGCCGTTTGCGCTGTTGAATGGCCAGAGCCTGAACCTCGGCGAGCAGATGGACATTATCCTGCAGCAGGCGGCGGCTGGCAATCCGAACGGGTTGAGTTCGGCCCAGGTTTCGAGTTTCTTCTATTTGATACTGAACTACCCGACCCAGCTCACGCTGCTGGAGCCGCGCCAGTTCCATGAGTGCCCGCCGCTGGCGGTGGACCCCAGCCAGACGTACCTGGCGACCCTGCACACCGAGAAGGGCGATATCGTTATCCGCTTGCTGCCGGAAGCCGCGCCGTTTACGGTGAGCAGTTTTCTGTTTCTGGTGGAGCAGGGCTGGTACAACGGTGTGACCTTCCACCGGGTGCTGCCGGGCTTCGTCTCGCAAACCGGCGACCCGAGCGGCACCGGCTCTGGCAACCCGGGCTATTACTTCGGGCTGGAGGTCGAGTCCGGGCTGACGTTTGACCGGCCGGGGCTGGTGGCGATGGCGCACGCCGGCCCGACGACCAACGGCAGCCAGTTCTTCATCACGCATGGCCCGGCCGAGCACCTGAACGGCCAGTACACTATTTTCGGCGAGGTGATTTCCGGGCTGGATGTAGCCCTCAACCTTACGCCGCGCGACCCATCCAGCAACCCGGCGGCCGCGCCGGGCGACATCGTCTTGAGCATCACGGTCAGCGAGCAATGAGCGAAGCAATACAAGTTGGGGAGCAGAAAGCGGCGCGACCCGTGCATTGGCTGACGCTGGCCCAATTCGGCGTGAGCGCGCTGGCGGCGCTGATGTTGCTGGGGCTGGCGGTGGCGATGGCGCTGGCAGGCCTGCTGCAATTGTTTGCGCCCGGGGCCGGGCTGGCGCTGGCGACGCCCAGCGTGCTCAACGCCAGCGGGATGCTGCTGGTGGGCGGGTTGCTGGCGCCCTCGGCCGGGTATGCGTTACTGCGGCTGGTGGGGCGGCGGGCGGCCGTGCTGGGGCCTGAGTCTGGCTGGCGCAGGTTTTACCGGCCGGGGCTGTGGCTGCTGGTTCTGCCGCTGGTGGTGGCGGTGGGCTTCGGGGCTTCATTTGTGCCGTGGCTGGCGTTTTTCGCTCTGCCGCCGCTGCACCTGCTGGGGATGAGCCTGCCGGTTTTCTGGCTGGTGTGGCTGGCGCGCCGCAATCTGGTGAACGATGCACCGCAGATGTTCTGGGGGGTGCTGGCGGGGGGGCTGACGCTTGGGCCCTTGTTGATTTTGCTGGTGGAGTTGGTCTTTCTGGTGGGTGGGATACTGGTGATAGGGGTGTACCTGGCGGCCAACCCGGCGTTGTTGCAGGCCGGGGCACGTATCCAGAACTACATTGAAACGCAGCCACTGCCGGAAACCGAGGTGGTGCTGGAGTTGCTGATGCCGCTGCTGGCCGATCGGGGCATCGCCCTGCTGGCCCTGTTGGGGGTGGCGGTGGTGGTGCCGCTGGTGGAGGAGGCATTGAAGCCGGCGGCGCTGTGGTTGCTGGCCCGGCGCAACCTGA
>JANJTX010000102.1 GCA_024710875.1 Anaerolineales bacterium | reverse complement strand
ACCAATTACTCATTACCAGTTACCGGTTACCAATTACCGGGTTTTGCTCCCCACCCGCTGCCACGGCCACGCAGCGGCCGTCAGGTTGCGCCGCTGAAAAGCCAGCCCGGCCAGCAGCCAGAAAGCCAGCAATGCCCCCACCAGCGTCAGCACATCGCTGGCAGCCACGCCCTCGGTGAAGACCTCCACGCTGACATTGTAATAGTGAAACAGTGAGTATTTTTCAATCCCCGCCAGTCCTTCGACCATACCGGCCAGGTTATTGCCAAGAAAGCTCGCCAGAAACAGCCCGATGGCTGCCCCGCTGGCCAGTTTTCGGCTGGGCAAGTAGGCGCCCATCCACAGGCCGAACATGGCAAAAGCGCTGGTCAGCGGCCAGGCATTCAGCACCACCTGAAACAACTGCCAGGGCGTGAGGTCAGTTTGGATCTGGTCCCGCATGGTGATGAATAACAGAGTCAGGCCCGCCCCCGCCAGCACCAGCACCGCAAAAATTGAGAGCAAAATGGCGATGCCTTTCACCAGCACGACCTGGGCGCGCGTCAGCGGCAGGGTGACCAGCAGTTCCAGGGTGCCATCTTCTTCTTCGCCGGCCAGCGCATGGGTGCCGATGGTAATGCCAAACACCACCGCGAT
The DNA here is from genome assembly GCA_024710875.1 of Anaerolineales bacterium. Taxonomy (GTDB): domain Bacteria; phylum Chloroflexota; class Anaerolineae; order Anaerolineales; family UBA11579; genus SCUK01. The sequence continues at coordinate 19,659 of JANJTX010000102.1, read as the reverse complement.
GACCGCCATAAAGAGCAGGATGGTCGAAGCGACATAATTCTCGAAGGTACTCATATTGAAACTGCCGATGGCCTGATACAGCTCAATCTGGCTCAAGTCCAGTTGGGTCATTTCGGGCGGCAGGGAGGGGTAGAAGGCCACATACACACAGGCGAACATCGCCACCGCCAGCGCCCAGCCAAGCGTGGCCCCGCGCAGGTTCGCCAGTTCGTAGCGCAGAAAATTAAGCATTGCCGTTCTCCTTGCCGCCGTGGTTGCCGTAATACGCCAGGAAGATGTCTTCCAGCGTGACCGGCTGCTCTTCGATATCCAGCAGGCCGTACTCCAGCGCGGTTCGCATGGCGGCGTCCAGATTCTGGCGGATTTCCAGCGAGATGCGTTTCTCGTGGCGCGCCAGTTCGCGCACACCTTCCAGTTTTTCAAAGGCGTCCATTGGCGGCAACCGGTCAAGCGTGAGATGCAGGCGGCGGAACTGCTGTTTCACCAGCGTATCCACCCGTTCCACCGCGACCAGCCGCCCGGCGCGGATAATGCCGACCCGGTCGCAGACGGCCTGCACTTCGGACAAGACATGCGAAGAGAAAAACACTGTGCGTCCTTCGGCCCGCGCCGCCCGCACCAGCTCCAGCACGGTTTGCTGTACGAGCGGGTCGAGCCCGCTGGTAGGCTCATCCAGAATCAGCAATTCGGGTTGGTGCAGCATGGCCGCTACCAGCCCGACCTTTTGCTTGTTGCCGCGCGAGTACTGGCGCAAACGGCGGCTGGGGTCGAGTTCCAGCCGTTCGCACAGGTCATAGAGCAGTCGCCGGTCGGTCACGCCCCGAATGCGGGCCATGCTCTCCAGGAACTGGCGGGCGGTGAGGGTTTTGGGCAGGCTCAACTCACCCGGCAGGTAACCCACCCGCCGCCGGATGGCCACGCCCTCTTTGCGGCTATCCAGCCCGAACAGCGTGGCCCGGCCGCGCTGGGGGCGCAGCACATCCAGCAACACGCGCTGGGTGGTGGTCTTGCCGGCTCCGTTGGGGCCGAGAAAGCCAAAGACCTCGCCGGGTTGAATGGAAAGCGAAACATTTTCGATGCCGCGCTGGCGGCCATAGTAAAAGGTCAGTCCCTCGGTAGCTACGACAGCATCAGCCATCCCAGGCTCCTTCTCTGATTCTGCCTCGACAGGGCCCCTGATGCAGAATTTAACGCCATATATGGAGAAGTATATCTGTTTTTCGGGTTTACTGGCATATATGGGGTTGTAGTCAAGAAGTCAATGGGTCAATGTGGCAATGAGTGAGGGGGATAACAAACCGCCCGCGCGGGAACGCGCGGGGGGATTTGTGATGGCGCAGCGGTCTGAAGCCCGCTGTCTGATTAGCGCACTTCCACCAGCTCGGCGGTGACGACGCGGCGGGCGGCGTATTCGCCGGTGCGAGCATCAAAACCTTCGCAGGTGATGAGGGTCAGGATGTCGTACTCGCTGCTGGCAAAGGCGCGCATGTCGGTCGGGCGCAGGCTGTTGGTGGTGCGCACTTCGTAGACGTAGGTCTGCCCGAAAGCGGCGATTTCAATCGTGTCGCCGTGTTGCAGGTCAGCCAGATTCGCAAAGGGGCCGGGATTGTTGTTGGCATCCCCCACATGGGCGGTGATCACCGTATTGCCAGCCCAGGTCGGGAAGGCCGTGCCATACAGGTAGCCGGCCTGCTGACCGAGCCAGCTCACGTCCCAGCCGTCCGGCCCCTGCGGCACACCGACAATGGCGGTCTCTACATCTAATGAAGGGATGCTCAATACCAAATCCGTGCTGGCGTAGGCCAGTTCGGCGGGTTGGGCGGGCAGGTTAGTGACCACGCCGGGGGCGAAGCCAGTGGCGGGCAGGGCAAAACCGGCTTCCACGCCACCCGTATCGGCTCCGGCCGCGGCCGCTCCCGCTCCACCAGCGGCAGCGGCCAGAATGCTGAAGTCATAGGCCGAATCAGTTCCGGGGGCATCGTTCAATGGCACACCCACCTGGTTCACCAGTGAGGTGGTGCCACACACCAGCAGGCGGTAGTCGCCCTCATCCAGGTCCGCGCCGCCATTCAGGTTCAGGGTGACTTCATAGGGGCCGCCACCCCCGCCGTTGCTATAGCCGACGCTGTTAATCGTTATTTGTACATCATCCGGTTGCAGGCCGGTACTGCACTCGACCGTGTCAAAGACCGTGTTCGGGCCGGGTTGAAAGAGCAGGTAATTGGCCGGGTTGGTGACATCATCTGCTACAGTATCTCCGCCCGGGTTGTAGAGGTCGGCGTCAAAAGCAATCAGGATCTGATTAAATGATTCGCTGAACTCGCCACTGACGGGCGCGTCCGGGATAGCCGGGAAATCGCCAGTCGCTTCAAAACTGGTGCTGTAGGCCGCCAGCGTTGCGTGGGTATTGCTGTCAATGACGCGAATACTGACATCATCCACATAAAAACCGGCATGCGAGCCGTCATTAAAGGAACTGGCGAACTTGATGCCCGAGCCCGGGGCATAAGTATAGCTGTTCTTGTGCCGCCACCAGTGCGCCCAGGGAGTCTCGGTGCCCAGCACAACCCCATCCACCTTGTAGGTTGTCAGCCCCCAGGTAGTGAGGTCGTCCGGATCAGTGGTGGCGTAGGTGGTGTCCAACTCAACCACATGCCAGGACGCGGCATCCACATAGCCGAGGGTCACTTCCTGAAAATAAGGCGCCGCGGCGATGGCGCGGTTCATATACACCCGTACCTCGGTGGCGCTGACGGCCTCCAGATAGATATTGTTGCCGGTGCGATCATCCCGGGCGACCGCCCCTTCATGCAGGTTGATACGCGAGCCATCGCCCGGATTGGCGGCCTTGAATGCGAACGAGATAATCACCCGGTCGCCCGCGCCACCCTGATCCGGTGAGCCCACGCTACCCACCGCTGGCGAAAACGGCGTGCCAGCCCCCGGGCTACTACTGCCGCCCGCATAATGCCAGGACTGGCTGCCAATGTGGGCTTCGGTATTCACAATGCTGACATTGCCAGCGAACCCAATCGGGTTGCCCGCCACAATGCCGCCGTCCCAGCCATCCTGCCCGCTTAAGCTGGAGAGCGTAAACGTGGCGGCCGCCAACACCTGCGGCGCCCCGGCGAACAGTACTGCAATTGCCAGAATGGCTACTGTCATAATACGAAGAATAGATTTCATGGGGTCTCCCTCCCAAAAAGCCGCCCTGTGTTGAATGATTAAAACAGCGAACGCTGCCGATGCTACTTAACCGCCTATTATCTTATCCGATTGTAGACCTGTTGACTATACATAATTTTGTCCGATTTGTCATAAATCATCGGCTAACGGCCTGCCAGTCACAGAGTAGCAAGGAAGGCGGTCAACGGGTCAATGCGTGAACGAGTGACGGGTCAATGAGTGAGGGGGAAAGCAGACCGCCCGCCAGAAATTGCGCGGCCCGTCAAATTTCAAATTACCAGTTACCAATTACTCATTACTCGTTACCCGCCCCTTAATAACCATCCTCCCCGGGCGAAGGTGACCGGGGAGGACGATTGTGAAGGGGTCAAGCCACCCCGGGAGGAACCGGGATGAACTCTATGAGGGGAAGAGATTATTTTCCAACGCGTTTGCGCAGGAAGGTCGGGATGTCCAGGTCTTCGGGGTTGAAAGCCGGTTCCAGTTCCTGGGGCTGGCCGCCGCGCTGGGCGGCTTCGGAGGCATCTGCCACGCTCTGGCCGGCTGGGCGGTTGGCGGCGCTGAGTTGCTGGGCGCTGGGGCGGCTGCGCAACATGCGGCGCGGCACGCCGCTGCGCTCAAAGCCGGTGGCGATGACCGTAATGCGGATTTCCTCGCCCATCTGCGGGTCAATCACGGCGCCGAAGATGAGGTTGACATCCGGGTGGGCGGTTTCCTTGATGATGGCGGCCGCCTGATTGACCTCAAACAGCGAGAGGTCCGGGCCACCGGTGACATTGAAGAGGATGCCGCGCGCCCCGTCAATGGTGATGTCCAGCAGGCTGCTAGTGATGGCCTGCTCGGCGGCGAGGCGGGCGCGGTCTTCGCCGCTGGCCTTGCCGACTGCCATCAGGGCCGCGCCGCCTTCGGACATAATCGTGCGCACGTCGGCAAAGTCCAGGTTAATCAGGCCCGGCACGGTAATCAGTTCCGAAATGCCCTGAATGCCCTGACGCAGCACATCATCTGCCACGCTGAACGCATCTGTGAGGCTGGCGCGCTTATCCACCACCTGCAGCAGGCGGTCGTTGGGGATGACGATGAGAGTATCGACCTGCTCTTTGAGTTTGGAGATGCCGGCCTCGGCGGTCTGGCCGCGGCGGGCGCCTTCAAAGGTGAACGGGCGGGTGACCACGCCAATCGTCAACGCGCCGACTTCGCGCGCAATCTGTGAAACGATCGGGGCGGCGCCGGTGCCGGTGCCGCCGCCAATACCGGCGGTGACGAACACCATGTCCGCGCCCTTAATCACGCTGTACAGTTCTTCGGCCGATTCTTCGGCCGCTTTGCGGCCATTCTCGGGGTTGCCGCCGGCGCCAAGGCCGCGGGTGTGCTTGTCGCCAATCCGTACCCGCACCTGGGCGTTGGAAAGCATCAGCGCCTGGGCATCGGTATTGACGGCGATGAACTCAATGCCTTGCAGGCCTTCGGCAATCATGCGCTCGACGGCATTACAACCGCCGCCGCCTACGCCAATCACCTTGATGCGGGCAAATGATTCAGAATTCGGGTTGGGTTTCATCGGTTCCTCCAGTGTGCTTGTCCTTCACAACAAGCGGTGAGTTTGTTATACCTTTATGCATAAAATCTTGCAACTTAATCGTGCGCTCATTTTTCCTGGCATCAAGGCAGCATGCGCTTGATGAATTCCTTGAGCTTCTCGAGCGGCACATTTTTACTGCCCGCCCCCGCCACCCGGATCGGCCGGGCAGCCACCGAGGGGTCTACCTCGCTCATCAGTAACGCCCACTGAATCAGGCCGATGCTGGTGGAGTATGAGGGCGATTGCAATTTATCCACCATGCCGCGCAGGTTTTCCGGGCCGGCCAGCCGCACCGGCAGGCCGAGCACATCGCTGGCCAGCTTGCGGATACCCGGTAACTGGCTGGTGCCGCCGGTCAGCACCACCCCGGCCGGCAACAGTCCGTCGTAGCCGCTGCGCTTGATTTCCTGCAGCATCAGGCTGAAGATTTCTTCAACCCGGGCTTCAATAATGTGTGCAAGTTCCATGCGCGAAACATTCACCGGGGCTTCTTCGCCAAAGGCCTTGACCGGGAAGGTCTCGCCTTCGGCCACCTCGCTGGTGAGGGCGTGGCCGTGCTGGAGCTTGATTTCCTCGGCCTGGCTGAACGGCAGGCGCAGCCCGTGGGCGATGTCGCTGGTGATGTGGTTGCCACCGACCGCCATCACCATTGTGTGCCAGACGTCGCCCTCAATGAAAATCGCCATGTCGCTGGTGCCGCCGCCGATGTCGCACACCACCACGCCCATCTCGCGCTCGGTATCGGTCAGCACCACTTCGCCCGAGGCCAGCGGGTTGAGCACAAACTGGGTGACGTCCACCCCGGAGCCGCCCACCACCTGGCGCAGGTTATCCACCGTGGCGGCAGCGGCGGTGATGATGTGCGCCTCGACCTCCATGCGGTAGCCGTGCATGCCAATCGGCATGCGGATGCCGTCCTGCCCGTCCACAGTAAAGCCGCGCTGGATGACATGCACGACCTCGCGGTTGTGCGGGATGGCCACGGCGCGGGCGGCTTCCATCGCCCGCAGCACATCGGCATCGTCCACCACCTGGCGGCTGATGCCCACCACGCCGCGGCTGTTGATGCTGGAGACATGCGACCCGGCCAGACTGACGAGGGCCGAGGTAATCTCCAGCCCCGAGGTGCGCTCGGCCTTATCCACCGAGAGCCGCACCGCCTGCGAGGCGGCGGCGAGGTCCACCACCGCCCCCTTACGGATGCCCTGCGAAGGTTCGATGCCCACGCCCAGAATCCGAATGCGGCCATTCTCCTCCACCCGTGCCACCAGGGTGCAGACTTTGGTCGTTCCGAGGTCAATGCCAACGATAATTGAGTCTTCCATTAAGTGTCCGCTAATCTTCCCGATAAAAGGGAGCGTGCAGATATTCCACGCTGATGAGTGAGGGCCGAATGCCCTCCTCACGCAGTGTGGCAACAATCGTACGGTACACCGCCAGGCGGGCCGGCATGTCGGTGGGTTGCAGGCCAAAATAGACCTGCCAGCCGCGCGGGTCCTGCCAGCCCAGGCCGTAGCGCGGGTCATAGGCGAGGGTGGTTTCCTCCGGGGCTGCCGCTGCCAGGGTCAGGATGGCGCGCGCCAGTTCCGGCGAGAGGAGTTGCTGGCCCTGGGCCAGTTCGCTTTCGGTGGCCGGCGGCAGGCCGTGGGCGATAATGTACACCACCCCTTCCGCCTCGCCGCGCGGCAGGAAGGCAAAGCCGCCGGCGTCCACCCAGGTCAGGATGCCTTCATGTTCCCAGGCAATTGCCGGGGCGCGCTCTATGGCCGAGATGTTCACCACCGCCGGGAAGCCCACCCGCACGCGGATGTCCAGCAGTTCCGGGAAGGCCGCTTGCAGGCGCTCATGCAACTGGCGCGGCCGGATTTCAAAAATGGACTGGCCCGAAACCGCCAGCACGGTATTGACCTCATTGGGGGTCAGGCGCGCCAGCCCTTCCACTTCGGCAGCCGCCACGGTAAACTGCGGCGCGCTCCACAGGAAATACAGCCCCCAGCCCAGCAGGGCCGCCAGCGCAAACGAGAGCAGGCGCGCACCCACCCGCATCTGCGGCACCGAGGGCAGGCGCATTTCGGCGCCAGCCGTCATCGGCAGGGCGATATTGTAGCGACGGCGCGCCGGGCGCTGGCCGCGCGTGGCGGCCGGGGTGGCCATCACGCCCCGGCGCGAGACCATCGGCGGCATTTCGCGGCTGGCGGTTGTGCGGCGCTCGCCGGGGCGCGGCTTCTTACTGCCGGAGCCGCCCGCATTGCGCCGCGCCCGGATTTTATCGGCGCGGGTGCTCACGCGTGGCCTCCGCGGGCAAACTCGCGCTGGGTGGCATCCCGCTCGGCCTTGCGTTCCAGCGCCAGCTCAATCAGGCGCGCCACCAGGCCGGGGCCGTCCAGGCCGCTGGCGGCCCACAAACGCGGGTACATGCTGATGCTGGTAAAGCCCGGGATGGTGTTGATTTCATTGATATAGACTGCGCCGCTGTCCGTATCCAGAAAGAAGTCGGCGCGTGCCAGCCCGGCCATATCGCAGGCCTTGAAGGCCTGCACCGCCAGAGCGCGGATCCGAGCGGCGGTTTCATCGGGGATGTCAGCCGGTACGACCGTCTGCGAGCGTTCGTCGTGGTACTTGGCATCATAGGAATAGAACTCGGCCCCCGGCAGCACTTCGCCGCAAACCGAGGTCTGCGGGTCATCATTGCCCAGCAGGCTGACTTCAATTTCGCGGACGTTCAAGCCCTTCTGCACCAGCACCCGGCGGTCATAGGCGGCGGCTTCCAGCAGGCCTTCCAGCAGGTCACCCCGGCTGGTGACTTTGCTCACGCCCACCGAAGAGCCGAGGTTGGCGGGCTTGGTGAAGTAGGGGTAGCCGCCCAGCGCGCTTTCGATTCTGTCCAGCACAGCCTGGGCATCGGCCTGCAACTCGCTGCGCAAGACCAGTACCCCCGGCACAACCGGGATGCCCTGCGCCCGCATCAGGTCGGCGAAGATGGCCTTGTCCATCCCGACCGCCGAGCCGGTTACACCCGGGCCAACATAGGCCAGATCGGCCATTTCCAGCAGGCCCTGCAAGGTGCCATCCTCGCCGAAGGTGCCGTGCAGCACCGGGAAGACCACATCCAGGCGGCGCACCAGATCCAGCCCGCCGCCCTGCAGGCGGTAGAGGCCGGCGCGGGCCGGGTCGGCCAGCAGGGTCACGGGCAGCAGGCCAGCGGTGTCACCGCTTTCCATGGCCGCCAGCACCCCCGTGCCGGTCAGCCATTCACCGGCGCGGGTAATCCCGATTTCGACCACATCGTACGCGGCGCGGTCGAGCACGCTTAACACGAAGCGCGCCGACATGAGCGAAACGGCATGCTCGCCGCTGCGCCCGCCAAATACCACGCCGATGGTCGGTTTAGCACTCATTGCCAATCGCCTACCAGTTCCACTTCCAGTTCCAGCGTCACGCCAGTCTTTTCGGCCACCGCGGTCTGGGCCTGCTTAATCAATACCAGCGCATCGGTAGCCGAGCCCGCGCCGAGATTCACAAAGAAATTGGCGTGCAGGTCACTGATTTGAACATCGCCGACCCGCAGGCCTTTCAACCCGGCGGCTTCAATCAGCCGGCCGGCATACTCGCCAGGTGGATTCTTGAACATCGAGCCCATGCTGGCGCCCGGGGGCTGGGTTTGTCGCCGATGGGCCAGAAAATCATCCATGCGGGCCTGAATCATGGCCGGGTCTCCCTCTGCCAGGTTAAGGGTGGCGCTCAAGACCACCGCCTGCCCCAGCCCTTCCTTTAATATGCTGGAACGGTAGGAGTAGCGCAGGTCGTCCAGCGTCCACTTCTGGCGTCCATCATGGCGGTGCAAGACTTCGGCCACCCGCAAATTCATGGACATGTCGCCGCCGTGCGCGCCGGCATTGCCGAAAACCGCCCCGCCGACTGTGCCGGGGATGCCGCCAGCCCATTCCAGGCCACTCAAGCCCTTCTGGGCGGCCTGACGCGCCAGCGCCCCAAAATTGGCGCCGGATTCGGCCCACACCTGGGGCGGCCGCCGGTCGGTGTGCCAATCAACGGCTTTGGCGCGGTTGTGGATGACCACGCCCCGCACCCCGGCATCACTGACGAGGATGTTCGAGCCGCCGCCCAGCATGGTGAAGGGCACGTCCAACCGCCACAGGTGGCTGACCATTTCGGCCAGGCCATCGGCGTTTTCCGCCTCCAGCAGCAGGTCGGCCGGGCCGCCCATACGGGCCGAAGTAAAGCGCGCCAGACTGACATTTTCCTGCAAACGCCCGCCAAACAGGCGGCGCAATTCTTCCAACGGCAGAGTGTTGGGCATCATGCGCTCACCCCGGCGCGGGCCTGCAAACCGGCCAGCAGGCCGGCGCTCACGGCGGTGGCATCGCCGGCCGAGAAGACCAGAATCACATCCCCGGCTTTGACCTGCGCCAGCAGGTAGCCAGTGGCTTCTTCCAGTTTTTGCTGATACACCGGCGCATCCGCCCGGATGGCGGCCAGCAGACGGTCGTGCGAAAAATCTGCTGGCGGGGCTTCACGGGCGGCATACACACCGGTAACCAGCACCCGGTCGGCATGGTCAAAGGCCGCCCCAAAGTCGGAGAGCAATTGCAGAGTGCGTGAATAGGTGTGCGGCTGCCACACCGCCCACAACCGGCGGCCGGGGTAACGGGCGCGGGCGGCCGCCAGCGTGGCCTTGATTTCGGTCGGGTGGTGGCCGTAGTCATCTACCACCAGCACGCCGTCAGCCTCGCCCAGTACATCAAAGCGGCGGCCGGCGCCGCGAAAATCGCCCAGGGCGCGGGCGGCTTCGGCCACATCCAACCCGAGCCAGTCCACCAGCGCCAGCACCGCCAGCGCATTGAGTACATTGTGTTCGCCCGGCACCTGCAACGCTACCGATGCCAAAGGTTGGCCGCCCTTGAGGGCGGTAAAGGCATAACCGCGCCCGGCCTGGGGTTGCAGATCACGGGCGGTAAAGTCGGCCGCGCCATCCAACTGATAGGCCAGCGTGTCCTTATCGCTGCCGGCGGTGCGCGCCAGCAGAGCGGCCGCGCCGGGGTCATCGGTGCAGGCCGCCAGCAGGCCGCCGGGCTTGATGCGCTCGGCAAAGCCCTCAAAGGCCTGCATGAAGACTTCGGGGGTCGGGAACATATCCGGGTGGTCGTGTTCGATGTTGGTCACAATCGCCGCTTCCGGGTTGAGACCCCAGAACATGTAGTCGTATTCATCGGCTTCAATTACAAAGTACGGGCCGCGCCCGGCCGAGGCGTTGTTGCCGAGGTTCTGCACCACCCCGCCGACGATGTAGCCCGGCCGCTGGTCCAGCGCCGTGAGGGTCCAGGCCAGCATGGCGCTGGTGGTGGTTTTGCCGTGCGAACCGGCCACCGCCAGCACGCGGCAATCTTTCAATAGTTCGGGCAGGTAGTCGGCGCGCTTCAGTACCGGGATGCCGGCCGCCCGGGCCGCTGCTGCTTCCGGGTTGTCATCCAGCACGGCCGAGGAGCGAATCACCAGGTCAGCCCCGCCCACGTATTCAGCGGCATGCCCACTGAAGACACGTGCTCCGGCCCGCGTCAGGCTTTCGGCCAGGGGCGAAGCCGCCCGGTCCGAACCGCTGACGGTATGGCCGCGTTCCAGCAGCACGCGGGCGATGGCTGAAAGCCCCGCCCCGCCAATGCCGATGAAATGGACATGCTGTTTGCTCAAGGGATGTTCCTCGTCGTTCGTTAGTAGTTATTCGTTATTCGTAACTGGTTATTGGTTATTACTGGCAATGCCAGCTATCTAATTGCCAGTTGCAAGTTACCAGTTACCATTTTCCAGTTACCGTCTTCCACTTTCCATTTACTATTTACCAATTACTGCTTTCAATTACTTCTTTTTAATTACCAATTACGGTTTTCTTTCCCTACACAAACACAATCACCACAAAGGTAAAGGCGACTGCAATCACAAAATAAATCTCCGGCACACCCAGCCAGCTAGGCGGCAGGTAGCCAATCAGCTGCACGGCGGCCTCACTGAGCTGGTCGCCGGCCTGCGGGGCGCGGATCAGGTCAAACGGATAGCCGGCCCGGTGCATGTAATACCAGATCGAGCCAACAATCAGGTAGCCATTCACACCGCCGAGCACAATCCCCAGCAGCGAGTCTTGCAGCTTCTCACGCCGGGCAGCGCTCTGGAAGCGCGCAATCGCGCCCGGGGTCTGGTAGCCAAAAAACGATAGCACCAGAATCACCAGCGCCCGCACCCAGAATTCGGTCTTGGGGCCGCCGCTGGCGATCAGTGTCTGGATGAAACCGACATAGGTTTCCAGCACCAGAATAATGAAGATGCCAAGGATAACGCTGAAGGCCACCAGCAGCTCCTTGGCCCAGCCGCGGGTCATGCCCACCACGCACCCCAGCACAACGAACAACCAGAAGACGAATGCTAATGAAACCATAGGCCAATCCTCACTTCGTCGCCCCGGAAGGGCGGGGCGCGCCCAGTTGGCGCAGCAACCCGGCAATCGTTTCTGCCGCCTGCGGCCGCGCCAACGCCTGCATCGCCGTTTGCATGGCGTGCAATGTGTGTTTATTATGCATCAGGTCCAGCACTGTCGCTGTCAGTTTGTCCTCCAAATCCGCATCGGCCAGGATCACCGCCCCGCCCCGGTCCGCCAGGTACTCGGCATTGACCTGCTGGTAACGCCAGAAATGCGGCAGCGGCACCAGGATTGCCGGCAGGCCAAACAGCGGCAGTTCGCCCAGGGTGCTGGCGCCGGCCCGGCACACGGCCAGGTCGGCGCAGGCAAGCGCCGCGCCCATCTGCTCATGCAGGTATGGGAAGGCTTTGTAACGCGTCTGTAACTCTTCCGTCAGGGCGGGCATGGCGGCCCGGGTTTCGTCCCAGGTGGTTTCGCCGGTCACATGCAGCACCTGCATGTGGGGCAGTAATCCCGGCAGGCCCTTCACCAGAGCCAGGTTAATCGCCCGCGAGCCTTTACTGCCGCCAAACACCAGCAGCGTGGGCGTGGCCGGGTCCAGCCCGAATTCGCGTGCGGCGGTATCGCGCGCCCAACCAATCAGATCGGGCCGCACCGGGTAGCCGGTGACTTCCACCCGCTGGTCGGGCGGGAAGTAGCGTTTGGATTCTTCGGCCGGAGCCGCCACGACTGAAGCATGGGGCGCAATCAGTTTCAAAGCCCGCGCCGGTTCAATATCCGGCAGGCACAGCGCCATCGGCCGGCCGCGCCCCGCCAGCCCCACTGGCACGCTCACGAAGCCACCGGTGAAGAACAGCACATCCGGCTGGAACTGGCGCACCAGTTTTCGGGCCGCAAAGTAGCCGCGCCCCAGTTGGAACAACCCCAGCAAACCGCGCAAACCAACCCCGACCACCTGCCCGGCCGGGATGGCGACAAACGGCAGCCCGGCGCGTTGCACCAGGCCGGCCTCCATGCCGCCTTCGCCGCCCACCCACAGCACCTCGAGCGTGGCCTTATCCAGCGTCTGCAGCACGGCCAGAGCGGGGTACACGCCGCCGCCGCTCGCGCCGGCGCATATCATCAGGCGCATTCGGCCTCCTTCGGGGTAGTGGGGCGGCTTCCAGAACTGGCGTTTGCCCGTGGCGAGCGACATTCATGATGATGCCAATCGCCCCGAGCGTAACCACCAGGTTGGACCCACCAACACTGATAAACGGCAGGGCATTACCAGCAAACGGCAACAACCCGACCATTACAGACATATTTATCATCGCTTCCATCACAATCCACAGCGTCAGCCCGGCCGCCAGCATCATGCCGAGCGAATCCGGGGCGCGCTGGGCAATCGCCATCCCGCGCCACAGCAGCAACATGTATAACGAAATCAGGCCCACCGCCCCCACCAGCCCGGTTTCTTCCACCACCACGGCGAAAATGCTGTCGGTCGGTGGCACGGGCAGTCCGGTGTACTTGGTATCCGAGCGGCCGATGCCAACCCCAAACAGGCCGCCATTCACAAACGCTTCAATCGAGCGGCGCACATGGTAATCGGCCTGGGTCGGGTCTTTAATGCCCTCCAGGTACGATTCCATCCGGTTGCTCCCAGTTGGGTGCCCCATCACCACCACCGAGCCGGCCGCTACCACCACCGCTGCCAGCACCACCAGTTGTTTCAGGTCGCCGCCCGCCAGGAAAAACAGCAGGCCACCCAGCAGGCCAATCGTAATCATGGCGCTCAAGTCCGGTTGCAGGTAAATCAGGCCGCCCACCAGGCCCACAATCGCGCCCAGCGGGGCCATCCCAAAACCAAACGAACTCAAGCGGTCGCGTTTGGCAATCAGCCAGACCGCCAGGTAGATGATAATCGCCACTTTGGCCAGTTCCGAGGGTGAGAACGAACCGTCTGCCAGGGTACGCACGGCGTTGTAGCGCCGCTCGCCAATCGCCAGCACCGCAACCAGCAGGAAGACCGTCACGCCCATCATCGGCACCGCCAATTTGCGGTAGAGGTGATAGTCTACATAGCTGGCGATCAGGGCCACCACCACCCCCACCGCCAGCCACATCATCTGGCGGCGGAAGGTGGCGGTGGCGTCGCCATCGTTCACAAACAGTGAGAAGTCCCAGCTGGCCGAGTACACCATCAGCGCCCCGAACACCAGCAGCGTGAAGACCGCCAGCAGCAGCCAGACATCCACCCCCGGGCTGGCCGGGTGGGTAGCGCGGGCTGCCCGGCGCGGCCGGACTTCCTGAAATTCTTCGTCGTAGCCTGCTGTTCTCATCTCTGCTCCTCATCCAGGGCGTGCACCCATTCCTTGAAACGGTCGCCGCGCTGCTCGTAATCTGCAAATTCATCAAAACTGGTACATCCGGGCGAAAGCAGCACCACCCCGCCCGCGGGCGGAGCGGCGGCGGCAGCCTGCACCGCGGCCTGCAAGCCGGAGACGGTCTCTACCGCCACATCCACGCCGGCTTCATCCAGCACAGCCCGGATAAGCCCGGCCGCTTCGCCAAAACAAATCACGCGCGCTACATTATTGGCGGCGACTTCACGCGCAAATTCCTGCCACGGCAGGGCCTTGTCGCGCCCGCCCGCCAGCAACACCACCGGCCGCCGGATGGATTGCAGCGCCATGATGACCGCACTGGGGGTGGTGGCCTTGCTGTCATTTATCCAGTCGGCCCCGCCCCAGGTACGCACAAATTCCAGGCGGTGCGGCACGCCGCGGAAGCCCTGCACGCCCGCCCGCAGGACTTCGTCCGACAGGCCAGCCGCCGTGCCCAACGCGCAGGCCGCCAGCACATTGCGGACGTTGTGCAAACCCGGCAGCAGGATATCGCTTGCCGGCAACACCGCCCGTTCACCAGCCGCGGTACGCAGCCAGATTTGCTCGCCACGCACAAACGCGCCCGGCTGGCCGTCATCCTCCAAGCCAAAGCCCAGCAACTGCCCGCATACCTGCTCCCGCACGGCCCAGGCGGCCGGGTCATCGCGCCCCAGCACAGCCGTATCTCCGGCGGTCTGGTGGGTCAGAATATTCAGTTTGGCGGCGGTATAGGCTTCCAATGTGCCGTGCCGGTCGAGGTGATTGGGGGTAATGTTCAGAATGCCCGCCACCTGTGGCGAAGTCGTCATTAACTCCAGTTGAAAGGAAGACAGTTCCATCACCGCTAAATCCGCGGCAGTCATTTCGTCCAGCATGTCGAGCAGGGGCGTGCCGATGTTGCCGCCCACCCAGGCGCGCCGGATGCCCTGCCCTTCGGCGGCGGCCGCCATGCGCCCCAGCAGCGTGGTGGTGGTGGTTTTGCCGGCCGAGCCGGTAATGCCCACCACCCGGCAGGGGCTTTCATCCAGAAAGACCTGCGAGTCATTGCTGAAGCGCAGCCCGCGTCCCCGCGCTGCCTGTAAGAAAGGAATCGTCAGCGGTACGCCGCCGGAGGGGCACACGACCGTCGCCAGGTCCAGCAGGCGCTCGGGGTGGCCGCCCAGCGCCCACTCCAGATTGGGTACATCCGCCATGCGTTCCAGGGTGTCTTTCATTTCGGCCTCCGGGCGCGCATCCGTGAGGATGACGCGCGCCCCGCGCCGCGCCAGAAAGCGCGCCAGAGCCCGCCCCTGCCGGGCCGCCCCCACCACCACCGCGCACGCCGCGTCATAGTCGGCCACCTCACACCACCGCCAGCGCCACGCCAATCATGGCGCCCAGCAAACTGATGAGCCAGAAGCGCTGCACCACCTGGGTTTCACTCCAGCCCGAAAGCTCGAAGTGCAGGTGAATGGGCGACATCTTGAAGACCCGTTTGCCTTTGGTGTACTTGAAATACGAGACCTGAATGACGACACTCAAAATCTGGATAAAGGGGATGAAGGCAATAATGGGGTACAGAATCCAGTGCCCGGTCATGAGCGCCACGACGCCCAGCGTGCCGCCCAGCGCCATTGAGCCGGTGTCGCCCATAATCAGCATGGCGGGGTGGACGTTGAACCACAGGAAGCCAAACAATGCGCCCACCAGGGTGAAGCAGAACTGCGCCAGAAAGACCTGCCCCTGAATGATGGCGATCAGGCCAAAGGCCGCAAAGCAGGTGGCCGAAATCAGGCCGGCCATGCCGTCCAGCCCGTCGGTGAAATTAATGGCGTTGGCGCTGCTGACAATAATGAACATCGCAATCGGGATGTAAAAAGCGCCAAAGTTAATCGTGCGCGAGAGACCGGGGAAGAACATGTGGGGTACATCCAGCACGGCGTACAGGCCCCAGGCCACCAGCCCGGCCAGCGCCACCTGAATGAGGAACTTGTAACGGGCTTTCATGCCCTCGCCCTTGGCGCGGTTGCGCAGTTTCTCCCAGTCATCCACCGCCCCCAGCGCGCCAAAGCCCAGCATCGTGCCCAGCGGCACCAGCACCGAAAGGCCCTGGCCGCTGAAGCCAATCAGCGAGACAGCATTCAGCAACACCGTGAGGAGCAGCACCGGCAGCACAATCATCACCCCGCCCATGGTGGGTTTGCCAGCCTTGGCCTGATAGGAATCGGGCAATTCCAGCCGGATGCTGTCGCCCATCTTCAGGGCCCGCAGAATGCGAATCAGCGGCCCACCCCAGATGACCGTGAGGATGAATGCAATCGCCGCCAGTGCCAGCGCTACTGAAGGTTGAGTCATGCGCCTGCCTCCAATGCCGGGGCGATGCTGTCCATCCGCATGCCGCGCGAGCCTTTCACCAGCGCCACATCGCCAGCCCCCAGCCGGCCGCGCAGCAGCGCCACCGCCGCCGGGCTGTCGGCGACTTCATGAATGGCGCTTTCGGCCAGCCCGGCCTGGCGCGCCGCGGCAGCGATATCGTGCGCCCGCGCCCCAACCGTAATCAGTTCATCGGCCACTTCGGCCGCCCGCAAGCCGACCATGTGATGGCCCTGGCGTTCGTACTGCCCCAGTTCGAGCATGTCGCCCAGCACCGCCACTTTGCGGCCCTCCAGTTCGGCCAGCAGGTTCAACGCCGCCAGCGTCGATTCGGGCGAGGCGTTGTAAGTGTCATCCAGCAAGAGCGCCCCGCTGGCGGTCTGTACCGCCACCAGCCGCAACTGCATATGGCCGAAGCGCAACCCGGCGATGATTTCAGCCCAGTCCAGCCCTTCCACCAGCCCGACGGCGGCGGCCCGCAGGGCGGTATGCACCGAGTGGCGGCCGAGCATCGGCACTTTAAGCGGAAAGACCTCCCCGCCGTAATGCAGCCGGAAGCGAATGCCCTCCAACCCCAGGCCTTCAATTTCATCCGCCCACAGGTCGGCTTCAGGGGTCAGCCCGTAAAACAGCACCTGGGCCTGCGTACGCGTCGCCATCGCCCGCACGCGCTCATCGTCATAATTCAGCACCGCCCAGCCTTCGGGCGGCAGGCTTTCTACGAGTTCGCCCTTGCCAGCCGCAATCACATCCTGGCTGCCGGCGCGCTCGGCGTGCACTGTACCGATGTTGGTGACGACCCCCACCGCCGGTTGGGCGATTTCGCACAGGAATTTGATTTCACCCGGCACATAAAAGCCCATCTCCAGCACCGCCCGCTGGTGGCCACGCGCCAGGCTTAATAGCGTCAGCGGTAACCCGATTTCATTATTAAAGTTACCGCTGGTCTTGAGGGTGCGGTATTTGTGGCTCAACACTTCAGCGACCATCTCTTTGGTGGTGGATTTGCCCACCGAGCCGGTAATGCCGATGACGCGCACGTCCGGCAGGCTGGCGCGCCAGTGGCGCGCCACCGTTTGCAGGGCCGCCAGACTGTCTGCCACCCGCAGGCAGACCGGCAGGGTCAGGTCAGCCAGCGTGGCGGGCAGGGGCTGGCGCAGGTCCAGGGTGGTGAACTCCGGGCCGAGGTCACGCTGCACCAGCGCAAACGAGGCGCCAGCCGCAAAGGCCGCCGCCACAAAGTCATGCCCATCCACCCGCTGGCCGGGTAACGCTACAAACAACGAACCCGGACTGGCCTTGCGAGAGTCAATCACCGCTTCGGTGATGATCTGGGGGGCCTCCGGGCGCTTGGGGGTCAGGGCTGCCAGCACGTCCGCAAGTGTGAGCACCGCTTCTCCTAAGGGCCGTTGAACCCGGCCCGCACGCTATCCGGCGGCAGGTTGAGCAGCACCACCAGCCGCTCGACAATCCGGGCAAACAGCGGCGCGGCCGTCTCCGAAGCCCAGATGGAAGCGCTGGGTTCTTCCAGCCACACATATACAATGAACTGTGGGTCGTCCACCGGCCCCCAGCCCACAAAAGAAGCATTGGTAACATAGGGCAGGTAACCGCCATTGGGGCTGGGAATTTGGGCGGTACCGGTCTTGCCGGCAATGCGGTAGCCGGGTACGAGGGCATCAGAGGCCTCGGTTTCCAGCGAAAGAGCCAGGATATTGGTAAGCGTGTTGGCCGTCTCGGCCTGAATGGGCTGGCCGGCGGGTTGCACGCCAAAGGTGTATTGCCGTCCGCCATCCACCATACCCAGCGCCAGGCGCGGCACCACCATGATGCCATCGTTGGCAATCGCCGAGACGGCCATCAGCATCTGAACCGGCGTGACCGCAATGCCCTGCCCGAAGGAATTGGTACCCAGGTCGGAGCGGTACCAATCGCTGTCGTTGGGGTCTTTCAGGCGGCCGGTGGCCTCGCCCGCCAGGTCCAGGCCGGTGGCGCGCCCAAAACCAAAGCGGTTCAGGTACTCATAAAACAGGTCGGGCTGCATCGTATCCGCCAGCCAGGCCATGCACACATTCAACGAATGTTGCAGACAACCAGTAATGTTCTGCCGCCCCCAGGCGCCGTTGTTCCAGTTGAAAATGCTGTGGCCGCCAACGTTGTACACGCCGATGTCGGTGTAACTGCTGTTGGGGGTCACCGTGCCGCTATCCAACGCCGCCGCCACCGTAAAAACCTTAAACACCGAGCCGGGCTCATAAGCCTTGCTCACCGCCCGGTTGAACGGCGTTTCGCCCGGGTAGACATCCACATAGGTCCAGTACTCGTTCAGGTCCAGCCGCGGGGTCGAGGCCATCGCCAGGATGTCGCCGGTGCGCGGGTCCATAATGACCACCGTACCGGCCTTGGCGCCATAGAACTCCACGCCCTGGTCCAGCAGGTCTTCCACCATCAGTTGGATTTCGCGGTCAATCGTCAAAATCAGGCTGGCCCCCGGGGGTACCTCCGGCAGAGCCGCCGCCTGGTTGGGGTCAATCGAAACGGTAACCGTCTTGCCTTCGCCCGAGAGCCGGTCCTGATAGTATTGCTCAATCCCGAAGTAGCCCAGCCCCTCGCGGTTGACAAACCCGAGCACATTCGAGGCCAGGTCGCGTTCCGGGTAGGCCCGCATCAGGTGTTCCTTGAAGGTCAGCCCGGCCAGACTGGGGGCGCCGGCCACCGCCGTCTCCGGGTTGCGCTGCTCTTCCACATAATCTATCAGCAACTGGGCTTTCTCGGCCGGGACATAATTCGCCAGCGTCACATACACCGCATCCGGTCCGGGCGGGATGCTGGCACGCTGCAAAACAGTGTAATAGTCTGCCCCGGTAACCCCGTTGACCGCCTGGGCAATGGCCTGCGGGTCACGCACCTCATACAGGTTCACGCCGACCTCATAGACGGTGACATTGCCGGCCAGTAAACTGCCCCAGCGGTCATACACCTGGCCGCGCGGCGGCAGGATTTCAAGCCGGTCTACGGAGTAGTCGGCGCTCTGGTCTCGAAAATCTTCGGCTTTAGGGCCGAACATCAGGTAGCCGGCCATCCCCAAAATGACCGCCGCCGAAGCCGCCAGACCAACCCCCAGCATGGAAAGCCGCCAGCCGCCGTTCATCAGGGCTGGCTCCCCGGTAGCGCGAGCAAAGCGAAGGTATCCTGCATCCATTCAAACAACGAGAGGGTGTATTCGCGCGGCAATTGGCGGCCAAACAACGCGCCAGCCTGCGGCGCGGGCGCCAGGTTGGCCTGGGGGCGGCCGCCATAGCCCGGCACCTGAACGAAGACCAGCTGTTCTGGTTCCACCGGCACGAACCCCAGGTCGGCGGCGCGTTCCTGCATCGTGCGGGCGCTGGTCAGCACGCCCAGTTGGGTTTGCAGGTGTTCATTGGTCTGGTTCAATTTGCGGATTTCAGCCTGGGTGGCCTGCACCGCCCGCCCCGCCCGGGCTGCGGCGGCCGTCACACTCAAGTAACCGGCCGCCACAACTGCCACCGCCACGACTATCGACGCGAGGACACCCACCCGCTGGATTTCCTTCCGCCAGGGGGCCTGCTGGTAAGCCTGTATGAGAGCGATTCCGTTAGCCATAGTATCTCTCGTCCTGCAAGTTCTGTTCCAGCGCGCCGCGTCAGTACTGGTTTTTCTGTGCCACCCGCAGTTTGGCGCTGCGTGCCCGCGGGTTGGTTTGCATTTCGTCTTCGCCGGCG
>JANJTX010000101.1 GCA_024710875.1 Anaerolineales bacterium | reverse complement strand
GAGGACCTCAGTCCGAATGACCTTGAATCCGGTCTCCATATCGGTCAACATCCCGGAGGTCAGCGCGTTCGTCAGGAGCGTCAAGACCTTGTTCCCGAGATAGTGCCAGAAGAGGAACACACGATGAGCTCCAAGAAACCGGGATCCGTAGACCGCATCTGCCCAACCGCGCTCAATGAATTCCAGCGCCCGCGGATATTCCTCTGGATGATACTCCAGGTCGGCATCCTGAATCAGCAGGATGTCGCCGGTAGCGGCCTGAATGGCGGTGCGCACCGCCGCACCCTTGCCCTGATTCTTTTCGTGCAGGATGACCCGCACGCCGGGCAGTTTTTCCAGTTCGGGGTAGAAGTCGCGTGTGCCATCCGTCGAGCCATCGTCCACCAGGATGATTTCGCTCGCCAGGCCCACTGCCTGCACGCGTTTGACGATTTCGCGCAGGGTGTTTTTTTCGTTATAGACCGGGATCAGCACGCTCAATTTCATAAGCGCGGATTATATCACGCAGGCGCGCGCCCTCTCCCCAGCCCCACTCCCATTCATGGGAAAGGGGAGCAGGCTATATTGCTCTCTTACCCTGTGTTCTATTTGTCACTCCCTCTCTCCATGAATTCCGCAGGAATTCCGGAGAGGGGCTGAGGGGGTGAGGTCACCCACCCCTAAATTCCCACCCGCCCCGCGGCGGCCAAAAACACCCTGCATGCTATAATCGCTTAATCTGCTGGCGGCTGGCCCGCTCAGGTCAGGAGGATGGCATGTCCGGACAAGGCAGCCCGATGGGCGCCTCCCAATTCGTACCCGGCGCAATCACCAAAGTCGAAGACACCGGCATCTCGCTGTTGTGGCTGCAGGATTTGGCGTTAAAAATCCTGTACTTCGGCGGCTACCTCAGCGGTTTTAAAATCGCCGAAGAAATCGCCCTGCCCTTTGCCGGCGTGGTGGATGCCATCATGGAGTCGCTCAAGCGCGACAAACTCGTGGAAGTGCGCTCCTCGCAGATGGGCGGCCTCGGCGAAGGCGCTTACACCTACGCCATCACCGGCGCCGGCATTGACCGCGCTCGCGAAGCCCTCGACCGCAGTCAGTACGCTGGCCCGGCCCCTGTGCCAATTGATGTCTACATCACCGCCATGCACAAGCAGGGCCGCAGCCGCGCCTCGGTTACTGCCCGCGTCATGCGCCAGGCCCTCAACGACATCATCCTCAATCAGAAAACTTTCCACCAGATTGGTCCGGCGGTCAACTCCGGCACCTCGCTCTTCATGTACGGCCCGCCCGGCAACGGCAAGACCTCCATCGCCCGCGCCATCGGCCAGCTGATGGGTGCCGACACCATGTACATCCCCTTCGCCATCTATGTCGATGGCCAGGTCGTCAAACTGTATGACAATGTGAACCATGACCGCGCCCCGGACGAAGACGCCACCGGCAGCGGTACCGGTAGCCTGCGGGCTGGCAGCCGGCGCGACCCGCGCTGGGTGCGCATCAAACGCCCCTTCATCATCGTCGGCGGCGAGCTCACCCTCGAAGGCCTCGACCTGGTCTTTGACGACACCAACAAATTCTACGAAGCCCCCTTCCAGGTCAAGGCCACCGGCGGCATCCTGCTGATTGACGACTTTGGCCGCCAGCAGGTGCGCCCGCGCGACCTGCTCAACCGCTGGATTGTGCCGCTCGAAAACCGGGTCGATTTCCTCACCCTGCACACCGGCCGCAAAATCGAAGTGCCGTTCGATGTGCTGGTCATTTTCTCCACGAACCTGCCGCCCAAAGACCTGGTAGATGAGGCCTTCCTGCGCCGCCTGCGCCATAAAATTGAAATCGGCGACCCGACCTACGAAGAGTTCCGCGAAATCTTCAAGCGCGTTTCGCAGGGCAAGAACGTGCAGTACAGCGACCAGGGATTGGCCTACCTGTTGCAGGAGTGGTACATCAAACACAACCGTAAACTGCGCGCTTCCCACCCGCGCGACATCTGCGACCAGATTCTGGACATCTCCGCCTACCTCGGCGTGCAACCCACCATGGACCGCGACCTGCTGGACCGGGCGGCGAGCGCCTACTTTGTGGACCTGTGAACCCGCTTGCCCGGCTGCCGCGCCCGGCGGTGGTCGCCCATCGCGGCGCCAGCGCCTACGCTCCTGAAAACACCCTGGCCGCCTTCCGGCTGGCACACTCGCAGGGTGCGGATGCGATTGAATTTGACATCCGCTTGAGCGCCGATGGTCACATCGTCGTTTTCCATGATGACACCCTGAACCGCACCACCAATGGCCGCGGCCGCGTCCGTGACCTACCGCTGGCCGACCTGCGCCAGTTGGATGCCGGTGGTTGGTGCGATGCCGCCTTCGCCGCTGAGCGCATCCCCACCCTGACCGAAACGCTGACCGCCGTCGGGCAGGACATGATCCTCAACATCGAACTCAAGGAAACCCCCGCCCGCCTGGCGGCCCTTGCCCGCGCCGCGGTGGAGCAGGTGCGCGCCGCTGGCCTGCTCGAGCAGGTGATTTTCTCCGGTTTTGACGAGCGCGCCCTGCAGGCCATCCACCAGCAGGAACCGCGCGCCACCCTCGGCCGCCTGGCCGCCCCCGGCCTGCTGGGGGCCTGGGCGCGCCTCGGCCGCGCCAGCCGCTTGCCGGTGCTGGCCCTGCACCCTTACTATCGCGATGTCACCCCGGCCCTGCTGGAACGCGTCCACAACGCTGGCCGCCGCCTGCTGACCTATACCGTCAACCGCCCGGAGGATATGCTGCGGCTGTACGCCCTGGGTGTGGATGGTATTTTCACCGATGACCCGGCGCTGGCCTTCCGGCTGCGCCCCGGGGGTGCCCTGTGAACCCCGCGCGGAAGCGCCACCCCGGCCGCCTGGGACGCGCCCTGAACGCCGTCCTGCTGGCGGCTTTCCTGCTCCAGAGTTTTGGGGCGGGGGCGCTGGCCTATCAGGGCGATACCCCCGATGCGCGGGCCGCGGCTCTGCTGGCCGGCCTCACTCCTGAAGAACGGGTCGGCCAATTGTTCCTGGTTTCATTTGAAGGCACGGATACCGGCCGCGAGAGCCAGATTTACGATTTGATTGTCAATCAGCACATCGGCGGGGTAGTACTCGAAGCCGGGAACAACAACTTCAGCGGCGGCAGCACCACCGCCCTGGACACCTGGTCGCTTATCCAGAGCCTGCAACGGCTGGAATCCAACGCCAGTAACAGCTCCCAGACCGACCCGACCACCGGCGAACCGTTTACCCCGGCCTATATCCCCCTGCTCGTTGGCATCTCACAGGAAGGCGGCGGCCCCAGCGGCGACAACCTGCACGCCGGCCTCACCCCGTTGCCCAACCAGCTGGCTATCGGCGCTACCTGGAACCCGGAACTTGCCCGCCAGGTGGGTGAAGTCCTGGGCCGGGAACTGCGCGCCCTGGGCTTTAATCTCCTTTTCGGCCCTTCGCTGGACGTACTCGAAGACCCCAGCCCCGAACGCTCCGGTGACCTCGGCGTGCGCTCGTTTGGTGGCGACCCGTACTGGGTCGGCCTACTCGGTCAGGCGATGGTGGCCGGCCTGCACGCCGGCAGCGACAGCCGCCTGCTGGTCGTGGGCAAGCATTTCCCCGGTCATGGTGGTTCAGACCGCCCGCCGGAAGAAGAAGTCCCAACCATCCGGAAATCGCTCGAGCAACTCACCCAAATTGAACTGGCCCCGTTCTTTGCGGTTACCGGCCAGGCTCCCAGCGCCGCCGAGCGGGTAGATGCCCTGCTGCTCTCTCACATCCGCTACCAGGGCTTTCAGGGCAACATCCGCGCCACCACCCGCCCCTTGAGCTTTGACCCCCAGGCCTTTGAGCAGGTGATGGCCCTGCCTGACCTGGTCCGCTGGCGAACCGGCGGCGGCCTGGTCATCAGCGATGAACTCGGCTCGCGGGCAGTGCGCCGTTTTTATGACCCCACCGAGGCCACCTTCACCGGCCGCCTGGTAGCGCGTGATGCCTTTCTGGCCGGCAACGACCTCCTCTATCTCGGCGATTTTCAGGGGCATGACTCGCCCGATACGTACACCACCATCATCCGGGCCCTGACCTTCTTCGCTCAGAAGTACCGCGAAGACGTGGCCTTCGCCCAGCGGGTGGATGCGGCCGTGCTGCGCATCCTCACCGCCAAGTACCGCCTGTATGACACTTTCCGGCTGGACCGGGTGCTTACCTCCGTCACCGGCCTGCAAGTGATTGGCCAGTCCCAGGCGGTCACTTTTGAAGTCGCCCGCCAGGCCGCCACCCTCCTTAGCCCGGACAGCGTGGAACTGGATGCGACCCTGCCCACCCCGCCCGACATCCTCCAACGCATTGTCATCCTGACCGACTCAGTCCCCAGCCAGCAATGCGCCGATTGCGAACCGGATTTCCTGCCCGCAGTGGATGCATTTGCCCAGGTCGCGCTGCGTCTGTATGGGCCACAGGCTGGTGCCCAGATCCAGGCCCAGAACCTGTTTTCATTTACTTACAGCGACCTGCTTGCCATGCTGAATGGCGACCCGGCCGGCGACCGCCTGCTCTCCGAGTTGCGCATCGCCCAATGGCTGGTGGTCATTGCCCAGGATGTGCGCACCGATCGGCCCGAATCGCAGGCCTTGCGCCGCTTGCTCTCCGAACGCCCGGACCTGCTCTCGGAGAAACGTGTAGTCGTCTTTGCCCTGAATGCCCCCTATTATCTGGATGCCACCGATGTCTCCAAGCTGACGGCCTATTACGGCCTTTACAGCGCCCAGCCCCAATTCCTTGAAGTGGCTGCCCGGCTGCTATTCCGCGAAGTGCCCACCGTGGGGGCATCCCCGGTTTCGGTGGAAGGCATTGGCTACAACCTGTTGCGCGCCACTTTGCCGAACCCCAGCCAGAGCATCTCCCTCGCCATCACCCTTAACGGCCAGCCGGTCTTCCCCCTGCCGGACGAAGCCGCCACCGCCGAACCCGCCACACTGTCCGGCGATGTGGGCGACAACGTCACCCTGCAGACCGGCATCATCCTCGACCGTAACGGCCACCGCGTGCCGGATAACACCCCGGTTACCTTCACCCTCACTACCACCACCGAAGCCGCCAGCCTGGTGCGCGAACTGGTAGCCACCACTCGGGGCGGCCTGGCCCAGGCTTCATTCATTTTGGATGCCGGCGGTCTGTTGGAAGTGCGCGCCAGCAGCGGTGAGCCCCCGGCCACCTCGGCGACGGTCGCGATTGAGGTATCTGGCAGTGGCGTAGTATTGCCCAGCCAGACCCAACCCGCCGCCGAAGGCACCGCGGTCACCGAGAATGGCGCTGATCCGGCCGCTCCGGCGGGGCCGCGCCAGCAAATAAATATCAGCGATTGGGTGCTGCTCACGCTCGTTACCGGCTTTGTCAGCCTGTTTGCCTACCAGGCCGGGGCGCTGGCCGGGCAGGTGCGCTGGGGGGTGCGCTGGGCGTTGCTGGCCTTCATTGGCGGCACGCTGGTCAACGTGTACCTGGCCCTCGGCGCGCCGGGCACGCTGGCTTTGCTGCGCACGGGCGATGCCTGGGGTGTGGCGCTGGCCGGCGGGCTGGGGGCCGTGCTGGGTTGGGCGGCCGGGGTGGGTTGGCGCGCCATCACCCGCCGCGTAACCTGACATGCTTTCCGGGGATTTTACAAAAAGCTTACAGGTTGGTGAAATCGTGGGTAAAGCCCGCTTCAATAGCCCCTTATTTGGCGGAGACTGACCTGGAATGCTTGCTCAACGGAGACATCTCCTGGTTGTCGGTTTCTGTTTACTAATCGCTTTGGCAATCACAATTTCTTTGTCGACCAGCATTAGTGAACATGGGAAAGTAACATCAATAACGATATTGCCAACAGCAACTAGGGAAGCTGTTACTGCTGTCCCAGGGTTAAATGGTGTAACCATGATCCCGACAAGTACTCCTAGAGTAGATCCTGCTGAAACTCTATTAAAACCAGAAGATTATCTTTCTGAAAATGCAGAATGTGAATTGCCTTGTTGGTGGGGAATTACTCCTGGGATAACGGTCTGGGCAAATGCCAAACA
>JANJTX010000064.1 GCA_024710875.1 Anaerolineales bacterium | reverse complement strand
TACTGTTCTTCCATTGCGATATATTCTTGAGTATTCATTCACTTATCCTCATATGAAACCCCAAAGGCCGGACTGCCTTTGGGGTTTGGATTTCAGGGTGTGCTGGTTCAGGCGAGCAGTTTGACCAGAATCGCCTTCTGGGCGTGCAGGCGGTTGTGGGCCTGCGGGAAGAGCCGCGAGTGCGGGCCATCGGCGACTTCGTCAGTGATTTCCTGGCCGCGGTGGGCGGGCAGGCAGTGCAGCACAATCGCCCGGCCGTTGGCGGCGGCGACCAACGCGGCGTTGACCTGATAGGGCGGGAAGACCGCCTCGCGCTTTTTGCTTTCTTCTTCCTGGCCCATGCTGGTCCAGGTATCGGTGTAAATCACATCTGCGTTTTTCACGGCGGCCTGCGGGTCTTCCAGCACGGTCACCGAACTACCGCTTTGGGTGGCGAATGTGCGGCCCATTTCGAGGGCGGCGGCGGGCATATCGTAACCGGCCGGGTTGGCAATCGTGAAATTGGCGCCCAGTCTGGCGCACACATGCAGCAGCGAGACGGCCACATTGTTGCCATCGCCAACATAGGTAACGTTAATGCCCTTCAGCGTGCCGAATTCTTCCAAAATGGTGAGGGCATCCGCCAGACCCTGGCAGGGGTGATTGTAGTCGCTCAAGCCATTGATGACCGGCACGCTGGCCCACTCGGCCAGTTGCAGGACGTGGTCATGGGCGAAGACCCGCGCCATAATCGCATCCACATAGCCGGAGAGCACCCGGGCCACATCCGCAATGCTTTCGCGCTGGCCGAGGCCGATTTCGGCCGGGGAAAGGTAGAGGGCATCCCCGCCGAGCTGGCGCATGGCCATATCAAACGAGACGCGGGTGCGCAGGCTGGGTTTCTGGAACACCATCGCCAGCGTTTTGTCTTTGAGTACGGGCTTATTGCCACCCGCCGCCAGTTCTTTCTTCAACGCCAAGGCGTTATCCAGCATGGCTTGCAGGTCAGCGGAGGAATAATCGGCAATCGCAATAAAATCTTTCATTGTGGGTCAGTCTCCTCGTTAAATCGTCGCCCCAAACGGCGCAGAGCGAGTATAACACCCGCCGCGCCGGGCTGCCAGAATCAAAAACGCCCCGGTTGCCCGGGGCGTTTCTTTGATCACAAACTGAACTACAGGCCCTTGAGCAACAGGCCGAGGATCAGCAGCAACCAGGCGGCGAACAGCATCCAGCCAGCCCAGGCAGTAAGGGCGCCGACGACGCCAATCATGCCCAGGAAGCCTAGCGCGCCAACTACGACGCTGACCCAAAACGTGATCTTGGTGGGAGGTGTGAGTCTCATCTTTTCTGTCTCCTTGAAAATGGTGGATGAATACAATTGATTAAACACACATTTTCACTGAAGGACACGCAATTTAAGCCACCAATTTTATATTACGGGGCCGGTACTTCCACCGGGTCCGGAGACTGGTCGGTGATTTCTACCGTGACGGTGTCGCTTTCGGTGCGCGGGTTGTAGCGCACAGTGAAAACCTGCCACACGCCCGGCCCGGCCGGGATACTGAAAGCGCCCTCTGCGCCAGTGAGGCCGACGCTCTCGGCGCCATCATCGCGCACCGCCACCACCTGGATGCCCACCACCGGGGTGCCGCGGCTATCCACCACCGTGCCGCTGATTTCCACCGTGGCACTCTCATACACGAAGGTCACCGGCTCGCGTTGTGGAATGAGCAGGAAGACCCGGCCGGTGCGCTCAAAGAAACCACGCAACTCGCAACCCTCATCCATCACCGGGCTGGTGCAGTCCACGCCCACAATCTGGATATCCAGCGTGCCGAGCAGGCTGGCGGGGAGGGTGGTGAGGGCCAGGCCGGCCTCGTTGGTGAGGACATCGTTGCGCAGTTCGACTGTTCCGGTGCGATGGATGAAAGCCACGACGATGCCGGGAATCGGGTTGGCGTCTGAATCCTGCACGGTGACGCGCACCCGCTGGTCAAACGGAAACTCGATGATGGGCAGAAAGCCGGGGTCGCCCTGAAAACTGAGCAGGGCGGCGGCAAACCAGCCGAGCGTTTTTTCTTCTTCGTCCTCGCCATCCGCGATTTCTACCTGAACCCAGTCGCCGCTTTCATCCCGGCCGGTGGCCAGCACCTCCTGCCCCTGGGGCACAGATTCCAGCACTTCAAACAGGGTGCTGGGGCCAGCGCGCAAGTTGAGGAATTCCACATTCACCCGGGCGGCCAGCGGGCCGCTGGGGGTCGGGGTGACGCTGGGGGCGGGCGTGGGGCTGGGCTCCGGCGTGGCAGTCGGCTCGGCGGGGGCAAAGGTGGGGAAGGGTGTCGGGCGGGCTTCCTCGGTCTGGGCGATGGCGGTCTGGATATCTGAAACGCGCGGGGTCGGTACCGGCTGGGCGCCACAGGCCGCCAGCAGGAGTGAGCCAAGCACGAGCGTGAGCAAAATTCGTTTCATAGGGTTGGGTCCTGCCTTCCGTATTAAGTGGTGCTGCGGTTTTCTATCCAAATTCTGGAGCGCAGTGGGCTAAATCGCAGTGGGCTGATGCGCAGTGGGCTAAAGCCCACTGTCTGAAATCACTTGCCCTGTCTACCTGTCTACCTGTCTACCTGTCTACCTTTAATTATAGCCGCCAACGACCTCCAAATCCAACGCGGTATAATCAGCCTGAAACGCCAGTTTAAGGAGTTCGCATGACGGAACAGAAAATCCGCGTCATCGTTGCCAAGCCCGGCCTGGATGGGCACGACCGGGGGGCAAAAGTGGTGGCGCGCGCCCTGCGGGATGCCGGCATGGAAGTGATTTACACCGGCCTGCGCCAGACCCCGGAAATGATTGCCGAAGCCGCCCTGCAGGAAGATGCGGATGCGGTCGGCCTCTCGATTCTTTCCGGGGCGCACATGGCGCTGGTGCCGCGCATCCTCGCCCTGCTGGAAGCCAACGGCCAGTCGGATGTCAAGCTCTTCATCGGCGGCATCGTGCCGGATGATGATGTGCCGCGGCTCAAAGAGATGGGCGTGGCGGGCATTTATGGCCCCGGCACCTCCACCGAACTGATTGTTAACGATATCCGCGCCGCCGTGCTGGGGCGCGGGTAACGTCCCGGAGACCGGCGTATGCTGGATATTCAGGCGGTGCTTTCCGGCCAGCGGCTGGCGCTGGCGCGCCTGCTCACCCAAATCGAAAACCAGACCGCGGCCGGCGAGCAAGCGCTGGCCGAATTGTTCCCCCACACCGGCCGCGCCCACCTGATTGGCGTGACTGGCGCGCCCGGCACGGGCAAATCTTCCCTCGTCAACCAGCTCGCCCTGCATTACCGCAAAGACCCGCAACCGAAAAAAATTGCCATTCTGGCGGTGGACCCCAGCAGCCCGTTCAGCGGCGGGGCGGTGCTGGGCGACCGCATCCGTATGAGCGCCCTGACCGGCGACACGGGCGTCTTCATCCGCAGCATGGCCACGCGCGGCTCGCTGGGCGGGCTGGCGCAGACCACCGCCGGGCTGGTGCAGGCCTTTGACGCGGCCGGGTTTGACATCATCCTGATTGAAACGGTGGGCGCCGGCCAGTCCGAAGTGGACATCGCCCGCCTCGCTCATACGACTCTGGTGGTGGAAGCCCCTGGCCTCGGCGATGACATTCAGGCCATCAAGGCCGGTATCCTCGAAATCGCCGACATCCTGGTGGTCAACAAGGCCGACCGGGCCGGCGTGGAGAACACCGAGCGCGCCCTGCGCAGCATGTTGCAACTGGCGCACCCCGGTCAGCGGGTCTTCCGCCACCACGGCCAGACGATGGAAGTGGCAACGCCGGAGGGCGAAGCCGAAACCCTGTGGCTGCCGCCCATCCAGCGCACGGTGGCGGCAGATGGCAGCGGCCTGCCGGAACTGCTGGCACACATCGCCAGCCACCGAACGCACCTGGAAACCAGCGGCGACCTCGCCCGCCGCGAGCGCGCCCGCCTGGCGGCCGAACTGGACCTGCGGCTACAGCAGGCGCTGGTGGCACGCTGGCAGGCCGGCCTGACCAACGGCGAGTACGAGCAGGCCCTGGCGGCGCTGGCCGCCCGCCACATCAGCCCGCAGGCCGCCGTGCGGCAACTGCTGGACCACGGGAAGGAGTGAGGCCATGTACATCGCTGAACGCGTGCGCCTGCGCCGAGTGGAAAAAGACGACTTGCCGCGTTATGTGGAATGGCTGAACGATGCCGAAGTGCGGCGCGGCCTGATGATTTTCCTGCCGCTCTCCAGCGTGGAAGAAGAGCAGTGGTTTGAGAACATGCTCAAAGCCCCGCCCGCCGAGCGCCCGTTTGCGGTGGATGCCAAAGTCGGTGCGGGCTGGCAGCACATTGGCTCGTGCGGGCTGTTTGACTTCCAACCCCAGGCGCACCACGCCGAGCTCGGCATCGTGCTGGGCGACAAGAATTTCTGGGACAAGGGCTACGGCACGGATGTGATGAACCTGCTGTTGAAGGTCGGCTTTGAGGTCTTCAACCTCAACCGCATTCACCTGCGGGTGTACGGCAACAACCCGCGCGCCCGCCACGTCTATGAAAAAATCGGCTTTACCCATGAGGGCACGCTGCGCCAGCATGTGTACCGCGAAGGCCAGTATTACGATGAACATGTGATGGCTATTTTGCGCAGCGAGTGGCAGGCTTTGCAAAAGTGATATAGTGTAGGTGTCTGAACAACTGGACCAAACAGGAGCAGGCAGCATGTCCCCAAGTGGTATCCGGCGCGGCAAAAACATCAAAATCTATGGCGATATCAAACTGTATGCCGGTTCCGGCAACCCCGAACTGGCCGACAAAATCGCCAAGTATCTCAAGCAGCCGCTGGCGGGGCGCGACATCCTGCACTACCCCAACGACAATATCGGCATCCGCCTGCATGACAGCGCCCGCGGCCAGGATGTGTACGTCATCCAGTCGACCGCCAAACCGGTGCATTCCAACCTGTTTGAGTTGCTCATCATGCTCCAGACCCTGCGGCTGGACTCGGCCGGGCGCATCACCGCCGTGCTGCCCTACATGGCCTATGGCCGCTCGGACAAGAAAGACCAGCCGCGCGTGCCGATTGCGGCGCGCCTGATTGCCGACCTGATTGAAGTGGCCGGGGCCGACCGCTACATGACCCTCGACCTGCACGCCGGGCAGTTGCAGGGCTTCTTTTCCATCCCCGGCGATGTGCTGACCGCCTTTCACATCATCGTCAAGTATGTCGAGAAACTGTGCAAAAAGCTGGATGACCCGGTGGTGGTGACCACCGACCTGGGCTTTGCCAAACGCGGCCGCAACTTCGCCGAGCAGATTAATGTGCCGCTGGCGCTGATTGAAAAACGCCGCCAGATTAAGACCGGGGTGGGCACCGAGGCGCTCAACATTGTGGGCAACGTGGTCGGCAAGGACGTGCTGCTGATTGACGACGAAGTGGATACGGCCGGCTCGGTGAGCGAGGCAGTGAATTTATTAAAGGAACAGGGCGCCAAGAGCATCTCGCTGATTTTTGTGCACCCGGTGCTTTCCAACCCGGCCGGCGACCGCCTTTCGGTGCTGCCGCTGAACGAAATCATCACCACCGACACGATAATGATCCCGGCCGAGGTGCGCGCCAGCCTGGGTAAGAAGCTGACCGTGCTTAGCGTGGCGCCGCTGCTGGGCGAGGTGATTCTGCGAGCGCACGAAGGCCGCAGCGTGGGAGAGATGTTTAATGAGTGAGGGGGGGAGTTAGTAACTGGTAATTGGTAACTGGTAAGTAGTAATTCGTAAGCAGAGCATAGAGAGTAGTGAGCCGACGATTGTAAGTGGGGGAAGCGGCGAGTTTCGGGGGAATTGGTAAAGAAGTTTTTGGATGCACAGCCAGCGCGCAAAATTCTCCTCATGTGCAGGTGTAAACACTCTCAAACTCCCCCTTGCCGGGTAAACCCCCGTTTTTGGAGCGCACTTGGCCTATCGTCAAGTGGTTCCCTACGCTCTAATCTTAATTGCGCGGTCTCGGTCGGTCGAGCTGCGCTCGACCTCTCGGAATTTACTTACGGTAAACTCCACAGAGCTAAGCGTGGGACGACCTTCACTGCCGCCAGAAGCTGGCCAGAGTCTTGTAGGGGGCGCCAAGCTAATATTAACCTGTCGATGTAAACAGGTTGTAAAACTTTTTTAGCTGGTAATGTAGCGAGATGCGGGCTTGATGAATTTTCTACTTTCGGAAGCCTTTATCCCTATTGGAGGATTTTTCATCCTTTCTTTTATTACTTATCTTTTGAATTGCTTGCTGGAGTTTTTCTTTTCCCTGAGCAATATCTCTCTTTCGCATTGCTCTGATTTTTTTGCTTTCGATAATCGAGAACCAAGTAATTGCACAAGCACAAATTGTACTAATAACAATTCGTGGCACAATTTTCAATTCTACTAAACCAAAATAAAACAGGACAGCACAAGCAAAGAATAGCAAATAAATAAATAGATCTTCTATGGCGGGGCTCATCTTTTCAATAAAAATGTTCACTAAAGCAAACAGAAATATTAGTATGAATACTGTAATGGAAAATCCCATCTCAAGTACTCCTCATCTCGTCTTTAATCCTCCCCAATCTGAAGATATAGATAAGGCAAGTTGCCATCTAGGTGGCCTGGATTAATATTTGCATAACTTGGAGACAAAATAAAGGGTTGAGGAGGCATTGTTACCCCACTAACTTCTCCCTCATTATATGAAACTGCATATGAATCTATTGCAAAATCAACAATACCTACTTTATTCACCTTTCCAATTAGATACGTGACATAAGAAGTAGCCGTAGCCTCACCGATAACAAGATTTCCCGTAGAGAAATCTGCTCTTGTACTCCCGTTAAGGAGGTCACTAAGAGCCGTTGAATACAATGAAATTGTTCCCAACACCGACTCTATCGGGTTAGTTATGGTTCTATGGAAGAGATTACCCATCCTAAAGCCTTGAATGCAGCCTGAAAGCCCATCACCTAATAGACCACAACCCATTAAGGTTCCCACCCCCTCTGCGAGGGCCCCGACTCCGCTCATAAACTTAGCGACTTCCTGAGAGATTTTCGCTACATCAACTAACCGATCTTCTATCCACCCTATTGGCCCATCACATTGATACAAATATGATGGCAGTCCATAACATGGATCCGGTTCTACTTCTTGATCGGGTGATTTCCCCTCACTTCGTCCAGATACTAAATCTCTTACAACGGAAGTTCCCGCATTAGTCTTTGATACGATACATTGATTATCTAAATATCGTACACAACTAGGCTGATGCCCGCTCGGATCCACAAAATTCACCGGATTATTCAGCACATACGCGTATCTATTGAACGCCTGCGGGTTGCTCGCCCCCGGAATGATGGTGTCTGGTTGAGTGAATTTGCCCAATCTCGGGTTAAAGAAGCTGGCTTGACCCGCGTTTTCGCCAACTTGTAAACTTTGTGTAAAATCGCCCGCGCTCATGCCTAATTATAGCCAGCCGCGCCGCGAAATCAACCATCCTAGAATTTTTTCTCTGTGTCTCTGTGCCTAGTATGATAAAAAACACAGGACACAGCAGATCGTTCGTGCCTAGGTCTGGAAGACCGTCACAGAGCATTGATCGC
>JANJTX010000060.1 GCA_024710875.1 Anaerolineales bacterium | reverse complement strand
CCTTCATCTACGTCACCCACGACCAGGAAGAAGCCATGACCATGAGCGACCGCATCCTGGTCATGAACGCCGGCCGCGCCCTCCAGTGAGGCGTGCCCGCCGAAATTTACGAACGCCCCAATTGCCGCTTCGTCGCCGGTTTAAAAGGCGCAACCAAATTCATGGAAGGCCCCCTGCGCACCCCCCGCGGCGGCCCCATCGTGGAAGTCGAGTGTGAAGGCGGCCTCGGCGTGCATGCCGTCGGCGGCGCGGGCCTGCCCGCCGGCGCCCCAGTGACCGTCGCCGTGCGCCCCGAGCGCATCGCCCTCAACCGCGACCTTCAACAGGTCAATTGCTTCGCCGGCAAAGTCGTGGATGTCGTCTACATCGGCACGGATACCTACTACACCGTCCGGCTGGATGGCGGCCAGGTGCTGCGCGTCCGCGAACAAAACGCCGACCCCGTCCAGCGCGTCATCGCCGCCGTCGGCGATACGGTGCAGGTCACGCTTAAAGCCGAATCGGCCGTGGTACTGGTGGACTGATGTTCAACAAGAGCGGCCGTTTCCAAAAACTGCAACTCGCCGGGCTGATGCTCCCCGGCACGCTCTGGCTGTGGCTGTTCTTCAACCTGCCCCTGCTCATCGTCATGTTCATCAGCTTCGTCGAGCGTGGCCGCGCCGGGGGCATCAAACTCCCCCCGGTGTACACTCTCGCTAACTACCAGCAGTTCTTTGACCCGCTCTACCTCGGCATCTTCGGCCACTCCATCCGCATCGGCATCGTCGTCACGTTCTGGTGTCTGCTCGTTAGTTACCCGCTCGCCTTCTACATCGCCCGCCGCAACGAGCGCATCCGCAACGCCCTCATCCTACTGGTCATGATCCCCTTCTGGACCAACTTCCTCGTCCGCACCTATGCCCTCAAGCAGGTGCTCGCCACCGAAGGCCTGCTCAACTTCGCCCTCGTCAATCTCAACCTCATCGCCGAGCCGCTCGCCCTGCTCTTCAACGAAGCCGCCGTGGTCATCGGCCTCGTCTATGGCTACCTGCCCTTCGCCGTCCTGCCCATGTACGCCTCGATTGAGAAGTTCAATTTCTCGCTCATGGAAGCCGCCGCCGACCTCGGCGCCAGCCCCGCCCGCGCCTTCTGGCGCGTGATGCTGCCCCAGACCCTGCCCGGCGTGGTCGCCGCTTTCGTGCTGGTCTTTGTGCCCGTCGTAGGCGCTTTCATCACCCCCGACATCATGGGCGGCGGCAAAGTCGAGATGATTGGCACGCTCATCAACCGCCAGTTCGGCGTCGCCCGTAACTGGCCCTTCGGCTCGGCCATCTCGCTCGTCCTCATGGTGCTGGTGCTGGTTGGTGTCATCGCCTACTTCCGCTCCGGTAGCGAAGAAAGGCGCGCCCTGTGACCCAGTCCACCCTGCCCCTCAAGCCCGGCAAGCCGCGCCTCGGCGTACGGCTTGGCAACCTCACCCTCAGCCTGAATGCCTCGGCCGTCTTTGCCTTCCTCTACCTGCCGGTGCTCATCCTTATCCTCTATTCCTTTAACAACACCCGCTCGGTGGCCGTCTTCACCGGCTTCAGCACCGAGTGGTACGCCAAACTCGCCACCAACCGCGAACTGCTGGATGCCGCCCGCAACAGCCTCATCGTCGGCGTCCTCGCCACTCTTGGGGCCACCGTCATCGGCACCATGCTCGCCCTCGGCCTGGACCGCTTCCGCTTCCGCCTGCGTACCTTTGTGGATGCTAACCTCTACCTGCCCATCGTCATCCCCGAAATCGTCATGGGCATCTCGCTCCTGCTTTTCTTCAACCAGGCCCTCTTCCCCTTCCTGCTCGAAATCTTCGGCCTGCGCCTCTCCACCGGCCTGTGGACCATCACCGTTTCCCACATCGCCTTTGACATCCCCTTTGTCTATGTCATCGTGCGGGCGCGCCTCGCCGACTTTGACCGCACCCTGGAAGAAGCCGCCCAGGACCTCGGCGCGAATGGCTGGCGCACCTTCCAGCGCGTCACCCTGCCGCTGCTCATGCCCGGCATCCTCGGCGGCGCCTTGCTGGCCTTCACCCTCTCGCTGGATGATTACCTCATCACCGTGTTCACCAAGGGCGTGCAGTCCCAGACCATGCCACTCTATATCTACAGCCTCGTGCGCCGTGGCGTCACCCCCGAAATCAACGCCCTCTCCACCGTCCTGCTGGTCGGCTCGATGGGTCTCGTTGGCCTTTCCCTCGCCGCCCAGAGTGGCGTGGAGGTCTACACCCGTGCCATTGGCCTGGGCGGCCGTCTCGGCCTGTTCTTCGCGGGCGCCTCGCACCTCCTGGCCGTTGCCCTCCAGACCGAGCCGCCCAGCCAGATGCTGCTCTACACCCTGCTCACCCTCCTGCCCCTGCTCGGCGGGCGCAGGTCCTTCGTTGCCTGGCGGGCCGAATGGCGCGCCGCCAGGCTGGCCGGGCGCGCCCTCTCTCTGGCGGCCATTGCCATCGTCGCCTTTGCTGCTTTGCTCTCCGTCCGCATTTTTGTCGTTGGCTAACCCCCCTCTGAAAGGCAGGTGATACCCGGGCCGTTACGAACATCAACTCACGATTTCCCCAACCATCCAAGGAGAAGAGAATGAAGAAACTGCTGTACCTCTTGCTTGTGCTTTCGCTCACCCTCGCCGCCTGCGGCGCACCCACGACGGATTCAGCCCCCAGCGGTGATACCGGCGGCGCCCCGGCCGCCGACCTGCCCGAGTACTGCGGTGACCCGGCCCAACTCGCCGACCAGGTCCTGCTCTACACCTGGGTTGAATACATTGACCCCGAACTCAAAGACCGCTTTGAACAGGAATGCGGCGTTCAGGTCATTGAAACCAACTTTGACTCCAACGAAACTCTCCTCGCCACCTTGCAGGCTGGCGGCGGTGGGTACGATGTCATCGTGCCGTCAGACTACATGGTCCAGATTATGGTCGACGAAGGCATGCTTATGGAACTGGATTTCAGCCTGATGCCGAATACCCAGAACATGGTCGCCGAAAGCGTCTACCAGTACTTTGACCCCGAACAAAAATACACCGTGCCCTACTTCTTTGGCACCTCCGGTTTTGCCGTGGACACCAACGTCATCGCTGAGCCGGTTGCCTCCTGGGCCATGATGTTCGAGCCCGACCCGGAGTGGTGTGGCAAAATCAGTATGCTGGATGACCAGCGCGAAACCCTTGGCGCGGCCCTCATGTACCTCGGCTACTCCATCAACTCCACCGACCCCGCCCAACTGGAAGAAGCCAAGCAACTTCTCATCGCCCAGGCCGAATGCGTCCTCGCTTATGACAGCCAGACCAACGATGACCTCATCATCTCCGGCGAAACCGTCCTCGGCCACATGTGGACCGGCGATGCTCTGCTGGCCGGCTGGCCGGATGCTGGCGGCCGCGATGGCATCGTCTATGTCATCCCGGCAGAAGGCTGCACCATCTGGCAGGACAACATGGCCATCCCGGTTGGCGCTTCCAGCCCCTACACCGCCCACATCTTCATCAACTTCCTGAACCAGCCGGAAGTCGCCGCCCAGAATGCCGAGTGGGTTGGTTACGGCACGCCCAACGAAGCCGCCAAGGAATTCATTGACCCCGAAATCCTGGCCGATGAAAGCGTGTATCCGCCGGATGATGTCATGGCCCGCCTGCAATGGATTGAAGACGTTGGCGATGCCCTTGAGCTCTACGACCGCATCTGGACCGAATTCAAAGCCGCAATCGGTTCCGGTAACTAGCCACTAACGCTCACCTTGCCCCTAACGCCCCCTCTCCGAAAATATCGGCGGAATCTCGCCGATATTCAGGAGTGGGGGCCGGGGGGTGAGGCCTTTGCGATGCCCTAACCTGCTCATCTCATCGCTGACTGACTGCCAGACCAACCACTCCCACCGACCACCCACCGCCAGGACACCCGTATGCGCTCGCTTGCCGAAGCCAAAACCGTCGCCAATCGTTGGATAGACATCATTCATAAAGACTCATTATCGGCTGAAGAAGCCGATGCCGTCATGCGCGAAACAGTTGAAAATTTCGCCAATCACTTCAATCGCGGGTTCCTCGAATTCCGCAAGTCCGTTGAAAACAGCGGTGAAAAGGCCGCCGTCGAATGGACCGGCAAAGGCGCCATCGTGCGCGATACCACCGGCCGTGAATGGATTGACTGCCTCGGCGGCTATGGCCTGCTCAACCTCGGCTGGTCCCATCCCCAGGTCGTGGATGCCGTGCGCGCCCAGCTTGGCCGCAGCCCCATGCCCAGCCAGGAACTGCTCGACCCCCTGCGCGGCGCCCTCGCCCGCCTGCTGGCCCTCATCACCCCCGGCGACATCCAGTATTTCTTCCTTGCCGCCAGCGGCACCGAAGCCATCGAAGGCGCCCTCAAAGTCGCCAAGCTCTACACTGGCAAAAGCGGCTTCATCTCCGCCACGCGTGGCTTTCACGGCAAAACCCTCGGCTCGTTGAGCCTCATGGGCAAATCCGACTATCGCCAGCGCGTCATGCCGCTCTACCCCAACATTCAGTGGGTGCCCTTTGGCGATGCCGCCGCCATCCAGCAGCGCCTTGAAATCGCCGCCCTCGTCGGCCAGGATATCGCCGCCGTCGTCCTCGAGCCTATTCAGGGCGAGGCCGGCGCCATCGTCCCGCCCGATGATTACCTGCCGCGCGTCCGCGAACTCTGCACCCAACACGGCGTCCTCCTGATTGCCGACGAAGTCCAGACCGGCATGGGCCGCACCGGCAAGCTCTTTGGCGTGGACCATTGGGGCGTGGAGCCCGACATCATCTGCATGGCCAAGTCCCTCGGCGGCGGCGTCATGCCCGTCTCCGCCTTTGGCGCCCGCCCTGAAATCTGGGAAGGCATGATGAGCCCCAACCCCTTCATGCACACCACCACCACCGGCGGCAACCCCCTTGCCTGCGCCGCCGCCATCGCCGCCATCAAAGTCACTCTGGAAGATGACATCCCCGCCATGGCCGCCGACAAGGGCAACTACTTCATTGGCCGATTGCAGGAACTCGCCGAAGGTTACCCGATGATTTACGAAAAAATCACCGGCCGCGGCCTGCTCATCGGCCAGCACTTCCACAATGGCGACCTCGGCTACCAGGTCGCCGCCGGCCTCTTTAAACGCGGTGTCCTCGTCGCTGGCACCCTCACCAACTCTAAAACCATCCGCATTGAGCCGCCCATCTACATTGAACCGGCCCAGATGGATGCCGTCCTTGACCGGCTCGATGACACCCTCAAGGAAATCAAGGCCGGTCTATAAGGCCTGTCTCGCGCAACTCCCCCAAACCCATTAACGAGGAGCAGAATATGGAACACAAATTATGGATTGATGGCAAATGGGCCGACACCAAGGGCGGCAGCAAGATGGAAATTATCAACCCCGCCACCGGCGAGGCCTTTGCCACTGTGATTGATGCCAGCAAAGCCGATGTAGACCGCGCCGTTCAGGCCGCCAAAACCGCCTTTTACGATGGCCGCTGGTCGCGCCTCACCCCCGCCGCCCGTTCTCTCGCTTTGCTCAAACTCGCCGACATCCTCGAAAAGAACACCGCCGAACTCGCCAAAGTCGAATCGCTCAATACCGGCAAACCCTATGAGTTCGTCAGCGTCGGCGCCGACTTCCCCTTCATGATTGACAATGTCCGCTTCTTCGCTGCCGCTGCCCGCGACACCCATGGTTCGCATGCTGGTGAATTTGCGGCTGGCTTTACCTCCATGTTTCGCCGCGAGCCCGTCGGCGTTATCGGTCAGATTGCGCCCTGGAACTATCCCCTCATGATGGCCATCTGGAAACTTGGCCCGGCCCTCGCTGCCGGCTGTACCGTCGTCCTCAAGCCCGCCCCCGGCACGCCCCTCACCAGCCTGATGCTCGGGGAACTGCTCAAGGAAGCCGGCATCCCGGATGGCGTGGTCAATATCATCTCCGGCGGCAACGAATCCGGCCAGGCCCTCGTCGAACACCCGGATGTCCGCATGGTCAGCCTGACTGGCTCCACCGGCACCGGCAAAAAAGTAATGAAGACCGCCGCCGACACCCTCAAGCGCGTCCACCTCGAACTCGGCGGCAAGGCCCCCATCCTCGTCTTTGAAGACGCCGATATTGATATGGTCGTCGAGAAAGTCGTCCTCGGCTCCACCTTCAACACCGGCCAGGACTGCACCGCCGCCACCCGCGTCTACGCCCAGGCCGGCCAGTTCAAAAAGATGAAAGAAGCCCTCACCGAAGCCATGCGGGCCGTCAAGGTCGGCGACCCGTTTGAAAGCGGTATCACCGTCGGCCCCATGATTTCCGCCGCCCAGCGCGACCGGGTGCAGGGCTTCGTCGCCCGTGCCAAGGAAGCCGGCGCCAGCATCCTCACCGGCGGTGGCATCCCGTCCGGCATGGACAAGGGCTTCTACTTCGAGCCCACCGTCATTTGCGATGTCGACCAAAAAGCCGAAATCATCCAGAGCGAGGTCTTCGGCCCGGTCGTCACCGTCCAGCCCTTTGACGCCGATGACCAGGCCGTCATGTACGGCAACGATGTGCCTTACGGGCTCGCCGCCTCGCTCTTCACCCGCGACATCGGCCGCGCCATGCGCGTCGCCGCCCAACTGGAGTTCGGTACCGTGTGGATTAATGACCACATTCCGCTGACCTCCGAAACGCCCCACGGCGGCTTCAAACAATCCGGATTTGGCAAAGACCTCTCGGCTGAAGCCGTGGGCGACTACCAGATCACCAAGCATGTGATGATTTCACACGCCTAGCCCCCGTACCCCGCTTTAAACCCCACGGCAACGCCCGCTATCGGACGTTGCCGTGTTTTTTCTGTGCCAGCCGTTTGGCCGTGCGCCGTTCGTGCTGCTCGTGAATCTGGCGCACATGGTCGATTTTCTCGTCTATCGCCGCCGCCAGCCAGCGCCGCCCTTTCTCCGCCGTGCCGAGGCTGCCCGCCCCGTAAGCCCCGGTGGCGGTGTCGTCCTCCCAGGGCGGGTTGGCGACCAGCGCCCCGCCTTCCACCCAATCCATATAGTAGGCTGGCGTGCTGATGAACACCGTTTCATCCACCACGCGTTCCATCCAGGTCAGGTCGGGCCGCAGGTGCAGCATCAGCGCGGTCTCCAGCTCGCCGGCGTGGCCCATCCCGCCAATCGCCGAGTCGCGCACTTCCTCCAGTGCCGCCACGCCCGCCGGACCGCTTAAATACAGCCAGGCCGTGGCCGTGAAGCAGCCCGGGTGGCGTTCCCCGGCGTACTTGACCACCGTGGTCAGGAACGAGCAGTTGCCGCCGTGCCCGCTCATAAAGTAGAAGCGGTCTTGCCCGGCGGCGGCCAGCGCGTCCAGCGCCGCCCCCCAGAAGTCCTCAAAGGCGCGCCCGCCGCAGTTCAGCGTCGCGGCAAACGCTCGCCGGTGGGTGCTCACCCCGTAGGGGAAGACCGGCAGCGAAAAGGCTTCGTCCGGCGCGGCCGCCGCCACGCCCTGTGCAATCGCTTCGATAATCACGGTATCCACATTCAGGGCCAGGTGGTAGCCGTGCTGCTCGGTGTGCCCAATCGGCAGCAGGATGACGCGCGGCTTCCCATCGTCCGGCAGGCTTACGGGCTTGTGTTCGGCGGCCGGCAGGTGCAGTTCGCGCCCGCCCAGCCCCAGCGTCAGCCCGTCCGGCAGGTTGGCGTAGACGCGGGTAAAGCCGTCTTCCTCCAGCCCGGCCAGCAGGTTACTCACCAGCGCCGCCAGCATTTCGGGGGGCACGGCCAGCCCGCTGCCCGCCCAGCCAAACGGCAGCGGCGGCAGTAAGCCGACCTCCGGCGCGTTCAACGCCGCTTCCAGCGCGGCCGCATCCGGCGCGCCGCCCAGCGGCAGTACCAGCGGTGTCTCTCGCCCCAGCGCCGCCACTTCCGGCCAGGTCAGTTCTTCGTACATAAATGTCTTCATCGGTTTTCTTTGCGCTCTTGGCGTTCTTTGCGTGAGATGGTTTTTTCACCGCAGCGGGTTGAAGCCCGCTGTCTGAACCTGCTGCCCGCCATTATAATTTGCCTCACGGCCACTACCCAAGGAGCGCCCCATGTTTGACTTCCCGGATACCGACATCGCCGCCGTCAGCCTCGAACACAATTTCTGGACCTGGTCGGCGCAGAGCGGCGTCAACCCCATCCCGGTGGTGCGGGCCGAGGGCGTGTATTTCTGGGATGCGCACGGCAAGCGTTACCTCGACTTCAACTCGATGATGATGTGCGTCAACCTCGGCCACGGCGACCCGCGCGTTATCGAAGCCATCGTGGAGCAGGCGCGCGCCCTGCCCTTCGCCCACGGCTCGATGGCCACCCGCCCGCTGGCCGAACTCGGCCGCCTGCTCGCCAGCCTGACCCCCGGCGATATCAGCCACTTCCTCTACACTCTGGGCGGGGCGGAAGCCAACGAGAACGCCATCAAGCTCGCCCGCGCCGTCACCGGCCGGCACAAAATCCTCACCCGTTACCGTTCTTACCACGGGGCGACCGCCGGGGCGATGGCGCTCACCGGCGACCCGCGCCGCCACGCCTGGGAGCCGAACCTGATGGGCGGCGTCGTCCACTTCCTCGACCCCTACCGCTACCGCTCCACCTTCCACCAGTCCAACCCCGACCTGCCCGAAGCCGACTTCACCCGCGACTACCTCAACCACCTCGAGGAAATCATCACCTACGAGGGGCCGCACACCATCGCCGCCGTGATGCTGGAAAGCGTGACCGGCACGAATGGCATCCTGATTCCGCCGCAGGGCTACATGCAGGGCGTGCGCGCCCTGTGCGACAAGTACGGCATCCTGCTGATTGCCGATGAAGTCATGGCCGGGTTTGGCCGCACCGGCCAGTGGTTCGCGGTGGAACACTGGGGCGTGGTGCCCGACCTGCTGACGATGGCCAAGGGCCTGACCTCTTCCTATTTGCCGCTGGGGGCGGTCGGTATGCGGCCGTTCATCGCCGAGCACTTCAAGGAGCGCGTCTTCCAGAGCGGCCTGACCTACAGCGGCCACACCCTGACGCTGGCGGCGGCGGTCGCCAATATCAAAGCGATGCAGGCCGATGATGTCGTCGGGCAGGCGGCGCGCCGCGGCCTGTACCTGCGCCAGCGGCTGATGGACCTGGGCGAGAAGCATCCTTCC
The DNA here is from genome assembly GCA_024710875.1 of Anaerolineales bacterium. GTDB lineage: Bacteria > Chloroflexota > Anaerolineae > Anaerolineales > UBA11579 > SCUK01. Next base: position 390 of record JANJTX010000060.1, on the reverse strand, counting down.
ATCGGCGAGGTGCGTTCCATCGGCCTGTTCGCGGGCGTGGAACTGGTGAAGAACCGCGCCACGCGTGAGCCGCTTTCGCCGTTTAACCAGACCAGCGAACCGATGAAGAAACTGCGCCAGTACTGCCTGGAGCGCGGCCTGAACATCTTCATCCATTGGAATGTGGTGCTGATTGTGCCGCCACTCATTATCACCGAGGCGCAGTTGGATGAAGGGTTGGCGGTGCTGGATGAGGCGCTGGCGATTGCGGACGGGGAAGTCGTGGGGTAGGGATGGGGATTGGTGATTCTTGATTGCAGGTTGTTGATTGATTCTGTAATCGTAGATTGCGCGCAAGGCCGGGGCCGGTTGAAAGATACGCCCACAAGGGGCTAGGCTACGGGTAGGTTC
>JANJTX010000050.1 GCA_024710875.1 Anaerolineales bacterium | reverse complement strand
CTCCCTACCCCTACCCCCATCCCCTCTTCTTCTTGTCCCCCCTAACCCCCCAGAAAATCCTTCAACTTATCCAGAATCCCCTCCTGCGCCGGCTGCACCTCGCTCCCCATGCTCCCCGCCAGCTTCTCCAACAACTCGCGCTGCTCGCTCGTCAACTTCTTCGGCACTGCCACATTCACCACCACCAGCTGGTCGCCGCGGCCGTTGGCCCGCAGGCGCGGCACGCCCTTGCCGCGCAGCGTCAGCACCGTCCCCGGCTGCACCCCGGCCGGGATTTTCAGCGCCTCCGGCCCGTCCACCGTTGGCACTTCCACCTCCGCCCCCAGCGCCGCCTGGGCGATATTAATATCCAGGTCCAGCAAGATGTCCGTCTCGCGCCGCCGGAAATACTTGTGCGGCGTTACCCGCAGGGCGATGTACAGATCCCCCGGCGGCCCGCCATTCACCCCCGGCTGCCCCTCGCCGCTCACCCGGATTTGCGTGCCGCCATCCACCCCGGCCGGCACATCCACCTTGCGGCTCACCTTCTTGCGCTCCAGCCCGCGCCCCTGGCACTGCGTACACGGCTTCTCAATCACTTCACCGGCCCCCTGGCAGGTCGGGCAGGTGCTCACCTGCACCATGCTGCCCAGCAGCGTCTGGCGCGCCTGGCGCACCTCGCCCTGCCCGCCGCAGGTGCGGCAGGGGGTCGGGCTGCTGCCCGGCTCGGCCCGGTTGCCGTTGCAGCGTCCGCACGGCTCGTCGCGCTGGTATTCCAGCACCTTCTCGACCCCGAACACCGCCTCTTCAAAGGTCAGGTCGAGGATGTACTGCAAATTGCCGCCCCGCCGCGCCCGGTTGGCGCGCTGGCCGCGCCCCCGCCCGCCGCCAAAGCCAAATCCGAACCCGCCCAGCAACTCCTCGAACAGGTCCGAGATATCCATGTTGGTAAAGTCCGGCGCGCCGCCAAAGCCGTTCAGGCCGGCGTGCCCGTAGCGGTCATAGGCCGCCCGCTTCTCCCCATCCGAGAGCACCGCATACGCCTCGTTGATTTCTTTGAAGCGTTCCTCGGCGTTCGGTTCCTGGCTCACATCCGGGTGAAACTGGCGCGCCAATTTTCGGAAGGCGCTCTTCAGCTCATCCGGGTTGGCTGTGCGCGGCACGCCCAGGATTTCATAGTAATCGCGGTTGGTACTCATGCAGTAATCATCGCTTCAACGCCGGAGGCGCAAGCAAACACTATTCGGTTTCCTTGAAATCGCCGTCAATCACGTCCTCGTCCGCTGCCGGGCCGCTTTCCGGTTGGCCCTCGGCCGCTCCGTCCATCTCTGGCCCCCCCGTTTCGGGGCCAGCTGCCTGGTAGGCTGCCGCGCCAATGCCCTGCACCACCGCCATCAGTTCCTCGGTGGCCGCTTTCAAGGGGGCCGGGTCTTCGCTTTCCAGCAGGCCGCGCACTTTTTCCACCGCCTCTTTGGTCTTCGCTTGCAGGTCTTCCGGCACTTTGTCGCCCAGGTCCTTCAGCGTCTTTTCGGCGGTATAGATGGCGTTGTCGGCCGTGTTGCGGGCTTCCACCTGCGCCTTGCGCTGCTCGTCCTCGGCCGCATACTGCTCGGCCTCCTGGCGCATCTTTTCCACTTCCGCATCTGAAAGCCCAGAGGAAGCTGTAATCGTAATGTTCTGGCTGCGACCGGTGGCTTTGTCTTTGGCGGTCACATTCAGAATGCCATTGGCATCAATGTCAAACGTCACTTCAATCTGCGGCACGCCGCGCGGCGCTGGCGGAATCCCATCCAGCAGAAATTTGCCCAGCGACTTGTTGTCCAGCGCCATCGGGCGTTCGCCCTGCAGCACATGGATCTCCACCTGGCTCTGGTTGTCGCTAGCCGTGGAGTATTGCTGCGTCTTGCGGGTCGGGATGGTCGTATTGCGGTCAATCATCGGCGTCGCCACCCCGCCCAGCGTCTCAATCGAAAGCGTCAGCGGCGTTACATCCAGCAGCAGGATGTCCTTGACATCCCCGCCCAGCACGCCTGCCTGAATCGCCGCCCCCAGGCCCACCACTTCATCCGGATTCACGCCTTTGTGCGGCTCCTTGCCAAACAATTTCTTAACCGCCTCCTGCACCGCCGGCATGCGGGTCATACCGCCCACCAGCACGACTTCATTCACCTGGTCAACTGTCAGGTCGGCATCCTTGAGGGCGTTGCGCACCGGCGTCAGCGAGCGTTCCACCAGCGCCGCCGTCAGTTGTTCCATCTTGGAGCGCGTCAGCGTCATCACCAGGTGCTTCGGCCCGTTGGCGTCCGCCGTGATGTACGGCAGGTTGATTTCGGTTTGCATCATGCTCGAAAGTTCAATCTTGGACTTCTCGGCCGCTTCCTTCAACCGCTGCAAGCTCTGGCGGTCATTGCGCAGGTCAATCCCATTCTCGCTCTTGAAGGTTTCGGCCAGGTGGGTGATGATGGCCTGGTCAAAGTCATCGCCGCCCAGGTAGGTATCGCCGCTGGTCGAGCGCACCTGGAAGACGCCTTCGCCCACATCCAGAATCGAAATGTCAAACGTACCGCCGCCCAGGTCATATACCGCGATAATCTCGTTGGCTTTCTTGTCCAGCCCATAGGCCAGCGAGGAAGCCGTCGGCTCGTTGATGATGCGCAGCACTTCCAGCCCGGCGATTTTGCCGGCATCCTTGGTGGCGTTGCGCTGGCTGTCATTAAAGTAGGCCGGCACGGTAATCACCGCTTGCGTGATGGACGTTCCCAAATAGGCTTCGGCATCCGCTTTCAGCTTCGCCAGAATCATGGCCGAGATTTCCGGCGGCGAGTACTCATTGCCGCCCAGCATCACCCGCACGTCGCCGTTCGGCGCTTTGGTGACCTTGTACGGCACATGCTTGATGGCGTTCTGCGTTTCGGCGTCATCGAACTTGCGCCCCATAAAACGCTTAATCGAGAAAATCGTATTTTCGGGGTTGATGACCGCCTGGTTGCGCGCCGCCCGCCCCACCAGTCGCTCGCCGTTCTTGTTAACCGCCACCACCGAGGGCACCAGCCGCTCGCCCTCCGCCGAGGGGATGACCGTCGGCTCGCCGCCTTCCATCACCGCCATTACGCTGTTGGTCGTGCCGAGGTCAATACCAATGATTTTTGCCATGAGTTCTGTATGCTCCTTCTGGGATGGATATCTGAGTCAGCGGTGTGGCTTACGCCGCCACCCGTACCAGCGCCGGGCGCAACACCCGCTCGCCAATCATATAGCCTTTGGCCAACACTTCAAGAATCGTGCCACTTTCGTGTTCATCGCTTTCCACCTGCGCAATCGCTTCGTGCAGGTTCGGGTCAAACGGTTCGCCCAGCGGGTCAACCAGCCGCACGCCTTCGCTTTCCAGAATCGCCTGAATTTTGCGCGCCACCAGTTCAATCCCGGCTGCCCATTCGGCGCCTTCGCCGCTGGTGGGGCGGTTGGCCAGGGCGCGTTCCATGTCATCCAGCACTTCCAGATAGCGCTTGGCTGCCCGCGCCACGGCCTCTTCGGTCAGTTGGGCGCGTTGCTGTTCCTGGCGTTTCTTGTAATTGGCAAACTCGGCTTGCGCCCGCTGCCAGCCATCCAGGTTTGCTACGGCTTCGGCGCGTGCCGCTTCCAGTTGCGCTTCCAGGTCGTCCGGCGCGTCCATGCCGGGGTCTTCGCCTTCCAGCATTTCGGCGGCTTCGTCAGGGGTGGGGAGGTCTTTTTCTTCGCTCATCATCCTTGTTTGCTTCCTATTCTCTTGGCGGGTTATTCAACCGGCGCCAGTCCTTCATCGTCCACACTTTCGCTCACCAGGTTGCTCAGCACCCCGGCCACGAAATTCACGGTAGAAATCGCATGCCCGTAAGACATACGCAGCGGCCCCAGCACCCCCAGGATACCGGTGGCCACATTCGGCACGCCGTAGCGTGCCAGCACCAGCGAGCAGTCGCTCAATTCTTCCCAGGTGCCTTCGCCGCCAATCAGCACCTGCACGCCGCCCACCTCGCTGTGCGAAACGGTCTGCTCCAGCAGGTCTTTCAGCAGTGGCCGTTCTTCCAGTACCCGCAACGCCCGCCGGGCGGCCTCGCTGTTGGCAAACTCCGGCTCGGCCAGCACGTTGCTCCAGCCATCGTGGAACACTTCGCCGGTAAATACCGTATCCGAGCGGCGCAGTTCGTCGGTTACCAGTTTGACCATATCGTCGCCCAGCGCATCCAGCTCATTCGGCGCGGCCATGATTTCATCGGCGTCCAGCCCCGGGTAGAGCGTGTTGAGTTGTTTGGCGGTGGCGCTCAAGCGTTCCTGGCTCACCGGTTCGGCCAGCGCCAGCATCTGCTGGCTCACCCGTCCGCCGCCCAGCACCAACACCATCAGCACCTGCCGTCCGGCCGTGGAAATCAACTGCACATGCTTGTAGCGTGAGCGGCCTGCCAGCGGGGCGGTCACTATCGAGGCCGCCTGGCTCTGGTGCGCCAGCACGCTGGCCGCCAGCCGCATCCACTGGCTGCTGTCCTGGCGCGTCTGGTAGAACTGGTGCCGAATCGTGTGCTGGGTCGCCATCGGCAGGGCTGGCCGCTGCATCACTTCGCCCACGAACATCCGGTAGCCTTCTTCGGTCGGCACGCGCCCCGCCGAGGTATGCGGCTGGCGGATATAGCCCGCTTCGTCCAGCGCCGCCATCTCGTTCCGCACCGTGGCCGAGGAGAACGCAAGGCTGTACTTCTCCACCAGCCGGTTACTGCTGATGGGTTGGGCGGTCTCCACATATTCCTGGACAATCAGGCCCAGCACGAGTTTCTGGCGTTCGGTCAGTTCCATTGGTTATGGCTTAGCACTCTCGGCGCGCGAGTGCTAAGCGTTATCCATCCAGCTATTTTAATCGTTGGCAGGGGGGTAGTCAAGGCGGGCGCGCCGGACGCGCCCGGAATTAACAAAACGCTTACGAACCGCCGCTGGCTGGTTTCACCAGCCGTTTTTCCAGCCGCGCCTTGCGGTGCAGCAGGTCAGCTTCCCATTCCAGCCGTTCATGCCGCGGTGTCTCCGGTTGGCGCAGCAGGGCCAGCGCCGCTTCCGTCCACTTCAACGCTTCGGCGGCGTCCTTTTGCTGGTGCTCGTAGTACTTCGCCAGCTCCACATGCGCATAGATTTCTCGGTCGGCCGCCGCCTGCCACCACAGGCTCACCGCGTTGGGTAGTTCGCCCCGCCGTCGGTGCAGGATTGCCAGCCGCTGGCCGGTGGCCCGGCGTGTCTCGCCCGGCAGGTCGGTTTGCCCCAGCGCCCGCTCGTAAATCTGCGCCGCCAAATCCAGGTAGCCGAGGTCCTCATGCAGCCGTCCGATGCTCACCAGATCCAGCGTGTGCGCCTCGCCGTTCAGTGGGTCGGCCAGCAGGTAGCCGATGTGCTCCATCAGCGCCGCCATGCTCAACACGTCCAGGGCGTTGTGGTAGAACACGCCTTTCATTGGCCGGGCGTCGCCGCGCCGCAGGTAATCGAAATACATTTCCGGAATCATCCAGCCCGGCGTGTCCTCCCCCGTGCGCCGTTCACCCAGGATGTGCTCCTCCAGGTAGCCCAGCGAGCGGCTCGGCAGCCGCAGCCGCCACAGTTTGCGCGCCAGGTGCAGCAGGTCCAGTTGCGCCAGTTCGCCAAAGGGGGAGGGCGCCAGGTTGGCCACATAGCGCCCGTGCATCAGCGGCACATCGAACGACTTGCCATTGAAGGTCACCAGCGTCTGGCAGGGTGTCAGGAAGCTCTCCAGCGCGCTTAACATCGCCGGTTCTTCGGCCGGGTCGCGCAGGAAGTACTGCGCCAGCCGGAAGCCGCTTTCATCGAAGCGCCCCACGCCCACCATAAACGCCAGCGTCCCGCTGCCGCCCGCCAGCCCGGTGGTCTCGGTATCCAGAAAAGTGAAGCCCGGGGCGGCGCATTCGGCGATCCGGCCGTCCCCGGCCCACTCCGCCAGCAGGTTAAGCGGGGCGGTCAGCGCCAGCCCGCGCCCACCGTAGGGGTGGCCGAGGGCATAGTGCTGCTCCACCACAAACGCCTCGCCCAGCGGCGTATCCACCAGCCGCCCATCCATCACGTCCTCAATCGGGGCGCGGCGCGTCGGCCCGCTGGGCGCGGGCTTGGGCGTCAGGTTGCCCGCCCCCACGGTCACACCCAGAGATTTCAGTCGGTCAGAAAGCGAAGAAGGCATCGGGAATCAAAGGCTCTTGAGAGGGGTTGTCCGCTGATTATATCCTTTTGATTTTGCATATAATATCGAAAACCTACGATCGGCCTGAAGAAGGGCACACTCATGGAAATCATAGGCGCTGGTTTTGGCCGCACTTGGACGATGTCCCTGCGTGCTGCCCTCGAAGAACTCGGCTACGGTCCCTGTTACCACTTTCGGGAAGTCATCCTGCACCCTGGCCACATCGCCACCTGGCAGCGCGCCGCCGACGGCCAGCCGGTGGACTGGCGCACATCGTTTCTGAAAGATTACCGTGCCGTGCTGGATTACCCGGCGGTTTCTTTCCTTGATGACATCCGGGCTGCCTTTCCAGAAGCCAAGGTCATTCTCACCGACCGCGACCCGGACATCCGTGTCAGGGACAGGCCCGTCCGATTTGAAGGACAAGTTCTCTTCTCGGACCCCGCCCCGGGTCGCGATCCGGCGCGCTGGTATCACAATGCCCTGCTGGCCGCCCTCGTGCTGAACATTCTGCCGCCGTGGCGCGGCTTCTACAAAATGCTTCAATCCAGCAATTTGGGACGCGTCTTTCATGGCCGCTTTGAAGACCGTGCCCGCGCCATCGCTGTCTATCAGAAACATATGGCCCAGCTCATCGCTTCCCTTCCCGCCGAGCAATTGCTGGTCTTTGAGGTCAAGCAGGGTTGGGAGCCGCTGTGTGCGTTCCTCGGCGCGCCGGTACCGGATAAGCCCTTCCCGCACATCAACGACCGCCAGAAAACCAAACGCGCCTCCCTTTTCCCCCGCATCCTGACCATCGGGCTGGCCCTCGCCGTGCTCTATGCTCTTTATCGCCTGATTTTCTAGCATCCGGTTGAGGGGTAACTGCAACTCACTCCGCCTTTAACGCCGCCAGCATTGCCAGCGTCTCGGCCTTGCCGCCCTCGCCCTGCTCGCCCCCCGGCCCCACGCACGAAGGGCAGCCATCGGCGCACTCGCAGGCCGCCACCAGCTCCCACGCCCGCAGCATCAGCTCATCGTGCAGTTCAAACAGCCGCTCGCTGAACCCAATCCCGGCCGGGATCTGGTCATACACCACCACCGTCGGCGCGCCCTCCGTAATCGGCGAGGCCGGGTCCGAGTGCACCCCCAGATCGGCCGTGTCGCACATCAGGAACAGCGGCGCCAGATGCCCCAGCGTGTAGGCCAGCCCGCTCAAGCCCGTGCGCACCTTCACCACCGTCTCCGCCCGCCGGTGGCACGGCGGACACAGCGTAATCAGGTTCTCCAGCCGGTTGGCTTCCGCCGCGCTGGCAAACGCCCGGAAGGGCGTTTTGTGATGCACGTCATGCGCCCGCCCGCTTTCCGGCAGGCCGCACACCTGGCAGGCGTAGCCATCCCGGGCGCGCACTTCCGCCGTTATCCGTTTCCAGTCCTTGCCGTAATCGTTCACGCTGCTGCGCCACACCCCCGCCTCGCGCAGGGCGTCCACCGTGGCCTCGTCCAGCGCCAGCCAGTAGCCGGTCGTTTGCAGTTCGCGCAGCGGCAGCGTCAGCGGCCCCATCCCCAGCCGGGCGTGGGTATGCCACTCGATTTTCTGGTAGCCCACCACCTGGCTGGTGATGCTCAACTCGCCGTAGCCCACCTGCGCCCCGTGCCGGGCTTCCTCGGTCTTGATCTCCAGCCGCGTCACCGTGCTCTCGCGGCTCGGCTCGGTGTAGTAGTCCGCATTCGTCGGCCGCAGCCGGGCGATGTACTGCTCCAAATCCAGCGCTTCGACCACATACTGCTGCCCCTCATGCAAATACACCGCCTCCGGATGCACCAGCGCGTCGGCGCTGGCTTCGTCCACTTCGCCCACCACCCGCCAGCCGTCTTCCATCTCGGCCTGCAACACCACCGTATGCGGCGAAGCCGAGCGCAGCGAGATGCTCTGGGCCGGGTACTCGCTCGCCATCCAGAACGACTTACCCCCCGAGCGGTGGATTTCGCCGCCTTCTTCCATCACATGCAGGTAATCCGCCACCAGGTCGGGCGGCACGCGCCCAAAGCCGTCCCCCGACCCAAACGGCAGTTCAAAGGCCGCACAGCGCAAATGCGCCAGCAATATCAATAAATTATCGGGGTTAATCAGGGCCTGCTCCGGCGAGGCCCCGAAGAAGAAATCCGGGTGCTTGGCCAGGAACTGGTCCAGCGGGTTGGCCGAGGTCACCAGCGCCGCCAGCGCCGCTTCCTGCGTGCGCCCCGCCCGCCCGGCCTGCTGCCAGGTGGCCGCAATGCTGCCCGGGTAGCCCGCCAGCACCGCCGCTTCCATCCCGCCGATGTCAATCCCCAGTTCCAGCGCGTTGGTGCTCACCACCGCCCGCACCTTGCCCGCCCTCAGCCCGGCTTCGATTTCGCGCCGCTGGCGCGGCAGGTAGCCGGAGCGGTAGCCGCGCACTTCCTCTTTGCCCAGCCGGCTGGCTTCCCGCAGATAGTTCAGCATCACTTCTACCCCCCGCCGTGCCCGGCCAAACAGAATCGTCTGCACGTCATAGGCCAGCAGGTCGGCCGCCAGCCGCACGCTTTCCTGCAACACGCTCCGCCGGATGCCCAGATCTTCATTGACCACCGGCGGGTTATAGATGACAAAATGCTTCGGCCCGCGCGGCGCGCCATCTTCATTCACCAGGGCGACCTTTTCCTCCACCAGCCCGGCCGCCAGCTCAATCGGGTTGGCAATCGTGGCCGAGGCCAGCAGGAACTGCGGCCGCGCCCCGTAAAACGCCGCCACCCGTTTCAGCCGTCGGATGACATTCGCCACATGCGAGCCGAACACCCCCCGGTAGGTGTGCGCTTCGTCCAGCACCACGAACTCCAGCCGGGCGAAGAACTCCGCCCACTTGGGGTGGTGCGGCAGGATGCCGGTGTGCAGCATATCCGGGTTACTGATGAGGATGCGCGCCGCCTGCCGTACCCCCGGCCGGGCGCTCTGGGTCGTATCGCCGTCATAGGTCGCCGCCGGGATTTTCTGCCCCTCCGGCAATGCCGCGTTCAACTGCGCCAGTTCGTCCTGCTGGTCCTGCGCCAGGGCTTTAGTGGGGAAGAGGTACAGCGCCCGGCTCTCCGGCAGGTGCATCAGCCGTTGCAGCACCGGCAGGTTATAGGCCAGCGTCTTGCCGCTCGCCGTGCCGGTCACCACCACCACATGCTCGTTGTTCTGCGCCCGCGCCCACATCTGCGCCTGATGGCTGTACAACTCTGAAATCCCCATCGAGCGCAGCGCGCCCGCCAACGCCGGGTTCAGTTCCTCCGGTAGCGGCTCGGCCACCGCCGCCCGTGCCGGAATCGTCTTCCATGAAACAACATTCCCGCCAATTGTCGGCTCGGCGCGCCACATTGCCAGCAGCGCATTCAGGCGGGAAGGGGCATCGGCACTCATGCCGCGATTGTATCGCGATTTTGGTACGGGTGTTCTAAGTAAATTCCTTGTTTTGATGTATGATTTCGGAAAGGGAATTACATGGGATCGGTCAAAGTTTCATCGAAATTCAGAATTACCTTGCCAAAATCAGTTCGGGAATCACTCGCCATTCAACCAGGACAAAAATTGGTCGTACTTGGCTACGCAGACCGTATAGTAATCGTGCCGGAACGCCCGATTCAAGCGGCGCGGGGTTCTCTGCGGTATATAGATACGACAATTGAGCGGGATGAAGAAGATAGAATTTGAATCCATGAATTGCGAGATTTCTGAAGATGAGACAGATAAATCAGTGCGTTGAAAATCTAGGACGAAGCGGCAATTTATTTCGTTCTTTCTGAAATTTTCAGAACAATTGTGAGACGTAAATTTTGAACAAATCCACAAAGAACAAATTCTTTAGGAGCCTAGCGAAAGCCTCAGTTGGCTGTTTACTTATTCCCGTCTTTCATGTCCCTAAATTGCTATACCAGCTAATGTTGATTTCATATACTTATGTATTCGAAAGGCATAATACGCTTACGGCTAGCCCAATTGAACATCTTAGGCGTGCAGATAGACTTCTTCGGGGGCAACCTTCAGAAATCTTGTACTCCGCGTTGGAAGTTCGGTTTGCCCTTGAACGAATCGCTAATCGCGACCTGCTTTTTACTGAAAAGATCAGTAATCGTGCTCGAGATGATAATAATCCTGTAAAGAAAATAAAGGCATTAAGACGAGCTGATCCAAATACCGCCCATATGCATGATATCTATTTGGTGGATCAAGAGAGCGGTCTTCGCCTTAATTGGGGACAGTACAAGCCGCTTGATCAACAGAAAGTCACCTATTATCAAGGCAGACTTGGAAATCTTTTGCACCCTAAAGAAGGACTTAGATTGGGGATTTGGAATGATCCTTGGTACGCTGAGACGCGGGAGTTTCTGAAAGAGGCAATTGACTACTTATCAGGTATTGCTAAAGACAAT
>JANJTX010000036.1 GCA_024710875.1 Anaerolineales bacterium | reverse complement strand
GAAGCGAAGGATCATCAACGATCGCGGGCGGGCGGGGGTTGTTGATTGGAAGCGAAGGATCCTCGATCGTCGCCGACCACCGTCCACGATTGTTGATCATCCTTCGCTGCACTGAAAGTCGATTTCACTCCGAGCGCAGCGAGGAGTCCCGGCTGGCCTGAACATCAATCTCCCCCGCTGGAGACAAACAACCTTCGTCCCTGCCTTTGCGATATATTAGTCAAGAAAAGAGCGCCACCCGCTGGGTGGCGCTCTTCGTATGGCACTGTTTCGTAAGAGGCGCCTAGCCGCGCGCCCGCTCCAGCAACGTCATCATCATCAGGCCCAGCACAATCCGCTTCTCTTCCATCTCATCCAACTCGACCAGCTTTTCGAGCAGGAACTTGCCCTCAAAGAAGGCCGGCTGCTTGCTCAAGCGCATTACCCCGCTACCATCCGGGCGAGACACTAAATAAGTCGGGTTCAGGAAGTAGCCCGCGAACAAGCCCACCAGCGGAATCTGCTCAATGCACGAATCCGCCACCCGTATCCAGGGATTCTCTTCGCGCACCACCAATGAGGGGGTCTCTTCGGCACCTTCGAAAATCTCGTAGTGTGCGCTCCACAGGGATCGCATCCCCTTGCGCTTAATCGAGCCCATCGGGTTGCCGGCCATATCGGTAAAGTTATAACGCGCTGAGAAGTCAATAATTCGGTCTGCGCCGATTTTATACAAACCCTGTTGCTGGCTGTCATCAGCAAAAACAGTCACGGCTTCTTTCAACTTCATTAATTTCTGGCGCACATAAAATACGCCCTGGCCGCTGGCATCGGTCACATAGATTTGCGGCACCAGAGTTACTACTTTGAACGACATCGTCAACGGGTATTGCATCTTTTTAACTCCTTGGTTTGTTTTCTCTATTGTACTGGCGAATGCCAGTCCCTACGGTCCGATGTATGTACCGGCCGAAAGAGTAACACTTTTGGCCACCACCACAATGCCATCCTGCACCGCCCAGTCGCCGGAATCCAGTTCGGTGCCGGGCGGAAAGGGTCTGATAACCACGCCTGCGCCCACTCGCACATTTTTGTCAATAATCGCGCCCTCAATCTCGCAATCCGGGCCGATTCCCAGCGGCAGACCCTGAGGTTCTTCTTCGTAGTAGTCACAGCCCATCAGAATCGTACGGCTAATGCGCGCACCATCCGCCACAATGCTGCGCAACCCGACGATGGAATCGCGAATCTCGGCCCGCCCAATCTTGCAGCCATCTGCCAGCAGCACATTTTCCAGCGTCGCGCCGGCCAAGATCGAACCCGGCAGGAAACGCGCCCGGGTGTAGAGCGGGGCATGCTGGTCATTGAGGTTAAAGGGCGGGTTGGGCCGGGCAAGGCTCAAGTTGGTGTCATAGAACGAGCGAATCGTCCCGATGTCCTCCCAATAGCCATCAAAGTGATACCCAAACACCCGCCGGGTTTCAATTGCCCGCGGGATGACCTCACCACCAAAGTCGGTGTCCTCAGTGCTCTTCAGCAGGTCCACCAGCACCTGGGTATTGAACATGTAAATGCCCATCGAGCCGAGGTACGGGCGCTCGGCATCTTCCCGGCTTACAAACCGCGCCAGTACATCCGGGTCTTTGGGCTTCTCCACGAAATCCGTAATCCGGCCATCCGCTTCGGTCTTGAGCAAGCCAAAACGGCTGGCCTCGCCGCGCGGCACCGGCTGCACCGCCACGGTGATATCGGCCTGATTCTGCCAGTGATACTCGGCCAGGGCTTCATAATCCATCCGGTAGAGGTGGTCACCCGCCAGTATGAGCACATATGGGGCACGGGCTGATTCAATTTCCAGCAATTGTTTACGCACCGCATCGGCCGTGCCCTGGTACCAGCCCGGGTCATCCGTGCGCTGCTCGGCCGCCAGAATTTGCACCCAACCCCGGTTAAACGCGTCAAAGATATAGGTCTGGGCGATATGCCGGTGCAGTGATACTGACTTGAACTGCGTCAGCACCGCAATCCGGTGAATGCCCGCATTAATGCAATTGCTGATGGGAATATCAATCAGGCGGTACTTGCCGGCAATCGGCACCGCCGGCTTGGCGCGCAACTTGGTCAGCGGATACAATCGCTGGCCGCGCCCGCCCCCCAGAATTACACCCAGAATTTCGTCAGTCGATGGCATAGGATCTCCTGCTTCCATCATACTGGATGCTGGCCGCCCCACGCAAGCCGTTGCGCCATTGTTCACAAGACGATAACATTTCCGCCCATCAGGTAAAATTAACTGTCTGACACTTCACTCCCGGAGCCAACCATGCAGCCCCAATACGAGCAACTCAAACAACGCTTCCAGCACATCATCGACCTGGATTTGATTAACTCCCTGCTGAACTGGGACCAGAGCACCTACATGCCGCCCGGCGGCAGCGAAGCCCGCGGTCGCCAGTCAGCCCTCGTCGGTGTACTGCGCCACCAGAAGCTCACCGATGAAACCACCGGCGACCTGATTGACCAGCTCCTGCCGTGGGCCGCCGAACAACCGGCCGGCTCGCCGGAGGCTGCCTTTGTACGCGAGGCCAAACGCACCTTTGACCAGGCCGTTCGCATTCCACCGGACTTAATTGAGCGTGCCTATGCGCATTTCAGTCACGCCTACCAGGTCTGGACCACCGCCCGGCCCGAGAACGACTTCAAGGCCGTCCAGCCGGAGCTGGAAGAAACCCTCGCCATCAGTCGCGCCATGGCCGAGTGCTTCCCGGAACGCGAACACATCGCCGACCCACTGATTGACCTGCAGGACCCGGGCATGAAAGCCCGCGAAATCCAGCGCATCTTTGCCGAACTGCGCGCCGAGCTGGTGCCGCTGGTCGAGGCCATTTGCGACCAGCCCGCAGTAGATGACAGCTTCCTTCACCGCAGCTACCCGATTGATAGACAACGCGCTTTCGGCGAGCAAATCATCACCGCCTATGGCTACGACTTTAACCGCGGGCGGCAAGACCTCACCCACCATCCATTCATGACCAAGTTCTCGCTGGGGGATGTCCGCATCACCACCCGTTTCGACGAACACAATTTTGGCGATGGCCTGTTCAGCACCCTGCATGAGTCCGGACACGCCATGTACGAGCAGGGCATCAACCCGGCCTTTGAAGCCTCGCCGCTCGGCATTGGCACGTCTTCTGGCGTACATGAGAGTCAATCGCGCCTGTGGGAAAACGTGGTCGGTCGCAGTCTGCCATTCTGGAAGCATTACTACCCACAGGCCCAGGCCCTCTTCCCGGACCAACTGGGGGATGTGGCGCTACTCGACTTCTACAAAGCCATCAACAAAGTGGCACGTTCGCTCATCCGGGTGGATGCCGATGAAGTCACCTACAACCTGCATGTCATGATCCGTTTTGATTTGGAACTGGACCTGCTCGAAGGCAAGCTGGCGGTCAAAGACCTGGCCGAGGCCTGGCACGCCCGCTACCAGCAGGACCTTGGCCTGCGCGCCCCGGATGACCGCAACGGCGTACTGCAGGATGTCCACTGGTATGCCGGCCCCATCGGCGGCGTATTTCAGGGTTACACGCTCGGCAACATCCTGTGTGGGCTGTTCTACTCGCAGGCTGTCGCCGCCCATCCCAAGATTCCAACCGAAATCAGTCAGGGCCGCTTTGAAATGCTGCGCGACTGGATGCAGAAAAATATCTACCAGTATGGCGCTCAATACACCACGGCTGAACTGGTGCAGCGCACCACCGGCGGCGAACTGACCATCCAGCCTTACGTCACCTACCTCAAGCAAAAATACGGCCAGATATACCAGCTTTAAAGTGCCACTCCCCATAACAAGAGCGCCGCTGGCATCAGCGGCGCTCTTGTTATGAACAGGGATTTAAGCCGGTTGCGGGCCTTCGGTAGCGACGCCATCGCCGGGCGTGAAGGTGCCACCCTGTGGCACCATGCCAGCCGGTAGGCTCTTGGGTTTTTCCAGCGGTTCCGGAATGATCAAGAGATCATTATCGTAAATCGTATCACCGGGCGCCAGCCCATTGAAATACAGGATGACCTCCCACTTCAAGGGGTCATCGTAGTAGCGCAGGGCAATCAGTCCCAGCGTGTCACTCGGCTCCACCTTATGCACCGCCACCCGCAGGCCCCAGGTGCCCATCGCATCCAGATAGGCGGTTGCGACCGCCTGGCTGTTAATCGCCGGCACGGGGATATTATGATAGACCGCCCAGGCCTTGATCCGCAACTGGGTAATTGGGTCTAGTTGGAACGGCGGTGGCGGGGGCGGCGGCGGTGTGGTATCCACCGGGGCATCCGTTCCCCACGCATCCGTAGAGAGTTTGCGCTGGCTGATGATGCCGGAGAAGTTGCGGTTGCCGTCCTTGCTACACTCACTCCACGCTTTCTCAAATTCCTTGTAGGTCCACTTCTTGCGCTCACCTTCTTTGCGGCGGCTGCCCCACCACAGCGGGTCATTGACATAGACGTGTTTGTCGTCATAACCCACGACCACCACGAAATGCGGACCAGTGAAGTTGGATTGCACTTTACCCATTTTGACCCAACTACCATAATGCACCAGTGCAATCGGCGCCCGGCCCTGCTTAACGAACTCTTTAAGTTTATTGATGTTCAAACCTGAAGCATATTCAAAGGGTACGCCGTAAGCCTGGGCCGCCCGCATCATCTGGCTCACACTCACAAACCCATTCGCCGGCGCACCGGTCTTGCGGTACACAGCATTGGTTGAAACATTCACCCCGAAGGCCTGCAACACCATTGCCACGCAGGTTGGGCCGCAGTCATTGCGGAACTCACTGGCATCTGGGTCCACTTGAGATTTATACGGGATACTGGGGATGAGTACGCCCATCGTTTGCCTCCGTACCGTGCAATCAGGTCTTAGAAACTATAGTGTCGGGCCTGTAATTTGTCAACTTGCCTGACCCGCGGCTTGCCGCGCTACGGTGCGGGCAGCACTTGCCAGGGGTTCAGAAACCCGCCCTGGAAACGCACCTCAAAGTGCAGGTGCGGTCCGGTGGAGTTGCCAGTACTGCCCCCATAGCCAATCACTTCACCTTGCTGTACCTGCCGCCCACAGGGAGCCGATGCCTGGCTCAAGTGCGCGTACACGGTGCTGTAGCCATTGCCGTGGTCCAGAAAAACCATGTAGCCGTAACCGCCGTTAGCCCAGCCGGAAAACAACACGGTCCCGCTATCGGCGGCGTACACCCCGATCCCTTCACCAGTAGCAATATCCAGCGCTCGGTGGCCATCCCAATAATCATTGCCTACCACCGTCCGGATGGGCGAGGGCCAGACGAACGTCCCTGTACCGTTGCCAGACGAGAAGTTGCCGCTGCACGCCCCCGGCCCCAGCACCGCATTGGATACGCCCTGTCCGGCCCCACTGAGCAGGTCCGGAAACACGAATTGAGTAAACTCGCCCTGGCCCCCCGGGATCATCACCCAGGTTCCCACTGGCAGGCTGGGGTCAGTCAAATCTTCAAAGGGGTTGCCCGGCCAATCCAAAATATCTTCACTCCGCACCCGGTAGCGGGCTGCCAGCGAATCCAGCGTATCGTCGGCCTGCCATTGGGTGAAGATCCCATCAGTCGGCGGTATCGTAAGCGTCATTCCAGGCGCGAGGATGTCCGGCCGGCCCGCCAGAGTGGCCTCGTTGGCCCAGAGCACAGTTTCAGGAGTGAGGCCAAATTGGTTGGCAATCCCAAACAGCGAGTCGCCAAATGCAACGGTATAGGCAACCGCCTCATACCGAAAAGCGCTGCCCCGCACCGTTTCCGGCGCGGCGGGGCGCCGCGCCCCGGCAACCGCGCCAGCCGGGATAAAATCCGGCAGGCGGCTGATGGCCGACGCGCCCCCTTCAATCGGGATACGGGTCGGCAGCGCGCCGACGGGCGGCGGTCCCCCTATCCGAAAAGCCAGAATCAAAGCCAGCCCCGCCAGTAGCCCGGCCGCCGCCCACAGGGCACGGCCAGCTCCGGCCAGGGCTGGCGCAGGAGGTTCAGAATTAGGGCTGTTCAGCGGTTCACCGGATGGGTTACTGCCCACAGACTAGGCCTCGTTCAGGGTCTCCAGAAATTCCAGGTTGTTGTCTGATTTGGAAAGCTGGGAAAGAATCGCTTCTGTCGCCTGGGTCTGGCCCAAGCCGGCGCCCTGAGGCGGGTCAGAGACCATTTGCGAGTACATGCGGCGCATCAGCCACACCCGCGGGGTCAGGTCCGGTCCCAACAGCAACTCTTCGCGACGTGTGGACGAGCGCTCAATGTCAATCGCCGGGAAGATGCGGCGTTCCTGTAGTTTGCGGCTCAAGTGCAGTTCCATGTTGCCCGTGCCCTTGAACTCTTCGTACACCACATCATCCATGCGCGAGCCGGTGTCCACCAGACAGGTAGCGATGATGGTCAGCGAGCCGCCTTCTTCAATGTTACGGGCCGCCCCAAAAAAACGCTTCGGCGGGTAGAGGGCCGAGGGATCAATACCACCCGACAGGGTGCGGCCGGAGGGCTGAACGACCAGGTTGTAAGCCCGTGCCAGGCGCGTGATGGAGTCCATCAGGATAACGACATCCCTTCCAACTTCTACCAACCGTTTGGCACGCTCCAGCACCATCTCCGCCACTCGCACATGCGAGGTCACCGGTTCGTCAAAGGTCGAGGACACCACTTCAGCATCCACCGAGCGGTCCATGTCGGTTACTTCTTCAGGGCGCTCACCAATCAGCGCGACCACCAGATGCACATCTTCATGCTTGGTGGAAATGGCATTGGCGATTTCCTTGAGGATGGTGGTCTTGCCAGACTTGGGCGGCGAGACAATCAGACCGCGCTGGCCGCGCCCGATGGGGGCGACCAGATTGATCATGCGGTTGGAAAGCGCCCGCGGGCCGGTTTCCAGGTCAAAACGGGTTTCAGGAAATATCGGGGTCAGTTGCTCAAACTTCCGGCGATGCTTGGCGTCATCTGGCGACTGACCGTTAACCGACTCCACTTTGAGCAGGCCCGAATGGCGCTCGGATTCGCGCGGCGGCCGCACATGGCCGATGACGAGGTCTCCCGGCCGCAGCCCATAGCGCCGAATTTGAGTTTGGGAAACGTACACATCATCCGGGCCACCCTGATAATGATTGGTGCGCAGGAAACCCACCCCTTCGTTCATGATTTCAAGAATACCCCCCTGCACTTCAAGCCCTTCCTTTTGAGCCTCGGCTTGCCGGATGAGCACCACCAGCTCTTCTTTCTTACTGCGGTTGGCCCGGTCAATCCCGAGGGTTTTGGCGCGGGCACGCAACTCGGCCAGTGGCTTGGTTTCCAAATCTAATATCTGCATGGTTGTCTCTCTTAATGGATTGGTGTGAGTTCAAAGGTCAAAGCTATCAACCGCGCAAATACCCGGACGGTGCACAGGGTTTCAGGCGGCAGTAGCCGTATTGCTCATCAAATTTGAAGTTTCAGATTTTGGGGGAACAGATGTCCAGATTATAGTCCAAAGCCGGGCAGGCTGCAAGTCCCGCACCAGGTGAATTCTGCAACCCCAGTTTACCGCAAATGATCCAACCCGAGCATGATTCCAGCCAGCGTCTTGGCATCCTGAATTTCACCCGCCGTGACCATCGCCAGAGCCTGCTGAACCGGGAATTTCTCAATCACCAGATATTCATTTTCATCTTGGGGCAGCGGATCCGGTTGCAAATCGGTGGCCAGAAAAAAGTACATGAACTCGGTGGAATAACCGGGGGCCAGAAAGCAGGTTCCCAGCAGCTGGAGCGTTCCCGCCGCCATGCCGATTTCTTCTTGCGTTTCACGTCCGGCACAGACTTGTGGGTCCTCACCGGGTTCTAACGTTCCGGCAGGCAATTCCAGCAGCAGGCCGCGTACTCCCTGGCGGTATTGCCGCACAAACCAGATATTGCCGTCCGCATCCAGCGGCAGGATCGTCACTGCCCCACCATGGGTCACGATGTCAAAACTGGCCTCGCGCCCATCCGGGTAGCGCACCCGCTCCTGGCGCAGTGAGAACATTCGGCCGCGGTAGACTTCAGTCACACCCAATTGCTCAAACATTTCGGCACCTCTCAACTCATCACCCGATACAAAACAAGAAGGCGATTGCAGGCGCTCGCCTTCTCGTTTTGGTTCATTTCAGACAGTTCAGTCTATGGAATCTGGATGGTCTCGCCAGCATTCAAGTTGGCATCCACCGTGGTGTTATTGGCCGCTGCGATTTCCTCCGGCCACACATCGCCAAAGACACAGGCAATGCTATAGAAGGTGTCATCCGCTCCCACCGTGTAGGTGGTCGGGTGAGCCCGCAAAGCGCGGGCGCCCTCAAAACCACCGGCATTCTGCGGGATGGTCAGCGTGAGGCCAGGTTGGAACAGCCCGTTGGGGCTAAGCCCATTAGCATTCAAAAGGGTGGCGGCGTTGATATTGAAGCGCCGGGCGATGCAATACGGGAATTCGCCCCGGCGCAAGGTGTAGCGTTCAGGCACATCCAGGTCAACCGTTTGTACGACCACCGGCTCGGGTGTGGGCGTGGCAGTTGCCAGTTCACCGGCTGCCTCGGGTGTTTCGGTAGGCACCGCGGTTTCCAGTGCCCCACCACCCGCTTCCGGCCCGAGGACCGCCGCTTCTGCGGTCTGCGTGGCGGCAGCGTTCAAAATCGCCTCTAACTGGCTCTGCGCATCGGCTCCGGCTTCGGCGGTGGCCGGGGCCTGCGAAGCGGAACGCGTGCATGCACCCAGCACAAGGGCGGTCAGTATCAAAATCGCAACGAGCAATTGCTTCTTGTTCTTCATGCTTTACTCCATCAAACGGCATGGGTCGCGCCTCAACAGCCTGCGCGGGAATAGCCTGTAGGGTGAATGTAGCACAAGCCCGCAGACAAGGCAAGCCAATCTGCTTTTCAGTTTGGCTCAGTCCATGAGTGCATGCAGGTTGGGTGCCAGAATCAACAGAACGCCTCGTAAGGCGTTCTGTACCAGTCATCCACTAGCGGGAGATCTATTCCCCGGCGTGGGCTTTTTGCAGCGCAGCCACATCAATCTTCTTCATCTGCAGCATGGCATCCATCACGCGCTTGGCTTTGGCCGGGTCCGGGTCGCCCATCAGTTCGCCCAGTTGCTTTGGGATAATCTGCCATGAAAGACCAAACTTGTCTTTCAGCCAGCCGCACATCTGAACCTCGCCGCCTGCTGAAAGCCGCTCCCACAGCCGGTCCACCTCGGCCTGGTCTTCACAATTGACAAACAAAGAGAACGCTTCAGTAAACTTAAATTCCGGGCCGCCATTCAGGCCCATAAAAGTCTGGCCCGCCAGTTCAAAGGTGGCGGTGAAAACCGGGCCGTCCCCTCCCGCCCGCGAAACCGAAACAATGCGGGCATCGTCGAATATGCCGGCGTAAAATTCCATGGCGTCTTCCAAATTGTCATCAAACCACAGAAAGGGGGTGATCTTTTGCATGGCCAATCCTCCGGGGAATCTGATTCCCCCCAGTTTAGCCGCATTTGAAGTCAATCTGTCCCCGTGCGCGAAAATGTCAAGTTACGAAAGGATCAATCCCCAGGCGCGTCGCCCAGTAGCGCCGCTCCGTAAAATTCCAGTAATCGCTGGCGGTATTCTTCCCGATGCAAACGGTAAGCCGCCCCGTGCCAGGCCTCCGGCAGCAACCACAGGCCTTTTGGCTCATCCGCCGCGGCGTAATAGCCGGTGGTGGTTAACGCCTCCAGGCCATCCGATGGGCCAGTGGCAATCAGGTACACCGGCCGGGGCGCGATGCGGCCAATGACCTCGATTACGGCTTCCGGTTGCGGAATACCGGTGCGCCATTCGGTCAGGCCATAGGTCAACCAGCGCACCCCGCGCGCGACTCGCGCCGAGAAGTCCAGGTCGGTGGGCGCATCGGCGGCGGTAGCATAAGACGGGCCATCCACCGCCACTGCAAGCACGGTTGGCTGCTCAGCCGCGGCCCGCAGAGCCACCTGCCCGCCTATGGAAAAGCCGTAAATGCCAATGGCAACTTCCTCTCCTTCAGCATCCTGCACAAAGGAAACCGCAGCGGCCACATCGGCTGCATCCGCCCAGCCCCCGCTACGAAAACGCCCACCACTCTGGCCATGCGCGCGCAGATCATACAGCAACACACCATAGCCAGCCGCTGCCAGATCCTCCGCCTGAGGCAGCAGCGAAGAACGATTTTCGCCATAGCCGTGCAGCAACAGTAAGACTGCCCCGTTTTGCGACGAGCGATACCAGCCTGCCAGCCTGGTGCCATCTGCCGCCAGGAATTCCACTTCTTCAAAACCTTGTGCTTGCGCCTCGGCTCGACAACATGGCTGGCTGGGAACAGGCACAGTCCACATCCCGATAAACAGAGTCACAAAGCCCACGAATGGCAGCACCAGCACCGCCGCCGCGGTAAACAGGGCCAATCGGAAACGGTAGGCCCAGCGTTGCCGTCCACCGGTCATCACTATCAGCCTATCAATCAATTATTTGGGGGATCCCTTCAGAATCACTCGCCGCCAATCAGGCTTTCGGCTCGTCGGGCCAACCCATGCCCACCCAGCGGGCGGGTTTCATAGCGTTCGCCAAACCCCGCAATCAACGACCGGCCTTTCGATATCGCGGCCTGCACCGCCGGCAACCCGAGCGAGGCCTGATGCAATTCGGCAGTCTCCCACACCTCGGTAACCCAGAGCGCATCCGCATCCGTCAAGTCTTCAGCCACAATATAACTCAAACAGCCCGGCATCTCTTTCAAACCTTCCAGCAGGATGTCCGCCAGCGCCGCCCGCTGCCCCGGGACAGCCAGCATTTTCCCGATCAATCCATACATGAATTCACTCCTGTGATTGGCGAATCAGTAAAGAACGATTAGTTTTTCTAAAGCCCTTTCAAGGGCGGCTACCTGCCCGCTTATCTGCACCTGACGACGGGCAGATTCGAACGTCGCCCGTCCCGAAGCAAAGATGTTAAATTCCAACACATCCATAGCCAGCCTGGCCTGCGGCTCGCCCGCGCCAAGCTGCCACTGCCCACCCGCCGGGCCGGTGAGTTCCACCGCCAGCGGCGGCGCGCCAGGGATGCGCCCCCAGGCCGCGGCCACATCCCGCATCACCAACGCCACAATTCGGCCATCGTGTTGCGCGTTTTGAGCAAATTCGCGGCCAGTGGCCCGGCACACATCCAGCCGATGCATCCAGGTATCCCGGCTGTGAATGACCCACATCAGGTGCTTCAAGGACAACCGGCCAACGACGGGGTGTGGAATGGACACCTGTTTAAGCAACCAGAAACGATAGGCCCAGTTGTGGGCCGCCCGTGGCCCGGTAGCTCGCAGTTCAGCCAGCAGCTCTTCTGGGGTACGGCCCGCCCGGTCCTGCAATTGCAGGGCGTTTGTCGCATCTTCCGGCAACTGGCCGTCGCTCGGCAGTCGCCGAAACTGACGCAATAATTCCAGATACCCCGCGCCGGCGGCGTAACCCCCGGCCTGGTGTGCCAGGATGTCGCGCACGTCCCATTCAGTACACATCGTCGGCTGGCTCCAGTCTGCGGGCTGGAGCGTTTCCATCAGGCCAATGAAGTTCTGCAATTCAGCCGTGAGTAGCTGGTGGGCTTCCGCGGCGGCAGTATAGGGAATGGTGTCAGCGTTTTGCATCATTTCTTCCAGTGTTTGGCTTTCTTATAGCCGCGTTCCGACCGGCTGTCAAATGGTGTGCAACAAAAAAACGCTCTCCCATCAGGAGAGCGTTTTAAAACTCTGTTTGGCGCTAACTAGCCAACCACCGGCCGAAACTTGTAGCCGTACACCAGCATCCCGCGCTCATCTGTGGCATTGCGCAGTTTACGGGTCACCATCTCCACCGGCATCCCGACCTTGACTTCGCGGGTTTCCAGATCCGTCAGTTGGGCGGTCACCAGCGGGCCTTCAGCCAGCTTGACCATCGCAATCGTGTACGGGGCGCTTTCTTCAAAACCGGCCGGGGCTTCATAAACTGTGGTGTAGGAATACACCTCGCCCTTGCCGCTGAACTGGTACAGGGTCTTGGCTTCTTCGCCGCATTCCGGGCAAATATCGCGCGGCGGAAACACCTTGGCCTCGCAATGACCGCACACTTCGCCTACCAGGGCATAACGCTGCTTCTTCAACCGCCAATGACGTGGAATATCCATCACTCACACTCCTTCAAGTTATCAATCTAACTATAAGTACGCGTCGCTATCAAAACCTATCAGGCTGCCGGGCGGTTGGTGAGCACATGCGACACCGCCGTGCTGGCCGGGCCGCCCAAACACTGCACCAGCGCCAGACTGGCTTCCGGAATCTGGTTTGGGCCAGCCTGGCCGCGCAGTTGCTGGGTCGCTTCCAGCGCCTGGTATACGCCGGTCGCGCCGCCCGGGTTGCCGCGCGCCTTGAGCCCGCCCATCGTGCTGATGGGCAGCTTGCCCTGCAAACTCAATGCGCCATTTTCAGCCCACTTCCAGCCTTCGCCGCGTCCGGCCAGCCCGGCCGCTTCCAGCGTCAGGGCGGCATACACCGAAAAGGCATCATACAGTTCAAAAAGATTGACATCTTCCGGCTTGATGCCGGCCTGGGCGCAGGCCCGTTCAATCGAAAGCCGCGCCGCGTGGAACACCAGCGGGTCGGGCCGGTCATGCAGCGCCAGCGTATCGGTAGCGACTGCTGAACCGATGATGCGTACCGGCACATGCCCGAAATCAGCGGGCAACAGGTCCGGCCGGGTCAGCACCAGCGCCGCGGCGCCATCCGCATTCGGTGCTACGTCAAACATATTCAGCGGTTCGCTGACAAAGCCCGCTCTCAGGTAGGTTTCGGGCTTAATCGCCTTTTGGAACATGGCGTATTTGTTGCCTGCTCCGTTGGCGTGCGCCGTCACCGGAAAACCCGCAAAGGCCCCCGCCGTCGGGCTGAATTCATGCAGGTAACGTTGCATCAGCAGGGCCGCCTGAGCGGTGAGCGTCAGGCCGTGTTCGGCCTCATAGTCCACATCCAGCCCCGTAGCGGCTGCCGCTTCCACATTGAAAACCGTCTGCTCGCTCATCTTTTCCACGCCCAGCACCAGCGCCACATCCACTGCCCCGCTGGCTACTGCCAGGTAACCCTGCCGCAGGGCCGCCCCGCCGCTGGCCCCGGCCGCTTCGACCGTGATGGCTTCAATGCCCTGCAAACCGGCAAAGTCAGCCAGCAATGTAGCCAGGTGCGATTGGTGCGAGAGCGCCGCCGAGAGCATATTGCCCACATACAACGCCTGCGGGCGCAAGCCACCGGCATCGTTGCGGGCCGCTTCGAGCGCATAGAACGCCAGTTCGCGCAGCGAGATGTCCCAATGCTCGCCCACTTCGGTCTGGCCTATTCCGGCGATAATCACTTCATGCATACTGGTAATCCTCCAGAGTCGCGGTCCAAACCAGCTCTATTTCATCGTCAATTTGCCGCGCATGCGCACATACTGGGCATAATCAATCTGAGTGCGGCGGTCAATGTATTCGCGGGTCTTGGTCGCCCGGTCGCGCCGTTCAGCCAGTTGCTCGGTCACGCGCAGCACCATGCTGTCTGAACCGGCCCCGGAGCCAAACGAGGTCAGCAAAATGCGGTCGCCGGGTTGGGCGACATCCAGAATCGCCGTCAGGCCAATAATGGCCGCCCCGGAATAGGTGTTGCCAATCATCGGCACCAGCAGGCCGGTTTCAATCTGTTCCGGCTTGAAACCCAGCATCTGCCCGGCGCGCTGCGGGAACTTGGTATTGGGTTGGTGAAAGACCGCGTACTGGTAGTCTTCCGGCTTGGTGTCCGTGGCCTGCATCACCGCTTCGGCCGCCGAGGTAATGTGATGAAAATAGGCCGGCTCGCCAGTGAAACGATGCCCATGTTCGGGGTATTTCTGGCCTTCGCGTCGCCAGAAGTCGGGCGTATCGGTAACATACGAGTAGGTCGCTTCAATCACCGCCAGCGATTCATCCGCCCCGCCAATCACAAAAGCCGCCCCGCCCGCCCCAGCCGTGTATTCAAGCGCATCGCCCGGGCGGCCCTGGGCCGTATCCATCCCAATCGCCATCGCATAGCGCGCCATGCCGGAGCCTACCAGCCCCATCGCCGCCACCATCGCTTCGGTGCCGGCCTTGCAGGCAAATTCCCAGTCGGCCGCTTGCGTATTCGGCACCGCTCCGATGGCCTCAGCCACAATCGTGGAGGTCGGCTTGACCGCATACGGATGCGACTCCGAGCCAATCCATACCGCCCGCAGGTCTTTGGGGTCAATCCCGGCCCGCTTCATAGCGTTGCGCGCCGCCTCCACCGACATGGTGGCGACATCTTCATCCTGCCCCGGCACAGATTTTTCCACAATCGGCAGGCCGGCGGTGCCTTCGGTCCACACTCGCGCCACTTCGCTGGCGGGCAGGCGGTAACGCGGCACATACGCCCCGTAGCCCACAATTCCGACCGCCTGCGTAGAAGTCAGCAACTTGCCCTGTTCAGTCATTTGCGCGCCACTCCTTCATGATTTCTTCCGCCCGGTCAACCCGGATGGTTTTTTCGCGTACCAGTTGCTCGGCCAGCCTTTCGATTTGTTCACCCACCGCGCCGGCCGCCGCGGCCACCTGGCGGGCGTGCAGGCCCATGTGGCCGCGTTGGATACCTTCAGTTGCCAGCGCCCGCAGAGCGGCCAGGTTCTGTGCCAATCCCACCGCCGTGATGATTTCCGCCAGCTCGCCGGCGGTCTGAATACCCATCAAAGCCAGACCGGCCTTGGCGCTGGGGTGAACTTTGGTCGCCCCGCCCACAATTCCCACCGCCATCGGCAGTTCGAGGCTGCCCACCAGATTGCCCGCCGCATCCTTGCCCCAGGTGCTCAACGAAGTATAGCGGCCGGCGCGGGCCGCATACGCATGCGCCCCGGCTTCCACTGCCCGCCAGTCGTTGCCGGTGGCAATCACCACCGCGTCAATGCCGTTCATAATGCCCTTGTTGTGCGTGGCCGCCCGGTAAGGGTCGGCGGCGGCAAAGGCCCAGGCCTCAATAATGCCATCCCGCACGCTCTCGGCCGTGAAATCGCCAAAGGCCAGCTCGCTCAAGGGGATGGTGCACTCGGCTTTCGCTACTCGCCGGTCAGCCAGGTTGCTCAAAATCCGCAGATGAACCCGCCCGCCGGTCAGGTTTTCGATGCGCGGAGCCAGCCGCTCACAGGCGGTATTAACCGCGTTGGCGCCCATCGCATCCCGCACGTCATAAATCAAGTGCAGCGCCAGAAACGGCCCAATCGGCGTATCGGGCAGGATGCGCACTTCCAGGTCCAGCGGCCCGCCGCCCAGTTTTTTCAGGATCGGGTCAATCTCACCCGCTTCGGCCAGCAGTTCAGCTTTGGCCGCCAGCACTGCCGCCCGGGCCGCTTCCGGGTCAGCCACGTCCAACAATTGCATTTGGCCGATCATCACCGGTTCAGGCGCGACGGTGCGAAACCCGCCGCCCGCCCGTGCCAGCTTGGCCATGAAAGAGGCCCCGGCCACCACGCTCGGCTCTTCGACCGCCATCGGCACCAGGACATCGCGCCCATTAATCTGAAAGTTCAGCGCCACGCCCAACGGCAGACCGTGAATGCCGACCACGTTTTCAATCATGTGGTCGGCCTGGGCCAGCGTCAGCCCGGCAGCATACAGACCGGCCAGGGCGGCTTCGTCCAGCCCGGCGGCCGCCGTCAGTTTCTGCTGGCGTTCTTCTACCGGCAGGTTGTAAAATCCGGAAATGCGTGAATTTACCATGCCAATCCTTTGCAAAGGTTTTGTCTAATTATATCAGGCCATCTTCAGTATAGAAAGAAAACCCTTGCAAAAGCTATCAGGTGTGACATTGGGTAAAAGCCATTGAACAAGGTCGCCAAATGGGTTAATTGCCGATACAGGCTTCTCACCCGTCTACCTTGCCTGAAGCCCAAGCTCACTCGCAGGGGCGCAGCATGTTGCGCCCCTGCGACTAAGTCATTTTTGTTTCTCTGTGGCTCTGTGTCTCCGTGGTTAAGTTGCAGTTATTCCCTCCCCGACCAACGCCAGCCGCCCGGTCAGGTACAATCTCGGCATGCACATTACCTCGCGCACCAACCCCAAAATCAAACTCATCCGCGCCCTCGCCCGCCGCAAGGAGCGCGCCGAAACCGGCCTGCTGGTCATCGAAGGGCTGGCCCACATCGGGGCGGCTCTGGAAAGCGGTACGCCTTTTGAGTTCATTCTTTCCGCCACCCCGCTACCGGATACTGGCTATGCGCAAACCATCCTGGCGCTGGCAGAAGCGCGCGGCATTGAACTACTGACCACCGAGCCGGACATCCTCGTTGACCTCGCCGGCAAGGACAACCCCCAGGGCCTGCTTGCCGTCGCCCGCTGGCAGGCCACCCTGCTGGCAAGCCTCACCGCCGTCACCCATCCCTGGCTGGCGGCCGCTGTTGCCCCGCAGGACCCCGGCAATGTCGGTACCCTGCTGCGCACGCTGGATGCCGTCGGCGCCAGCGGCCTGCTCTTGCTGGATACCAGCGTGGACCCCACCCACCCCACCGCCGTGCGCGCCGCCCTCGGCAGCCTGTTCTGGCTACCGGTCGTCCAGACCGATTTCGCCACCTTTGCCGCCTGGGCCGCCGTCCAAGGCTATCAACTCACTGGCTCTTCGGCCCGCGCCACCACCGATTACCGCCACGCCACCTTCCAGAAACCGGCCATCCTGCTGCTGGGCAGCGAGCGTGCCGGCCTGACACCCGAACAAGCTGCTATTTGCGACCCACTCTTACGTCTGCCGATGGCTGGGCGCGCCACCTCGCTGAACTTAAGCGTGGCGGCCGGGGTACTGCTGTACGCCATGCAGGCCGCCTTCGACCCCGGACCCGTCTGAACAACCCGTTATAATTCAGTCATTCCAATCCTGACCTGAATTCTCCCTTTCCCAACCGGAGGTGTACCATGGTTCAAACCGCAACCCCACCCGCAGAACGCTCCTTAAGCGAAGAAGCCGATTTTCTCAAACTCAAGAACTTTGACCACGTTCATTTTTACGTCGGCAACGCCAAACACGCCATGTATTACTGGTGGAAGGCCTATGGCTTCAAGCCGGTGGCTTATTCCGGCCTCGAAACTGGCAACCGTGAGTTCGCCTCGTATGTACTGGAAAGCGGCCACATCCGCATTGTCGTCTCGGCCCCCTACGGCCCTAGCAGCAGCCTCGCCGCCCACCACCTGCTGCATGGCGATGGCGTGAAAATGATTGGCCTGGAAGTGGATGATGCCGCCCAGGCCTTCGAAGCCACCACCAGCCGCGGCGCCCGCCCGGCCTGGGAACCCCGCACCGAGACCGATGAACACGGCCGCTACAGCACCTCTGCCATCCATGCCTATGGCGATGTCCTGCATGTCTTCGTCGAGCGCAGCGATTACAAAGGCGTGTTCGCCCCCGGCTACCGCCCGCTCGACCTGCCGCACGACTCCGCCGGGCTGGTGGCGCTCGACCACATGGTCGGCAATGTTCAGCTCGGCAAAATGAACTACTGGGTCAATTGGTATCACCAGGTGATGGGCTTCCGCCAGTTGCGCCACTTTGACGACAAGGACATCAGCACCGAGTACTCGGCCCTCATGTCCAAAGTCATGGAAAACGGCACCGGCCGCGTCAAATTCCCCATCAACGAACCCGCCGAAGGCAAGCGCAAAAGCCAGATTGAAGAGTACCTCGACTATTACATGACCCCCGGCGTCCAGCACCTCGCCCTGCAAACCGGCGACATCATCGCCACCATGGAAAAACTGCGCGCCAATGGCATTGAATTCCTGCGCGTGCCGGATACCTACTATGACCTGCTGCCCGAACGCGTCGGCGAAATCAAGGAAGACTTCGCCCGCATCCGCGAACTCGGCATCCTGGTTGACCGCGATGATGAAGGCTACCTGTTGCAGGTCTTCACCCGCCCGATTCAGGACCGCCCAACCGCCTTTGTGGAAATCATCCAGCGCCGCGGCGCCCGCGGCTTCGGCAAGGGCAACTTCAAAGCCCTCTTCGAATCGCTGGAACTGGAACAGGAACAGCGCGGCAACCTCTAGCCCCGCTTCGCCCGGATGCGCTTTATCTCGTTCACCCCGGATTCGGCCCTCCACCTGCCACGCTATGGCGTGCTGGATGTGGATGGCCAGGCCGTACTGGAGTTAAGCAACCATCCGACCCTGCCCGGCGACCTGCTGGGCTTCATCGCCGCCGGGCCGCCCGCCCTTGTCGAGGCCGCCGAAGCAGTGGCCTCCAGCGCCCTCGCCAGTCACCCGTTGCGCGACATCACCCTCCTGCCGCCCCTGCCGCGCCCCAACAGCCTGCGCGACTTCTATGCCTTTGAGCAACACGTCGCCACCGCCCACGCCAACCGCGGCCGCGCAGTCCCGCCCGAGTGGTATGAAATCCCGGTCTTCTATTTCAGCAACCCCTTCAGCGCCTACGGCCCGGAAGCCGCCGTCCCCCGTCCGCGCTACACCAACACGCTGGATTACGAACTGGAAGTCGCCGCCATCATCGGCACAGCCGGGCGCGACCTCCAGCCCGAAAACGCCCTCGAGCACATCTTCGGCTTCACGATATTCAATGACTGGTCGGCGCGCGACATCCAGCGCAAGGAGATGAAAGTCGGCCTCGGCCCCGCCAAAGGCAAGGACTTCGCCTCCTCGTTTGGCCCCGCTATCGTCACGCCCGACGAACTGACCGCCTTTGCCACCGGTCGCCCGGGCGTGTACAATCTGGCCATGGTCGCCCGCGTAAACGGCGAAGTAACCGCCCGCGGCAATTGGGCTGACATCCACTTCGACTTCGGCCAACTGCTGGCCCGCGCCTCGGATGAAGTTATGCTCTACCCCGGCGACATCATCGGCTCCGGCACGGTTGGCACCGGCTGCCTGCTGGAAACTACCCGCGGCCAGGGCCCCTGGCTGGAACCCGGCGACGTCGTCGAACTGGAAATTGAACAACTCGGTATCTTAAGCAACACCATCATCTGATTCAGGAGGAAGACCCCATGCCGTTCTATCATCGCCTCGGCGAATTTCCCCAGAAACGCCACACCCAGTTCCGCAAGCCGGATGGCGGCCTGTACCGCGAAGAAGTGATGGGCCTGGAGGGTTTCTCCGGTATCCAGTCCATTCTATATCACCACTTCCTGCCGCCCCGCGTCCTCAAAACCGAATACCTCGGCCCCGCCAAACCCGAATATGCC
The DNA here is from genome assembly GCA_024710875.1 of Anaerolineales bacterium. Lineage (GTDB taxonomy): Bacteria > Chloroflexota > Anaerolineae > Anaerolineales > UBA11579 > SCUK01. Next base: position 1,085 of record JANJTX010000036.1, on the reverse strand, counting down.
GATTTCGGCGCCATCCGCCACCGCGCCTTCCGCAGCGCCGACCTGCCGGCCGGCGGCGACCCGGTCTCGGCCCGCCGCACCCTGATGGGCAACAACGATGTCACCCTCGGCCTGTCGCGCCCGACCCAGAGCATGGATTATTACTACCGCAACGCCCAGGCCTATGAATGCTGGTTCGTGCATGAGGGCGAAGGCATCCTGCACTCGCAATTTGGCCGCCTGCCTTTCCGCCCCGGCGACTACATCGTCATCCCCTACGGCACCACCTGGCAGATGGAACTGACCACCAAGGAAGGTCGCTTTTTCGTGGTCGAAACCCCCGGCGAAATCGAGCCGCCCCGCCGCTACCGCAATGAGTTCGGCCAGTTGCTGGAGCACGCCCCTTACTGCGAGCGCGACATCCGCCTGCCCGAAAATCTGGAAGTCCACACCCAGCGCGGCGAGTTTGAAACCCGCGTCAAAGTGCGCGATGGCATCTCGCGCCACATCCTCGACCACCACCCCTTTGACGTGGTCGGCTGGGATGGCTATCTCTACCCCTGGATATTCAGCATCCATGATTTTGAGCCCATCACCGGCCGCATCCACCAGCCGCCGCCAGTCCACCAGACCTTCGCCGGGCGCAACTTCGTGCTGTGTTCCTTCGTGCCGCGCCTGTTTGATTACCACCCCGAGGGCATCCCCGCCCCGTACAACCACTCCAATGTAAATTCGGACGAGGTCATCTACTACGCCGAAGGCGATTTCATGTCTCGTCGCGGCATTGACCGCTGCGACCTCACCCTGCACCCCTACGGCCTGCCGCACGGCCCGCAGCCCGGCGCCACCGAGGCCAGCATCGGCAAAGTGGAAACGAAAGAACTGGCCGTGATGGTGGACACCTTCTACCCGCTGCACCTCACCACCGACTCCCTCGAGTTTGAAAAAGAAGAGTACCAGGCCTCCTGGCTGGATGGCAACGGCGAATAAACCATCGTTCGCGAAAAAAACGCTGCCGTTCTATATCACATGACGGCTTGTAGGGGCGGCCTGCGGTGGCCCCAGGTGGTTACGACTGCCCGCATTTGTGTACATCAATGAAAACA
>JANJTX010000025.1 GCA_024710875.1 Anaerolineales bacterium | reverse complement strand
GTATAGCTACCATAACCAGACCCTGTTAGCCCATCTGCTGTAAGATCCCGACATATTTGGGGTATCGGTGAAGTTTCATAAACCTCTGACCCAGGACCACGTTGATAACTAACTGCGTATTGTCCTGAACTATCTATATATGAAATCGGATTATTCAGCACATAGGCATAGCGGTTGAACGCCTGCGGGTTGCCCGCCCCCGGAATTATGGTGTCTGGTTGGGTAAATTTGCCTAATCTTGGGTTAAAGATGCTGGCTTTACCCGCGTTTTCGCCAACTTGTAAATTCTGTGTAAAATCGCCCGCGCTCATGCCTCATTATAGCCAGCCGCGCCGCAAACACAACCATCCTAATTATTTCTCTGTGTCTCTGTGCCTCTGTGGTTAAACCGCCAGCAACCACCCCCAATTCATTGACATTCACCCCTGCGCCGCGCCAAAACACCGCCCCGCAGGTAGAATCGAGCCGGGCATTTATCAGGCTGGTTTAACTTTGCGGTCTTGGCGTGGCTATCTTTATTGCCCACTTTGCGTGAGATTGCTTCTAATTTGCACCTTGCACCTTTCAACCTCGCCTCACACTCGTCAAGCCCTTTACAAAAACACATGACATAGATGACAACCGATGACAAAATTGTTAACGGGGGTGTCAGTATGTCACCTGCTTTGTCATCTGTTTCATGCAATCAGGAGGGCAATTTGCTTTGCGTGCGTTGCTTTTACCACTTACCAGTTACCAATTACCGCTTTTTCCCGTCAAGCCCTTTACAACAATATGACACGATAGGACAAAATTTAAAAGGGGGGTGTCACTATGTCATATGTTTTGTCACATCCCCACCAGGGACACCCCAGGGACAATTCCCCAACCGGGGGGGGGCGCGTTGTCCCTCAAAATGTCCCTCACCGCCGCCTGTAAACAATTCATTAGAGCCGCGGCGCAGGGCTTGACTCTCAACCGGGTGGTAGCATAATAGCCAGAGAAATGAGAGAACCCGATGGAATATAGAGACTATTACAAAATACTGGGCGTAGAACGCACCGCCGATGCGGAAGACATCAAACGCGCCTATCGCAAGCTGGCCATGCAATACCACCCAGACCGCAACCCAAACGACAAGACCGCCGAAGATAAGTTCAAGGAAATCAACGAAGCCTATCAGGTCTTGTCCGACCCCGAAAAACGCGCCCACTTTGACCGGCTGGGCTCGGCCTACTCCTCCTGGCAGCAGCAGGGCGGGCGGCCGGGCGGCTTTAGCTGGGAAGACTGGACCCGCAATGCCGGCGGCCCGGGCGGCGTACGCGTGGAATATGAAGATATTTTTGGCGCCGGGGGCGGCTTTTCTGACTTCTTCAGCCAGATCTTTGGCGGCATGGGCGGCTTTGGCCAGGCAGCCGGCCGCGGCGGGCCACGCGCCGCCCCGCGCTATGAGAGCGCCATGGTCATCCCCCTCAAGGATGCCTATCTGGGCAGCGAACGGCATGTCAAAATCAATGACCGCGACTTTCAGGTAAAAATTCCGGCCGGGGCGCGTACCGGCACCAAACTGCGCCTGAAGGGCGCCGGCCCCAATGGGGCGGATGTCTACCTGGTGCTGGAAGTCACGCCCGACCCGCGCTTTGAACGCAAGGACGACGACCTGATTACCGAAATCGGCGTGGATGTGGCGACTGCCGCGCTGGGCGGCGAAGTAAAAGTACCCACCCTGAAAGGCAATGTCCTGCTGCAAATTCCGGCCGGCACCCAGCCCGGCCAGCGCTTCCGGCTCAAGGGCAAAGGCATGCCCGGCTTAAGCGAGCCACGCAAGCACGGCGACCTGTACGCAGTGGTACAGGTGGAAATCCCGCGCCAGCTAAGCAAAGAAGCCCGCGAATTGTTTGAGCAATTGCGTAACCAGATTTAGTTTTTATCCCAACCCTTCAGAAGGATGGATTTTATGAAAACCCGCACATCAAAATTCCTGCTCTTTGTGACCGCTCTGGCCCTCACGGCCCTGGCGTGCCAGGCCAGTTTTGAAACCAGCCCGGAAGGGTTGGTGATCACGCTGGAAGCGCTGGCCACCCAGGCCAGTAGCTCTCCGGGTACTCCGGGCGGCGCCACCGCCACCCCGCGCCCGGATGTCACCCCCCAGCCGCCGCTGCCCTCTGGCGATGGCGGAGTGCAGCCCCCCAGTGAATTGCTCACCCAGCAGGAAGCTCTGATCCAGTTGTATGAGCGCGTCAGCCCCGGGGTGGTAGCCCTCCTGGTAGCCGGAGAACAAGGCCTGGTCGGCTCTGGCTCTGGCTTTGTGTTGGATAAAGAGGGTCACATTGTCACCAACTTCCATGTAGTAGAAGGCGCAACTCAAGTACAGGTAAATTTCCCCTCCGGCATCAAAGTGCGCGGCACGGTAATCGGTGAAGACCGGGACAGCGATCTGGCGATAGTGAAAGTGGATGTCGCCCCGGAAGAGCTGGTCCCGCTGCCGCTGGGCGATTCTGGCCAGTTGCAAGTTGGACAACTCGTGATTGCAATCGGTAACCCATTTGGGTTGAACGGCACCATGACGACCGGCATCGTTTCCAGCCTCGGGCGCACCCTCAGTTCGCTGAACCTCTCACCCACCGGCGGCGCATTCAGTGCAGGCGACATCATCCAAACCGATGCGGCGATTAACCCCGGCAAGTCCGGCGGACCGCTGTTGAACCTGAACGGCGAAGTCGTCGGCATCAATCGCGCCATCCGCACCGAGACGAGCACTGCCGATGGTTCCCCGGCCAATTCCGGGATTGGCTTTGCCGTGTCGGTCAATATCCTCAAACGGGTGGCGCCCAGCCTGATTGCCAACGGCTTTTACGAGTACCCCTACCTGGGAGTGGCAACTTATCCGGAACTTCCTCTGGAGTTGATGGAAGAGCTGGGGCGAACTCGCTCGTTTGGGGCGCTGGTCACCAATGTGGTGGCTGGCAGCCCGGCCGAGGCGGCTGGCATCCAGCCGGGCGACCTGCTGCTTGCGATTGACGGGATTGAAATCCGTTCGTTCGGCGATATGATTGCCTACCTGTTCACAGAAAAAGCGCCGGGCGAAACCGTGGTATTTGAGGTCTTGCGCAATGGGGAAGAGATTGAAGTACCGCTGGTACTGGGCAAAAGGCCATAAGCCGGTTGGTTCTGCAAACCAAGAAGCCCCGCAAATGCGGGGCTTCTTGGTGCATTTTGAAGCAGTTCAATCCTTGCCGCGCCGGCCTTCGTCCTCGTAAATACTGACCCACGCCGCGATTTCGCCGATGTGAAAACGCTCGTCATTCTTCCATTGACGCAGCGAGGGATAAAACCGGTCTTTCCGGCTGGAGGTGTCCTTGAGGTCCAGTTCATCCGCCACCATCGCCCGGATGCCATCCAGCCGCTTTTTCCATTGGGCCATGTTGGCGGGGGTAAGGTCCACCCAGCCCTGGGCGGCGGTTTCGCTTTTGACCAGCGGGCCGCGCAGCAGTCGTTCGCCATCTGGCAGCAGAATCGGCAGGCCGACGCTCAAAATTTGCTGGCGCAACTCGGCCTGTTCGCTGACTTCCTTGAACAGCGCGGCAGCCATATCTTCCGGGGCGGCCGCCGCGGCAGCGTTGAGGGTCTGGTAGACGCGCTTCAGCAGGTAGGACTCAAAGAGCAGTTTGGACATGCGCGGCGGGCCGAGGATTTCAAAAGCGACTGATTCGCCGTGCTCGTCTTCCAGTTGTTCCAGGCGGTTGATGGCGGCCTGGCGCAGGTACCCGGCGCGGAAGGTCGGGCCCATCACGGCGCCATCGATTGCACCGACAATGTCTTTGCCGGTGTTGCCGCCGAGGATTTCGGTAACCGCGGCGGCGGCGATTTCTTCGGGGGTGATGAACTGCATCTGGCCGAGGGCGGTGATGAGGGCGAAGTCGCCGGCCGCAAACAGGCCGTTCTCACCGGTGTTGATGTACACGGCTTCCATGACCTTCCCGGTGGCAGTACCAAACTGGCCGCTGGGGGCGAGGTTGGCGGCATCTTTAATGGAGAGGGCAGCTTCAGGGGGGCAATCATAGAGCATGAAATCCTTGCCGCCGCGCCGGATCGGGCCGTAGCCGATTTCCTTCCAGGCGATCAGGGCGGTAGGCTTGATTTCCTTGGCGATTTGCAGGCCACCCGGGGTGCGCGCCATCAGGAAGGTCAGCAGGGTCTGCGCCCCAGCGATGGCCGCCTTACTCATCAGGACGCGTGAGGGCTTTTCTTCGCCGTGGGTGTAGGGGATGTTCAGCCCCATGCCGCCCGTGCCGGCCGTGCCGATTTTTATGTAGGCTTTGGTACCCGCCCGCAGCATGGCTTCGTGATAAATCTGGATGTGGCGCACCAGTTGGGGAATGTAGAGCGCACTTAACAGGGTTTCAACCTCTTCCGGCCAGTTGGTGTCCGGGCGGTTCTCGGCCGCCAGTTTTGACAGGCGGCGGGCGGATGCATAGATGTTCTGGTAGGCCACGGCGGTGGCAGTGTTAATGCTATCCACCACGATATCCATCGGCGTACCATCCAGCCCTTTGGCCTTGCCGGTGATGATTTGATAGAGGAACGAAGCTTCGAGGATGTCATCATGCAGTTCATCCACAATATCTGCCACGAGGCGGTGACGTTTGGCCGGGTCGGCCAGTACGCCGGGGCGCGGGTGCTCATTGTCACGCTGCCATTCGGCCCGCAGGAAGATATCGCCCCAGATGGGGATGAATTTGGTGGGGCTGTCCGGGAACTCGGCTTTGAGGTCCGCGATGGCCTGCTCGGCTTCCTGCTTCCAGAGTGAGCCCACCACCAGGCGGGCCGGGTCATGTTCCAGCAGGCGGCGGCCAAGCGCCATCCCGTCCCGCCCAAACCCACCCAGTACCAAGGCATTCTTGCCTTTTATGTCCATGTATCTCTCCGCAATGGATTTTGATGTGGCTTAAGGATACCGCAGGTTAGGGCAGGGCGCAAACTATCTTGCTTTTCGGCAATTTATTGGCTATAATTGTTAGAACTTATGTCTTATTTACTGCGAGATTCCGGATGACTGCCGACCACTTACGTGTACTCCTGTTTGGATTCATGGCTGTAATGCCGATCGTGGCGTGGCTTTCGCTGGCGCGCCGGCGGCTGACCTGGCCGGAGTACCTGGCCTATGGCCTGTTAGCACTGGGGCTGCCAATTTTGGGGGCCTTTCTGGTGCTGGCCTACCCGCCCCGCAAACGGCGGGAGGAACTACACAAACGTGGGATGGTGGCGCGCCCACCCAAGCAGGCCATTTAATCGTTCAAATTTCAAATCTTCGGCCGCAGGACACTGCCTGTCAGGGGAAGCTTTCTTGTTAATGTCTGTGGCACAAAGCCGGGGCGGGTTGGCAGTTTCGCGGCCTTCGTTGTATACTCTGGGCAATCCCATTTCAAAGGTGTGCTATGAAGGTATCCGTCCTGCAAGAGAACCTCGCCCACGGCCTCGGACTCGTTTCGCGGGCGGTATCGCCGCGCAGTACCCTGCCGGTGCTGGCCAATGTGCTGGTCGCCACCGATGAAGGCCGGCTGCGGCTCTCGGCCACCAACCTGGAAATGGGGATTACCTGCTGGATTGGGGCGAAGATTGAGGAAGAAGGCTCCACGACAGTACCGGCCGGCACCTTCCGCGATTTGGTGAACACCTTAAGCGGGCAGGTGCAGATGGAGCTGGCGTTGCCGAGCCAGAATCTGAACGTCCGCAGCGCGACCTCCACGACAGACATTAAGTGCATTGACGCCCAGGAATTCCCGCCCATGCCAGTGCCGGACCTGGCGGGCGGCATCCAATTGAACGTGGCCGACCTGAAAGAAATGATTCACCAGGTGGTGTTTGCCGCCAGCACGGACGATGCCCGCCCGGTGCTGACCGGCATTTTGTTCCTGGTGGAAGGCGATAAGATGACGCTGGTGGCGGCAGATGGCTTCCGGCTCTCGGTGCGCAGCGCCCAGTTGAGCGCCCCCGTGGCCCAGAATGTACGCGTCATCATCCCCTCCCGGGCGTTGAGCGAACTGGCCCGCATTGCCGCCAATGGCGATGAAACCGTAACGATGGCCCTGCCGCCCGGCCGCAACCAGGTGGTCTTCCGCCTGCCGGACCTGGAACTGACCTCACAACTGATTGAGGGCAACTACCCGGATTACGAGCAAATTATCCCCAATAGCTTCAACACCCGCACGGTACTGGCCACAGCTGATTTCCTGAAAGCCTGCAAACAGGCCGAGATTTTCGCCCGCGAAGGCAGCCACATCGCCCGCCTGAACATCAACGGCGATGGCGGGCTGGAAGCCAGCAAGGTCGAGATTTCAGCCCAGTCGGAAGAGACCGGCTCGAACGAAACCACCGTGGATGTGACCTTTGAAGGCGAGCCGTTGATGATTGCCTTCAATGTGCGCTTCTTGCGCGAAGTTCTGGACGTGGTCAGCACGCCCAATGTGGCGCTGGAAACCAGCAACCCGAATGCGCCGGGGGTCATCCGGCCGCTGGGCGATGAGACTTTCCTGCATGTCATCATGCCGATGCACCTGGGGAACTGACCCGGCCCCGCTTAAACCAATTCTTTAATTCTCACGGCACAGGCGACCCTGTGCCGTTGTGGTTTAATGAGGCCATCATGACTCTGCCTTCCTCGTTTGCTGACCCCACCTACCGCATCTTCACCGCGCTGGCACAATACCCCATTCTGCAAACCCGCATTCGCGCCCGCATGCGCGAGGAACTCTTTGCGCGCGGCATCATGAGCCGCAATGAATTCAAGGAACTGGTACGCGAGCTGGCCATTCAAAGCCAGAACCGCGAAGGCCTGACCGACCCCTACAGCGAAGAGCCGGAAGATGTGTGGCGCGAGCGGCAAGAACGGCTGCGCGACACACTCACCGACCTGCACTTCGCCCACAATTTTGGCTACGAACTGTTTGAGGAACTGGTGCGCCAGACCCTGGCCGAGCGCGGCGCCAGCAGCGAAGCCTGGCTGATTGGCCTCAACGCCGAGCTGGCGCCGCAGGAACTGCTGGTGGAGCAGGCGCTGGCCATCAGCCGGATGCTGCCGGAGGAACGCGCCCACTACGAGCCGCGCCTGCAGGAAATTAAGGTCGTGCTCATTCGCAGCCTGATCAGCGACCAGTTGGGCTACATCAAAATCGCCAAGCGCTGGTTCACGATTAATGACCTGGTGGATATCCGCGAGCGCAAGATCGGCAAGGGGCGGGTAGGCGGCAAGGCCGCCGGCATGCTACTGGCCAAACGCATTCTGACTGAAATGGCCGATGAAGATGTCAAGGACAGCATCCGCATCCCTGAATCGTATTTCCTAGCAGCCGATGTGATGTACACCTATATGGCCCACAATGATCTGATGCACTGGGCCGAACAGAAGTACAAACCCCATGACCAAATACGGGATGAGTACCTTCAAATTCAGAAGGATTATTTGAGCGGCGAGTTCCCCCCCGACATTCTCGAAGAATTGCAAAATATTTTGCATAAGGTGGGGAAAAAGCCCCTCATTGTGCGTTCCTCCAGTTTGCTGGAAGATAACTTCGGCACCTCGTTTGCTGGCAAGTACGATTCAGTCTTTTGCCCCAACCAGGGCTCGCCGGAAGAGAACCTCAAGGAATTCACCAAAGCCATTGCAGCGGTGTACGCCTCGGCCCTCAAGCCCGATGCCCTGCTCTACCGCCGCCGCAAAGACCTGCTCGACTACGACGAGCGTATTGCAGTCCTGATTCAGGAAGTGGAGGGCGAAACTCAGGGCGATTATTACTTCCCGCAGGCGGCCGGGGTGGCCTTCAGCCGCAACCTGTACCGCTGGTCGCCCCAGATTGACCGCAACGCCGGCTTTTTACGCCTCGTATGGGGGCTGGGGACGCGGGCAGTGGACCGGGTAGGCAACGACTACCCGCGCCTGGTGGCCTTGAGCCATCCGCTGTTGCACGCCCACAGCGAGGCGCGGGCGATTGTGGGCTACTCCCAGAAATATGTGGACCTGATTGACCTGAAAGCCAACAAATTCCGCACGCTCCCGGCCGCCGAGGTCATCAACCCCCGCAACCCGATACTGCGCTATGTGGGCCACCTTTACCAGGATGGCTACCTTTCGCCCATTCGCAGCAACCTGGTAAAAGCCAAACACGGCGATGTTGTAATCACTTTTGATGAACTCCTGCGGCGCACCCCCTTTGCCGACCGCATGAAACGGATGCTGATGTTCCTTGAGCAGCACTATGAATCGCCGGTAGATATGGAATTCACTGCCAGCATCCGCAACCCGGCCGCCGCCAGCCCGGATGTGGACATCACCATCCTGCAATGCCGGCCACAAAGCCAGTTGCAGGAAACCCCGGTGCGCATCCCTGCCAGCCTGGCCAAGAAGGACACTCTTTTTGCCACCAGCCGGGTATTGCTGTACGGCAAGGTGAGCGACATCCGTTATGTCCTCTTCGTCTCGCCCGATGGCTACTTCAATCTACCCACCCCCAGCGCTCGCCACGCCCTCAGCCGGGCCATTGGCCGTCTGAACGCCCTCCTGGAAGGGCAGAATTTCATTTGTGTTGGCCCGGGGCGCTGGGGCACGACCAACCCGGACCTCGGCGTACGCATCGGCTACGCCGATATTTTCCACAGCCGGGCGCTGGTGGAACTCTCCGGCAAGGGCGTAGGCAACGCGCCGGAGCCTTCTTTCGGCACCCACTTCTTTCAGGATTTGATCGAAAGCCAGATTTTCCCGCTGGCGATTTACCTGGATGACGCCGATGCGGTCTTCCGCGATGACTTTTTTTACAAGACCCGCAACCGCCTGCTGGATTTCCTGCCCAATGAGC
>JANJTX010000134.1 GCA_024710875.1 Anaerolineales bacterium | reverse complement strand
ATATCACATATGCACATGACCGGGCCGCACCTCCCGTGAGCGGTAGTCTTTCGCTGTCGTTACGAAACGGGCGGTTGACATTTACAGGCCGCGAGGGCGATACTCGCTTTGTGGAGGGGCTGGTGGGCAATCTGGCGATCGAATATGGCAAATGGTTTGGAGTGGCGCTGGCGGTGGATGCTCAGGGCACCGGGATAGTGATGGTTTGGGATTATGAAGACCCGAGCCGGGCGGCCCGCAACCGTTTTTATTTCAGCCAACCCGGCACGAGTTGGAAAGTACGCTTCTCGGTTTCCCAGAGCACCCTGGGGGTGGATAATTACGCCGAATTCAGTTTCGATACCGTGCGTTAGGGAGGATGGCATGCGCAGGGCCGAGGAGTTATACGACTTAATCCTTGCAGTTGCCCGGAGGGATGACCGCGTCCGGGCAGTGATTCTTAATGGTTCGCGCGCCAACCCCAACGCTCGCCCTGATATTTTTCAGGATTTTGACATCATTTACCTGGTTAATGATCTGGCGGCTTTCAAAGCCCGGCCAGAGTGGATTGATGTTTTCGGCGAGCGCATGATTTTGCAGGTCCCGGATGAGATGCAGAACTGGGATCCAGGCCCGGAAGCTGCTTTTCGCTGCGTTTATCTGATTCAATTCATGGATGGCAACCGCCTTGATCTTACATTGTTTGACATACATCACCTTGAACGCCTGCCTGCAGATAGTTTGAGCGTTCTACTATTGGACAAGGATGGTCAGGCGCCATATTTTGCGCCCGCCAGCGATGCCGACTACCTACCCAAACCCCCAACTCCCAAACAGTTCGCCGATGTCTGCAATGAGTTCTGGTGGATTAGTCCATATGTGGCCAAGGGCCTCTGGCGGGGTGAAATCCGCTACGCGCTGCACGCCCTGGAAATTGTGCGTGAGCAATTACTTATCATGCTGGACTGGTACATTGGTACATCCACCCAGTTCAAGCAAAGCCCCGGTAAATGGGGCAAACATCTGGATCGGTTTCTGAAGCCAGAGGAGTGGGATCTACTGCTCAAAACCTATCCGCACGCGACTGTGGATGAAATCTGGGATGCACTTATTGCAGCCAGCGACCTCTTCCGGATGGCCGCGCCGGGTGTCGCTGACCACTTTGGTTATCCATACCCGGATGCCGAGGACCGCCGGGTATATGCCCACTTGCAGCATGTTCGGGCGCTTCCTCCGGATGCAAGCGAGATTTATTAAATGCCAATCCACCGTTAAAGAGGTGTATATTATTAAGTCAGGTATGCAACCGCTCTGATTGTAACGACATCCCAAGACGGCTGTTTATGCAACAATTGTGGATAATGCAAAACCCCCACCCGGATCTGGGCAGGGGTTTTTACGTTTTTTGATTTGGGCGGTTATGTCTCGCGGAATTCGCCTTCGACCACTTCGCCTTCGTCATCCGGCTGGTGTCCGTTGCCGTTCTGGCCGTTGCCGCCATAGTTGGGGAAGTCGGCCCCCGGCGCACCGGCGGCCTGGCCTTCCTGGGCATACAACTGCTGGCTCAAGGCATGGAAAGTGTTTTGCAGCGTCTCGATCTTGCTCTGAAGCATGGCTTTATCGCCGCTTTCCAGCAGCCCGCGCAGTTCGGCGATCTGGCTTTCAATTTTTGTGCGTTCCTCGGCCGGGACTTTGTCGCCCAGATCCTTGAGGGTTTTCTCGGTCTGGTAGGCCAGGCTGTCGGCGGTGTTGCGGGCTTCAATCAGCTCGCGGCGTTGCTTGTCCTCGGCGGCGTGGGCTTCGGCTTCCTTCACCATCCGTTCCACATCATTCTTGTCCAGGTTGGTGGAGGCGGTGATGGTGATTTTCTGTTCCTTGCCCGTGGCTTTGTCTTTGGCAGCCACGTTCAGGATGCCGTTGGCATCAATGTCAAAGGTGACTTCCACCTGCGGCACGCCGCGCGGTGCCACCGGGATGCCTTCCAGCCGGAAGTGGCCGAGGCTCATGTTGTCGCCGGCCTGGGCGCGCTCGCCCTGCAGGATGTGGATATCCACGGCGGTCTGGTTGTCTTCAGCGGTGCTGTACACTTCGGTCTTGCGCACCGGGATGGTGGTGTTGCGTTCAATCATCTTGGTCATCACGCCGCCGAGGGTTTCGATGCCCAGCGAGAGCGGGGTAACATCCAGCAGCAGCACGTCCTTGACGTCGCCGCCCAGCACGCCGCCCTGAATCGCGGCCCCAATCGCCACGACTTCGTCCGGGTTCACGCCTTTGTGGGGCTGCTTGCCGGTCATTTTTTCGACCAGTTCCTGCACCATCGGCATGCGGGTGGAGCCGCCCACCAGCACGACTTCGTGCAGGTCGCTGGCTTTCAGGCCGGCATCTTTGAGGGCGGCTTCAAACGGGCCTTTGACCCGGTTGAGCAGGCTGGCGGTGAGTTGCTCGAACTTGCTGCGGCTCAATTTCTGCTGCAGGTGCTTCGGGCCGCTAGCATCGGCGGTGATGTAGGGCAGGTTGATTTCAGTTTCCATCACGCTGGAAAGCTCAATCTTGGCCTTCTCGGCCGCTTCGCGCAGGCGTTGCAGGGCCTGACGGTCGCCGCGCAGGTCAATGCCCTGCTGGGCTTTGTATTCGTCGGCCAGCCAGTTCACCACGGCTTCATCCCAGTCGTCGCCGCCCAGGTGGGTGTCGCCGTTGGTCGCCTTGACTTCAATCACGCCATCGCCGACTTCCAGCACCGAGACGTCAAAGGTACCGCCGCCGAGGTCAAAGACGAGGATGGTTTCGTTGGTTTTCTTGTCGAGGCCATAGGCCAGCGCCGCGGCGGTGGGTTCGTTGATGATGCGCAGCACATCCAGCCCGGCGATTTTGCCAGCATCTTTGGTGGCCTGACGCTGGCTGTCATTGAAGTAGGCCGGCACGGTGATGACGGCTTTCTCGACCTTTTCACCCAGATAGGCTTCGGCATCCGCTTTCAGTTTGGCCAGCACCATGGCGCTGATTTCCTGCGGGGCGTATTCCTTGCCGGTCTGTGGCACTTTGATGCGTACATCGTTGCTCGGCCCGGCTTTGACTTCAAACGGCACCATTTTGCGTTCGCTTTCGACTTCATCAAAGTGGCGGCCAATGAAACGCTTGACCGAGTAGAGCGTATTTTCGGGGTTAATCAAGGACTGCCGCTTGGCAGTCTGGCCGACGAGGCGTTCGTTGTTTTTGTTGAACGCCACGACCGACGGCACCAGGCGCGAGCCTTCGGCGGTGGTGATGACGGTGGCTTCGCCGCCTTCGATGACGGCCACCACACTGTTGGTGGTTCCGAGGTCAATTCCTATAATTTTAGACATGTGAAAATCTCCTTACAGATTTAATTGCATTCAGAGGCTGAATACTTTGTAAGGATAGAAGGGAAATATCGGATGGCCGTTAGAGAATTGTCAGAAGAAGATAAGAGGTGCGCCCTACGGGTCGCGCGGGCGGGTGATGTAAGTATCGCGGGTGGCGCAGGTGCAG
>JANJTX010000076.1 GCA_024710875.1 Anaerolineales bacterium | reverse complement strand
CCACTCGGCGAATTTCGCCAGCGCCCGGCCCCAGCCGGTTTTGGTCTGGAGTTCGAGAAAATAGGTGGCGTCGTGGTCGAGGTCGTGGTCGGTGGTCATGCAGGTTCCGCTATTCGTGTTGAAGTGGGTGGCCGCAGTGGGCTGAAGCCCACTGTCTTAAGGCGATTCTCATGCGAAATTCGCTACTCCTTACTGGTTCAGCCCCCAGATGATTTTCAGGCCGTCGAGGGTGAGCCACGGGGCAATGATATCAATGACCTCGGTTTCACGGGCCACAATTTCGGCCAGGCCGCCGGTGGCAATGACCTTCATCTCCGGCCCGAGTTCAGTCCGGAAGCGCGCCACCATGCCCTCTACCAGCCCGACATAGCCAAACAGCAGGCCGGATTGCAGGGCGTGGGTGGTGTTGGCGCCGATGACCGAGGGCGGACGTTTGAGGTCGACGCGTGAAAGCTTGGCGGCGCGGGCGAACAGGGCCTCAGCGGCAATGCCGATGCCGGGCGCAATCGCCCCGCCGAGGTAGTCGCCTTCAGCAGAGATGGCGTCAAAGGTCGTGCCAGTGCCAAAATCCACCACGCAGGCGGGGCCGCCGTATAAACGCTGGACGGCGGCGCAATCGACCACCCGGTCTGCGCCCACGGCTTTGGGGTCCTCGTACAGGATGCGCACGCCGGTCTTGACGCCCGCATCCACCACCAGCGGGTCTTTCTGCAGGTAGTTACGGCAAGCCTCGACAATCTTGCTGGTGAGGGGCGGCACGACCGAGGCCATGCAGATGCCGCCGAGTTGCTCGGGGGCCACGCCGGCGTGCTGAAGGAGGTGGAAGAAATCCAGGCCGTATTCGTCCGGCATGCGGTCATGGCTGGTGGCCAGCCGCCAGCGCGGGCCGAGGGTTTCGCCATCGTACAGACCGAGGGTTAAGTTGGTATTGCCGATGTCAATCGTGAGCAGCATGCGGTCCTCCAAAAAGTTTCCAGTTCAGCAAAGAGTTCTTTCTTGCCCTGTTTACCTGTTTACTCATTTTTTTACTTGCCTTGCAGCACTAAATTATCAATCAGGCGGGTTTTGCCAAAATAGACCGCCATGCTCAACAGGGCACCTTCCGGGCCAATGGTCTCCAGTTCAGCCAGGGTGCGGGGGTGGGCGCAGGACACATACTGCACCTGCGCCAGCGGGGCCGCGGCCAGAGCAGCCTGCATCGCGGCCCGCAGGGCTTCGGCGTCCCGTTCGCCAGCGGTATAGGCGGTCTGGGCGGCGGTGAGGGCGCGGTAGAGCGCCGGGGCCTGGGCGCGTTCTTCGGCGGTCAGGTACACATTGCGGCTGGAGCGCGCCAGCCCATCCGGTTCGCGGTCAGTGGGCACAACCACGAGTTCCAGCGGGAAGTGTAGGTCTGTGACCATCTGGCGCAGGACGGCCACCTGCTGGGCGTCTTTCTGACCAAAGAAAGCGAACTGCGGCCCCACGGCATTGAAGAGCTTGGCAACCACGGTGGCGACCCCGCGAAAGTGACCGGGCCGCATGCCGCCTTCCAACGGCTGGCTGACTTCGGCCACCTCGACCCAGGTCTGGAAGCCGGGCGGGTAGATGACTTCCGGCGTAGGCAGCCAGACCAAATTCACCCCGGCCTGCTCCAGCAGGGCCAGGTCGCGCGGGATGTCGCGCGGGTATTTGGCAAGGTCTTCGTTGGGGCCAAACTGAGCCGGGTTGACAAAGATGCTGACGACCACACTCTGGCAGCAGGCCTGGGCGGCGCGCACCAGCGCCAGATGGCCTTCGTGCAGGTAGCCCATCGTAGGCACAAAACCCAGCGGGTCCGGCAGGGCGGCACGGGCGGTTCTTAATTCCGGCAGTGTGGTAACGGTTTTCATGGGGTCTCCGGGCCTTCGCGCAGGGCGCGTACCAGTTGCCAGACCACGGCATTGGCCGGGGTGGGCACGCCCGCGGCTTTGCCCGCCGCGACCACCGCGCCGCAGATGGCGTCAATTTCAGTCGGCGCGCCGCGCTGGATGTCCTGATACATGCTGGAATGATTGCCGGCCGTGCGTTCAGCGACCTGCTCGGCGGCGGCGGCCGGGTCGGCAAAGGCCAACTGGATACCGCGCGCCGCCGCCACCGCCGCCACCTCGCGCGCCAGTTCGGCGGAGAGGGTGCGGGCCGAAGCGCGGGTGAGGATTTCGCCATTGGCGGTGCGTAGCAGAGCGGTCACCGGGTTGATGGCAGCGTTAATCACCAGTTTGCCCCAGATTAAGGTCTGCACATCGGCCAGAGTCTCGACATTGAAGCCCGCCTTTTGGAGCAAATCGGCCAGCGGGGGCAGGCGGTCGTGCGCCCCCACGCTCACCAGCCCTTCGCCGCCCGGCCGCACCCGCCCGGAAGAGAGCAGGGTGGCGCCGGTGGTGGTGGTGCCAAGGGCGACCCGCCCGGCTCCCAGCGCCGTCACCAGCGTTTCGTAATTGCCGAGGCCATTCTGCAGAGTGAGCGCCAGCCCATCCGGGGTGAGGCACTCGGCCAGTTGGGCAGCGGCGCGTTCGGTTTGCCAGGCCTTGACCAGCACCAGGGCATGGGTTGCCCCGGCACAATCGGCCGGGTTATCGGTGGCTTTGACTGTATAGGAAGTCTGGTGTCCATCGGCCTGCACCAGGGTCACGCCCCACTGCATCAGGGCCAGCAGGCCCTCGCGCCAGGTGCCCAGCATGGTGACGTCCACGCCGAGGGCCGCCAGCCGGGCGGCAAACAGGCAGGCCAGCGCGCCGGTTCCGACAATCAGGATTCGTTCAGGCATTTGCTTAACCCGCCGGGCAGGACCTGCTCATTGCCCCAATTCTCCCAGCAGGGCCAGCCATTCTTCGTCCTTCATCGTGACGCTGTGGGCATCGGTGGGGAAAGTTTTGGCCGCGACCTCGGCCTTGAAAGCCGCAAAGGCCTCCGCCATCACGTTGTGCATACTAGCATATTGCTTGACGAAAGACGGGGTGAAGCGGTCAAACAGGCCAATCAGGTCATGAGTCACCAGTACCTGGCCGTCGCAACCCACGCCCGCCCCAATGCCAATAGTGGGGATTTCGAGTTGCTGGGAAATCAGTTCGGCGAGTTGCTTTGGCACGGATTCCAGCACCAGGCTGTACGCCCCGGCGGCCTGCAAGGCATGGGCATCCTCCACCAGTTTTTTGGCCGCATCGGCGGTTTTGCCCTGGGCGCGGAACCCGCCCAGGGTGTTGATGCTCTGGGGAGTCAGGCCGATGTGACCCATGACCGGGATGCCAGCCTGCACAATTTTTTCCACAGCAGCGGCGCGTTCCTGCCCGCCTTCCAGCTTGACGGCATCCATGCCGGCTTCCTGCAAAAAGCGGCCAGCATTGGCCACCGCCTGCTCAACCGAAACCTGATAAGACATAAAGGGCATGTCGCCAATCAACATGGCATATTCGGCGCCGCGCGCCACGGCTTTGCAGTGGTGCAGCATGTCCTCCATGGTTACTGGGAGGGTGTTAGGGTAGCCCAGCACCACCATACCGAGCGAATCGCCGACCAGAATCGAATCGATACCGGCTTTATCCACCGCCAGGGCGGTGGGATAGTCGTAGGCGGTCAGCATGGTGATGATTTCGCCGCGTTTTTTCTTGAGCTTAAAGGTGCGGGTGGTGACTTTAGTGCGTTCGGCCTGGGTTTCGTTCTTTTTGGGTTTGGTGGTGGACATGGGTACCCTCCGGGTTGGTAGAGTCCGTTAAAAACAATCGCCCGCTGCCAGAGGCACGGACGGCGGGCCCACCCCGAAAATCCGGGGGTAGGGGCTTCAAGCAATCTCTTCGCTTGTTGCGCCGTCTCGTTCCGCGGGTGCGGTTCCAAGCAGCAGGTTAATTATACCGCGCTCGTCCCGCAAGGCATGGTAAGATTCTCTGCCGTAGTCTGAACAACATTCCCCCTGACCAAGAAGGTACGCGATGGAAGCATTTCGCACGAAAACACCCAATCACTTTAACCTGCCGGAGCGGATTGAACGCCTCGGCGAAGTAGCCTACAACCTGTGGTGGACCTGGGAGAAGGAAGCCCAGCGCCTGTTTGAGTATATTGACCCACATTTGTGGGAAGAGACCTACCACAACCCGGTCAAGTTTCTGCGCCAGGCGCCCCGCGCCCGGCTGAATGCCGTGACCTTTGACAAGTGGTACCTGGAATTTTATGACCGCCTGCTGGAACAATTTGACCGCTACATGGCGGCCGAAGACACCTGGTTCCTGCAGAGTTACCCAGACTTGCGCTACAACCCGATTGCCTATTTCTCCACCGAGTTTGGCCTGCATGAAACCCTGCCGATTTACGCCGGCGGCCTGGGGGTGCTCTCCGGCGACCATGTGAAGGAAGCCTCCGACCTGGGCCTGCCTTTTGTGGCCATTGGCTTTCTGTACACCCAGGGTTATTTCAGCCAACATATTACCGAAGACGGTTGGCAGGAGGCCCACCAGGTTAACCTTAAGTTCAGTGACCTTCCGGTACTGCCGCTGATCGATGAAGATGAAAAACCGCTGACGGTGGCGGTGGAGTTGCCCGGGCGGGTAGTGCAAGCCCGCATCTGGGAAGTACGGGTCGGCCGTGCCCCCTTGTACCTGCTGGATACGAATGTGGAGGGGAATAGCGACAGCGATAGGATGCTGACCGCCCGCCTGTACAGCAGTGACCTGGACCTGCGCATCAGCCAGGAAATCATCCTCGGCGTAGGTGGCGTGCGCGCCCTGCGGATGCTGGGTTATAACCCGAATGTCTGGCACATGAATGAGGGTCACTCGGCCTTTCTTTCGCTGGAGCGCATCCGCGAGAAGGTGGCGGGGGGGCGCAGTTTTGAAGAAGCCGCCGAAGAAACCCGGCGCGGCAACATCTTTACCACCCATACCCCCGTACCCGCCGGGAATGATGAATTCCCACTGTGGCTAATGGACAAATACTTCTCGCACCTGTGGCCGGAACTGGGGCTGAACCGCGAGCAGTTTATGGAAATCGCCGGGCGAACACTCTCCTGGGGCGAGACTTTCAGCATGCCGGTGCTGGCACTGCGGATGAGCGCCATCTCCAACGGCGTTTCCGAACTGCATGGGCAGGTGGCGCGTGACATGTGGCAGTTCCTCTACCCGACCAAAAAGGTAGCGGAGGTACCGATTACGCACGTGACCAACGGAATCCACACCGGCACCTGGCTGGCGCGCCGCTTGCGTGAGCTTTTCAATACCTATCTGCCAGAAAACTGGCTGCAGGATATGGCCAACCCGGAACTCTGGGAAAATGCGTTGAACATCCCGGATGAGGAACTCTGGGAAGTGCGCAAACACCTCAAGCGCAAACTGGTGGCTTATATGCGCGAGCGCGCCCGCCACCAATGGCGGCACGATGGGGTGCATCCGGTGCAGGTGGTGGCCTCCGGCACGCTGCTGGACCCCTACGCCCTCACGATTGGCTTTGCGCGCCGTTTCTCCACCTACAAACGGGCCGGGCTGGTATTAAGCGACCTGGAGCGCATGTTGAAGCTCATCAACCAGCCCAACCGGCCGGTGCAGATTATTTTTGCGGGCAAGTCCCACCCGGCCGATGAACCCGGCAAACTGCTGATTCAAGAGGTGTACCGCAAGGTCAAACAGGCCGAAAATGGCGGCCGGCTGGTATTCCTGGAAGATTACGATATGAACATCGCCCGCTATCTGGTGCAGGGCGTGGATGTGTGGCTGAACACGCCCCGCCGCCCGAACGAAGCCAGCGGCACCAGCGGCCAGAAGGCGGCCCTGAACGGGGTGCTGAATTTCTCGATTCTGGATGGCTGGTGGCGCGAAGGCTACAACGGCCAGAATGGCTGGGCGATTGGCGAAGACCGCGCCTACGACGACCCGGCCGAACAGGACCGGGCAGATGCCGAAAGCCTGTACAACACACTGGAGAATGAAATCATCCCGCTCTATTATGACCAGCGCCCCGGCGACAAGCTGCCCGTGAAATGGGTGGGCATGGTGAAAGAATGCCTGCGCACACTGGCGCCGCGTTTCAGCATGACCCGCATGGTGAAGGAATACACCCAACGGTTGTACCTGCCGGTGATGCAGGATACAGATAGCCCGGTGGCAGCCGGCAAATAGGCGCAAGTCAATGAAGGGTTTTCGCAACAAGGAAGGTGCCGTATGGAAAGTCTGATGAATTCTGGGCCCTGGTTAGTGGCCGGGCTGATTTTTGTGCTGCGGGTGCTGAATATGGCCCTCGATACGGTAAGGGTGATGATGGTGCTGCGCAACCGCCGCCTACTGACCTGGATACTGGGCTTCATCCAGACCATCATTTATGTCGTGGCGTTTACCTTCGTAATAGACAGCATTGATAACATCCTCAATCTCTTTGCTTATTCGGCCGGTTTTGCCACCGGCAACGTGGTGGGCATGTGGGCGGAGGAACGCATGGCTATCGGGTACATCAACCTGCGGGTCATCAGCACCGCCCTCGGCCATGAGGTAGCGGAAACCTTGCGCGGCGAAGGTTTTGCAGTTACAGAGATACCGGCGCGCGGCAAGGATGGCGAAGTGACTTTGCTCAACATCAGCCTGTTTCGCCGCCAGGTAGGGCAGGCGATGGACCTCATCAAGAGCGTTGACCCACAGGTTTTCATGACGGCTGAAGATATGCGCCCGGTGAGCCGCGGCTTCTGGCGCATGTAAGTAATCCACCAAAATATCTCAAGAACGGATCGCCCTCAAATTCCAGCCTACTTGCCCTTACAGATACCTAATGATTACTTTTAATAGTTGGCCATTCAGGCGCGCTAAAAAGCCTATTCACTTACGGCCAACTATAGATAGTCCCTCCTCTACGAACGAAAAAACACCGGCGCAGGCCGGTGTTTTTGATTGTCTGGTCAGGAGCAGACTAATAGTCATCGTCTTCGTCATCATCCTCTTCGAAGTCGTCCTCTTCTTCATCTTCCAGATCAGGGAATTCGTCTTCTTCGTCCTCTTCGTCCAAATCAAAATCATCGAATTCATCATCCGCATCGAGGTCTTCGAGGGGCCAATCCAACTCAAGCGGCTTAAGGCTGACGACTTCCAACTCGGCCTCGCAATGCTCGCACACCACCGGCGTACCGAGTTTGGCCTGTTTGGGGACGGTCGTCACTTCGCTGCACATCGGGCATCTGGCTTTATTCATTCATCGCACTCCTGACAACACACTACACACGGGGCCGCTGGGTATTCAGCCAGCCCCCTGCTTTCTCGCGTGCATTTTACACGGAAATAAAAAAAGGGAAAGGGTAGAAACAAAAAGGTTGCCAGGCCGGATAACGACTGGCCTGGCAACCTTCACGAACATGGGCAGCGATTAGCGCCCGTTTAGCGCTGGTTCCGGGGCGCTGACCAACAGCTCTTCCCGCACCTGCTCGGTCATCAGCCGATTGATGCGGCGTTGCAGGTACGGCATGAAATAGCCGTTATAACGCGCCCAAAGTTCAGGCTTCTGCCAGTCGTCGCCGGTTACCCGGCCACGGCACAGTGCCGTGCCACAGCCGCAGTCAAATTCATCATACGGCTGGCTGTCGCAGGTGGCGTAGTCAAAGCAGACCTCTTCACCGGCAGCGATGTCTCGCATGGCGACGACCGAAATCGGGCTGGAGAGCCCGGCATTGGGGTCGCACGAGTGGTTAATCATGTCCGCAGCCTCACCGGGCTGCACCGGGACCTGGAAAAGGTCCTCTTCCACCTGGATAGTGTGAATGCGGGTTTCTTCCGGCAGGGCCATCAGTTCTTGGTAATTCACAATGACTCCGCCCCAGAAGATGAGCAATTCTCCGGCTTTCACCGGTTGTTGGGCAAAAATGCCCCAACCGCCCTTGGCGGGGTTTTCCCGCGCCACAAGCTTTTCCGACAGGTATGAAGTGGAATTTCCGGTCATTCTGGTTATTTGATCCTCCGTACAGTGGTTTGGTGTGCTCTACGAACCCTGCCGAGTGCAGGGAAATCGTCCATCAGGGTTTGGCGGCCGGGCCGAAAATGCGTTCGGCGGCCTTGCCATCAAACAGGTAATAGTTACAGGTCAGTTCTTCGCCTTCGGCGATGTCGCGGGCGGCGATGTTGTTGCCTTCAGGTGTCTCGGCGCAGTTGGGCTCTTCGGAGTGATTCATGTGCTTGCCATGGTCGCCACACAGGGTAATGACCGTGCGGCCAGCCACCACCTCTTCAAACCCGTACATATCCAGAAAATCGCGGGCGGGTTGGGGCAGGCTGGGGATTTCCTCGACCGGGATGCGATTGTCAATGCGCGGGTCAAAGGTCCATACTAACTGGCCTTGCTTAATCGGTTCTGCGGCAAAACAACCAATTCCATGAATCGCGCTTGATTGAATCCTTGCCTTTACGACCAACATAGGTCACCTGCGCTCCTTGCGGCGTGCGCCGCAGCCAGTTCTCCATAATTCAGTTAACTAAAAAGAATTGCAATCGAGCCGCCGGGTTTACGACCAGCGCGAAGCAATTCCAACTTGGGAATGAGGCATGGGCGCCTCTATTCAGTTATGGAGTTTTGCAATTTATACTCCAAATACGCAGAATTGCAATAGGCAATTTGGAGGAAAAGAGAGGGGCTGGCTAACCGGGAGTAGCGGTAGCCTGGCGGACGGATTGCATAATCTCGCTGGCAGATTGCAGCGTGCCGGCGCTGACCTCGCCCAGCATCAGGGCCAGTTCTACCAGGCGGTCTTCGCCGTTCAGATTTCGCACGCCGGTGGTGGTACGGCCGGCCTGCACAATCTTCTCGACCTTGAAGTGCTGGTCGCCAAAACCGGCCAACTGCGCCAGATGGGTGATGCACAGCACCTGATGCTGCCGCCCCAGATTCCACAGTTTATGGCCGACTACTGACCCAACCCGGCCACCAATGCCCTGGTCAATTTCATCGAAGATGAGGGTCGGGGTGTGGTCGGCGCGGGCGAGCACGTTTTTGAGGGCCAGCATCAGGCGGGCGGTTTCGCCGCCGGAGGCGACCTTCACCAGTGGCTTGAGACCTTCGCCCGGGTTGGGAGCCACCAGGAATTCGACCTGCTCATGGCCAGTGTGGTCAAAGGCCACCGGCTGCTCGCCCAACGGCAAGCCCTGTGGGTCGGGCCGGGTACGGAAGTCCACTCCGAACTGGGCGGCCTCCATCTTGAGGTCTTTGAGTTCGTTTTCAATGGCGCGGCTCAAGCGGTCAGCGGCCCTGTGGCGGGCGGCCGAGAGTGCCTGTGCTTTTTCTGCCAGCGTGGCCAGCAGGCGGCTTTCGCTGGCGGTGAGTTCATGGATGCGCTCTTCGGCATGGGTGATGGCGTCCAGCTCGGCGCGGGCTTTCACGCCGTGGGCGAGGATGTCTTCAATCGTCTGGCCATATTTGCGTTTGAGATCGCCAATCAGGTCCACGCGTTCTTCGACCTGCTCCAGCCGTTTGGGGTTGAACTCGACATTTTCGAGGTAATCGCTCAAGTCACGAGCCAGATCAGCGGCGCCTTCAAATAACTCCTGAATACGGGCGGCCAGCGGCTCCTGGGCCGAATCAATCTGGGCCAGCGATTCGAGGGCGGCCTGGGCGGCGCCCAACTGGTCAATGGCGGCCGGCGAATCCGGGTCGCTAGAGTCGAGGGCATTGACCGCCAGGTTGGCCTGGGTGGCGAGGGTTTCAGCATTCGCAAGGCGGGTGCGCTCTTCTTTGAGTTCCTCTTCTTCTCCCGGGGTCAGGGCGGCGGCTTCGATTTCTTCCGCCTGGAAGGCCAGCAGTTCCGCCCGGCGGGCGGCGTCTTTCTCGGCCTGGCGCAAACCGTTCAGTTCCTTGCGGACCGCCTGCAATTCCTTATAGGCTGACTGGTAGCCGCTCAATTCAGACTCAGATTCGGCAAAACGGTCCAGCAGCCCCAGATGGCTGGGGACGCGCAAGAGTGAGAGATGCTCGGACTGGCCGTGCAGGTCAATCAGCAATTCGCCAAGTTCCTTGAGCAGGCTAAGGCTGGCGGTGCGACCATTAACGCGGGCGGTATTGCGGCCCTCGCGCCGAAATTCGCGCCCAAGGGTGACATAGTCCGGGTCATCCAGCAGGTCTTCGCGGGTGAGGATGTCATGCACCGCGGCCCGTAAATCGGGGGCGATTTTGAACGTACCTTCGACACTGGAGCGGTCTACGCCGGCGCGAATCACAGTTGCATCGGCGCGCACGCCCAGCAGGGTTTCGACGGCATCAATGATGATGGACTTCCCGGCCCCGGTTTCGCCGGTGAAAATCACCAGCCCGTCGCCAAATTCAAGGCGCAGTTCATCAATGATTGCAAAGTTTTCAATACGCAGTTCAACCAGCATAATCAATCACCTGGAAAGTTGGATTCCTGTAATACGGGCATAGGCCGAGCCGGTGGCAAGCAGGACGTACACCAACGGCCAGAGAATAATCCAGATTGCCTCAAAACCAAAGAAGAATAATCCCATCAGCCCAACCGCCACCGGCCACAGGCCGCCAAGGGCGACCCCGGCCGCAATGAGCTTGAAAAGGTTGGGGGCGCGCCGCCGCCGGATGGCGCGGTGAGCCAGTTCGCCAATAAAGCCGCCCGCCAGTGGCGAGAGAAAAATGGTGAACCAGCCGATGTTGTTGAGGATGCTGCTGGCGATGAACGAAAGGATGAGGGCCACCACAAAACCAATCAGGTAGTCTGACCACACGGCGGTGATATGTACCTTACCCAATTCGCGAATGCACTCCGGGCAGCGGTAGCCGGTGGGGGTGCGTTTGGCGCACTTGGCACAGATGGGCTTCTCGCAGCGGTTGCAGCGCAGGCTGGTGGCGCGGTCGGGGTGGTTGGCGCAATAGAGGGTGTCGGTGGTCATGTCAGTTGGCCTCCTCAACAGCGGGGTTCTGGTCCATCAGGGCAATCAGGTTGCGGTAAAACGCGCCCGGGGGCTGGAAGCGCACCAGCCGCAATACATTCTGGCTGACGGTCACCACCACCCGGTCATGCTGCATCAGGTCCACCGGTGGCTGACCATCCACGCTTAAGACGGCCTGATGGTCGGAAATGACTTCGAGACTCAAGGTGGCGCCTTCGGCCAGGACGAGGCCGCGGTCCATCGAGAGGTGCGGGGCGACCGGCATGAGCAGGATATTGCGCAGGGCGGGCGGCAGTACCGGGCCGCCAGCCGCCAGGGCATAGGCGGTGCTGCCGGTGGGCGTGGCGGCGATGAGTGCATCGGCAACGTAAGTGGTCAGGTTCTCGCCATCCAGCCGCACGGCGAGGTGCACCGGCCGCACGGCCCGGCCGCGCCCAACCACGGCTTCATTAACGACTTCCCAGCAGCCGAGTTGTTTCTGCGCCCGCCAGTGCTGGGCCTGCAACATCAGGCGGTCTTCCACCCAGTAGTCGCCGGCCAGCAATTGATCCAGAGCGGCCTGCCAGTTTTCGCGGCGCACTTCAATCAGAAAACCGAAATGGCCGAGGTTAATCGGTAAGAGGGGCATATTGTTGGGGGCGCACAGATGCCCGGCGCGCAACACGGTGCCATCCCCGCCCAGCGAAATGATGAGCTGAAATTCGCCCTGCTGAATGCGGCCGCGCAAGGCATCGTCATACAGGGCACCGCTGGCCGCCGGGCAACCGTGGGCGGTGAGGTAGGCGGCGATTTCAGCCGCGCGCGCCCCCTCCGCGTCCACATTGGGGTGGCTGAGTACGGCGATGTGCGAAAGTGTGGGCAGGGCGTTCATGGTCGCGATTATAGCCTCTGTTCACACAGGCCCAGATAGCCACAGCCGCGGCAGCGGCCAGCCTGGTCATGCGAGCGGTTGACGCTGGTTTGCAGTTCGGCGCGGCGCATCTCGCTCAACAGGTCCAGCAGCGCATTTTCGAGAGCCGGGGTGTAATCCACCGCAAAGGTGCGGCTACCGTAATGAATCAGGCCATAGGGCGGGCGCACACCGTACTCGCGCTCGACCAGCAGGCAATAGGCCGCCAATTGATAAATGTGCGAATCGTACGGTGCTTCGGGCGGGCGGGTACGCTTGACCTCCACCGGAATGATGGCGCGCCCTTTACGGACGAGATAGTCCGGCTTGCCGGTGATTTTCGTGACCGGGTCAAAGAGTGGCTCCGGCGATTCTTCCCAGGTGGCAGTGTCGCTGTAAATCACGCGCCCGCCGGGGATGCCGGCGGCGCGCCGCTGGCGGCCCGCCTGCCAGAACAGAAGCAGAGCGGCCAACAGCAAGAGGAGGGCAAAGGTCAGGGAAGGGGACATGTCAGAGCAATTGAAGGGTCAGATGAATGGCGAGCAGAACCAGGCCGCCGAGCAACAGGAAGACCGCCAGGCTGCGCAACAGGCCGGCTTTTACGACTGCCTGGCCGTGCTGTTGGTGGAAGGCCGCTCCGGCGGCCAGCTCGGCCTGGTTTTCAGAAGGCAGGCCCTGTTGCTGATACCACCAGGAGCGCTGGCAGTACAGGAACGAGCCAATCTCGGAGGCACGGATGGTACGCATCTGGGTCAGCCTTTGTCCGTGCCGTCCAACCGGCGTTCCAGGCGGCGCAGGCCGACCTGCAAGCGCTGCTGCCGCAGGCTCAAGGTAACATCCCCGCGCGTGCGTTCAATGATGGAACGGGCGACATCCGTCAGGCGGCGCAGGCCGCCAGTGACCGCATCCGGGTAGTCCATCGTCACCAGCACATTGAAGATGTCATCCATGTATTGCAGGTAGGTTTCGACCTCTTTTTTGTAGCCGCGTCGGAGGACATCCAGGCAGCGGCGGCGCAGTTCGCCAATCGCTTCGGCCAGTCCTTTAAGATAGGTATCGTTTTCCACGCCCAACTCTTCGGGGGCGGGTAGCCGGCCGCCATCCAAAATCAGGCCAAAAACCGTCTTGGCTTCGGCATACTCTTTGAGGGCGTCCTGGGTATAGCCCGCGAAATAAATGGCGGGGTACCCGGCCTGGAGGGCGCGTAACTGCTCGGCCAGTCCGGCGGCGGCGTTCAGTTCGACCTGAGCATTCTCGGCCTCGGCGCGGTGTACGGCGCGGATGGCATGGGCGCAATGGCGGGTGAGGGTGCGGGCATGCGCCAGGGCCTGGTCACGCGCCTGAGTCTGGGATTCAAAGGCGGCGTGAATGCGCTCGGCAATCTGGTCCAGCGTGGCGGCCGGGTCATTCACCGGGTTTTTCCTCGCCGGGGCCAGCGGGCGGCTTGAACAGAAAATCGGCCAGCGTTTGCTGCTGGGGGACATGAATCTCACCGAAGGCGGCTTCATACTTCGCCAGGTTTTCATTGAGGGCCGCCAGCAACAACTTCACGCCCAACGGCGACATCAGGATGCGCGCCTGGATGGTCGGGCGCGGGTCGCCGGGCAGCATGCGGGCAAAATCAAACACGAATTCAGCCGGGGTGTGGGCGATGCGCACCAGATTGGCATAGACGCTCTGCAAGTCCGCCGGCAGGTGCAGGTTGGGCAGGCCGGTGGGGACGGACGGTTTGGGGTTGGCCATGCGGCGCTCCTTTCCGCAGCGAGGCGGGGTCAGCGGGCGCTGACCCCGCCCGGTTGCAGTGGTTTAGAAGGGGATATCGTCGTCGGCTTCGCCGCTGAATTCCGGCATGCCGCCATCCTGGTAGCCCGCCCCACCGCTGCCGCCGCCATCTTCGCGGCCACCGAGGAAGACGACCCGGTCGGCATTGACTTCAAACGAGGCACGCGGCGTGCCATCCTGGGCAGTCCAGATGCGGGGGTTGCCGGTTTCCTTATCGGCGGTCAGGCGGCCCTCGACCAGCACCTGCTTGCCCTGCTTGAGGTACTGGTTGCAGATTTCAGCCTGTTTGCCCCAGGCCGAGATGCGGAACCAGGTGGTTTCCTTGACCTTTTCGCCGCTGGAGGCGGTGTAGCTGCGGTTGGAGGCGATGGAGAAGGAGGTGACGGCCTGGCCATTGGCGAGGTAGCGCATCTCCGGGTCGCGCCCGAGGTTGCCGACGATGGTGAGTTTTTGATACGACATGAGTTTTCTCCTTTGTATGATTGGCGGTTAAAGTGAAACAGGACAGCCGCGGCTATCCCTGGGTGTTCCGTCCGTGGAGGACTATGCAATTCGTCATACGGGGGCTCCTGCCCGGTGTGCGGCTGGTGTACAGGTCCCGGACGAACGCCGTCCGAGTTGGGGTTCTTAACGCACCCGGTTATAGAACAATTGTACACAAAACTTGAGAAAATGCAAGAGGGAATTTCTTATTCGTCAGCCCCGCCCGGCCCAGGCGCGCGCCGCGGCAAACAGTTCGGGTAGCGGCCGCAGGTCGCGGATGTGCAGAGAAACCCGGTCTGGATGCGGGCGGGCGCGGCGGCTGATTTCGGCGTGGGAAGTGTACCCGGCGAAGATGACCTGCTCACCGGCCAGCCAGAGATCGCGCCAACCCGGTGGGCCCAACAGGGTGGGCTGGCGGCCAACGGCCGGGCAATGCAGACCAAGGCGGGCCTGCGGGCGGGCAAAGGCGCGTACGGCCGCCAGCGAATAAAACTCCAGCGGGACGGTTACCCGTCGGGCGGGCGGCAGGGTGAGGCGGCAGGTCTGGTAGGCGCGCCGGGCATCCAGGCCGATAAGCTCGATGTCCAGCGGCTCGGGGTGTTCGGATTTTAGAGCCAGGTCAGCCAGCGGCTGCCAGCGAGCGGGGCTGGCCCAGGCGGCCGGCAGCAGATGGACGAGGGCACGCGCCGGGGCAGCGCGGGCGGGCAAGGCCGCCAGTACCAGCGCGCCCAGCCACAGGTCATCCCGGCCGTAAGTCGGGCGTTGCAGTTCCCGGCGTTGCAGTTGCAGGTCATGGCCGAGGATTTCGGCCGGCCGTCGCAGAAAACGCGCCCGGGTGCGGGCGGCGGTGATGAGTTCGGCGGCCACGCTGCATCGGCGGCCACCCAGGGCGATTTCAAAGCGGTCCGCGGCTTGAAAGGCGGCAGCTGGCAGATTGTCATGCGGGATGGCTTCGGCGGCCAGCAGACGGCGTAGAGCCAGTTCGGCGGCACGCTGGGCCAGCAGGGCGCGGGCGGCCGGGAGGGTCAGGCCGTGGCGCGGGCGAGTGAAGTGACGCAGCACATCCTCCAGCCCGGCCAGGGTGTAATCTTCGTGATACGGCAGGTGGAGGAAGTGCTGTTCCGTTAGGGCGGCCATTGGGGTCAGGGGCTGGCGAGGTCGTACACGACCAGGTCGCTGAAGTTGACCGACATACCGGCGCTGTTTGCCGAGCGAATGAACAGGCCGAGTGTGCCGCTATTCAGCACTGTATCGGTGACGGTGAACAGGTACTGGCCGTTGGCATAGAAGCGCAGTTCACGCCCCTCGGCCCACACGCCCAGACGCACGCCGGATTGGGCCGCCGAAGCCAGAAAGGGGAAAGTCTGCCAGCCCTGCATGACATTGGCGGTATCGCGGTAGATGCGGTCTACATGGGCACGCGAATCGCAGGAAATCCCAAAGCGATAATAGTCCAGATCAGTTGTGGTACGGATGAACAGGCCGAACTCATCCTCCCCGCGGCACAGGTTGGGGCTGGCGGTGATTCCAAGGTAGTAGTTCGCCAGGGTTGGCCGGTTGCGCAGGCTGTAGAGGTAGACGCGGTCGCGGGTGGCGCTCAAGGTCAGGTGGTTGTTGGCGAGGGCGGCGCTGCCGCTGGGGCTGCTGGCGAGAGTCCACAGGCTGTCATCGCTGAAATCATCGCTGAACTGCAACGGCCCGGCCTCGGCGGCCAGGTCGGGCGTGGGGCTGGCGGCGCGGGTAGGTACGGCGGTGGGCGTGCTGGTGGGCGGGAACCAGACGATGGTGGGCGTGGGGGTGAGGGTGGCAGTGGGCGCGACCGTCGGCGTGGGGGGCAGCGGCGGTTCAGCGACGCAGGCGGCGAGAACCAGCGTGAGCAAAAGGCTGAGAATAGTAATTCGGGCGCGGGGATTCATGGCGAAAAAGTCGTCGGTAGAACCAAGCCTAACCCCGCGCGACGAGTTGCTCGCGCTCCGGGCCGACGGACACCCAGCCGACCGGCACGCCAGACTGTTCTTCAATCAGATGAATGTAGTCGCGGGCGGCGGCGGGCAGGTCGGCCCAGGCGCGCACGCCGCGCACATCTTCGGCCCAGCCGGCCAGTTCCTGATAGACGGGCGTGTAGTCTTCCAGCCCGCGCAGGCCGAGCGGCAGTTCACGGTAAGTGCGGCCGCCGCTTTCGTAGGCGAGGCAGATTTTCAGGCCCTCCAGCCCGGAGAGGATATCCAGCTTGGTGAGGGCCAGTTTGGTCAGGCCATTGACGCGAGCGGCGTAGCGCAGCAGGGGCAGGTCCAGCCAGCCGACGCGGCGCGGGCGGCCGGTGGTGGT
>JANJTX010000067.1 GCA_024710875.1 Anaerolineales bacterium | reverse complement strand
GGAACGGGGTTGGTAGTGGTCGGGGTGTTGGTTTTGGGGATGGGCGGGGGGGGGGTTTTGGCAGCTGGGGGTGGGGCTGCGCAGGCCGACAGGGCGAGCAGGATCAACAGGATCAGCAGGCGATTGGATGACATAACGTTTTCTCCCTGGGGGGGCGGAGCCCGGATAGGTGACTTCATGCTACCGAAATTCGGCTGGATTGTGGGTAGTAAATCCTTGCCTGAAGGCAACGTCCGGCGCGGCGAATTCAGATGAAACAGGTACAATTTCATCCGATTATCCACGGCCCTGCCGGAAGGAGCGCTTCCATGAGAGTTCCCCTGATCTTGGTCCTGACCTGGCTGCTGGTGGGCTGCGCTGCGCCGCCGCCACCCAGCCCGACCGCTGCCCCAACGGCCCTTGCCCCGACCCCTGAAAGCCCCACTGCCACGGCGACTGCAACCACGGTGCCCAGCCCGACCCCGTCGCCGACGCCGACGCCCCTGGCCGGCGCGCTACCCCTGGGGCCGGAACAGGCCGGCGCAGTCCAGTTGCTCGGCCGGCTGGGCCGCGGCGGGGTGAATGACATGATTTTCATTGGGGACGGGGGCGCGTTTGCCATCATCAGCCCGGTCGGCGTGGACAGCTACTCGGCCGCCCAGGAGTTGCTGGCTCACATCCCCCTGTCGGACCCCGACTATGCCCTGTCGCCGGACGGCCGCTATCTGGCGCAGCGGACCGGGGCAGTCCACGAAGTAGCCCTGTATGACCTGCTGACCGGCACCCGGCTGCACACCCTGGTGCACGCTGACCCGGTGCCGGCGGCCTATGCCCATCCGGCCTACCTGACCGGGACCTACGAGCGGGTGTTCAGCCTGGCCTTCAATCACGCCAGCACCCGGCTGGCGGTGGGCTATGGGGATCAGACGATCGAACTTTGGGACGTGGAGCGCGGGTCGGCTGAACGGCTGCAGGCGGTGGTGCCGCTGACCCGCCGACTGGCGTTCAGTCCCGATGACCGCTATCTGGCGGCCAGCGGCGTGGCCGAGCTGGGCGGCACGCGCCAGCTCGGCATCTATGACCTGCAGGCCGGCCAGGCGATTTACTGGCACGCCAATGAAGGCTACCTGCCGGCGCGGCCCTTCTCGGCCGACAGTCGCTACCTGCTCACGCTTCACCGGGCGGTGTATGCCCTGATCGCGATCGACGGCATCCACTCGGCCCGCCTGGGGGTGTTCCCGACCGGGCTGGAGCTGGCCCAGGTGGAATTCGCCGGGGATGAGCAATTTGTGCTGGTGCGCGCCGGTGGCCAGACGCTGGTGCGGGAAACCCTGAGCGGCAAGCTGGTGGCCGGGGCCGATCCGCTGGCCTTGCGGCAGCCGGACGCGCCGCGCCCGGCGCTGGGCGCCGACCAGTTGCGCCAGCTGGGCTACGGTGATGGCTATCAGCGCCTGGCGCTGGCCGGCGATCGGCTGCTGCTGGTGTTTGAGTCAGATGCCGGTCTGCAGGTGTGGGACCGGCTTAACCCACCCGTCGTACTCGCCAATCAGCCGCTGGCTGACAGCGCGCTGGCTGACGATCAGCTGCTGGGGTGTGCGGCGGGAACCCTGACCCTGTACCGCCTGGACCCGCCTGCGCCGGTGCGTGAGCTGGGACCCTGCACGGCCGGGGCCGCTGTGGGGCTGGCGCCCGGCGGGCAGCTGCTGGCGGTCGCTGAGCGGGGCGGGATTGTCGAGCTGCGTGACCCCGACCGCGGTGCGGCGCTGCTGCGGCCGGGGGCCACCGGCAATCCGACTTTGCGACTGGCGCTGGCCCCGGGCGGCGAGTACCTGCTGGTTGCCACCGATGCCCCGGTGGCGGCTGGCCCGAGCAAAGGCGAGCTGGCCCTGTACGCGCTTGAGATCGGGCGCGGACTGTACGCCAAGCAGGCCCTGCCAATTACGGGTGAAGTCACCGCGCTGGCGATCGCCGGGGATGGGGCCTGGTTTGCAGTGGCCGACCTGTTTACCATCGCCGGCGAACCGCACTACGGGCCAACTCTGAGTCAGTACAGTTCACGTCCCAATCCCAGCCAGGTGCGCCTGTTCAACCGTGATGGCGGAGTGCGCTTTGCCTGGCCGCTGCGGGCGACGGCCCTGGCCTTTGCCCCCGACGGGCAACTGCTGGTGGTGGGGGAGGCGACCGGCGCTCTGCTGCTGATTGATCCGGCCAGCGGTGAGCTACTGACGACCCACGCCGACGCCCACGGGCTGCCGATTGTCGACCTGCTCTTCAGTCCGGATGGACGGACGTTGTACGCCCTGAGTCAGGACGGCACGGTGACGATCTGGGGGGTGGAGTAGGGCGGCGGGCAGCAGTTGGCTTTGGGATCTGTTCCGTCAGTTGACGGGTGCTAAGGAATATCTAAAGGCAGAATGCGGACATGGCCTCAATTTGATTGAAGGGTGCCCAGTTTTGGATTTTTCCGGTGGGCTTTGGGCTGATTAGCGTCAAGCTCCCACATGCTCGCAGCCTTGAGCAGCGGGTAATTGGGGGGTTGACACCTGCGCCCAACCCTTGCATCAGTCTGGAAATGTAGTAGAATCTGGCCATTGGTCCTTGGCGTGCCCCCCTCACGTCGAGGACCATTCTGCTTAATGGGTGGCAATTGAGCAAAAAGAGCTGGAGAAAGTGGCAATCCGAGAGAACATTGAACACGAGTTCCGTGCCCGCATGCTCCGCAACCACAGCCGTGAAATTGCGCATAGCCAAAAACCATCAATTGTACTGAATTAATTGATGGACTTCCTTCAAAACTGAAAAAACAACAATCTGGACTGCATGCCGCCAAACGGGGGGTGGGGGTTAATCCCGGTCGCTATCCGTTTCGTCTTCGTCTGAGCTGGCTGAACCCCGCCCAAACAAGCGTGCCCAGAAGCTACGGAAAGCAAAGCCCACGCCAACCAGACTGGCCAGGAGTACCTGTAGAATGAACGATCCCGAACCAGGATCCAGGTAGGCGGGTTCGATGTGCAGGGGAGCGAAGATCCAATCCATTGACTGTCTCCTGAGTCGTCGTGAGTTTTACGGTGTGGACCCCCGCGCGTGGGAGCCCACAGCGAATTTTACCCTACTGATTCGGACCCCGGTCGGGTTTCCTGAGGCGTATCCGCCCGTTCCCCTGCATCCCCTGGCCGTACCATCAGGACTTGACTCACGCACTTGGGCGGAGCATCCATCCGCTCAGAGATATCACACTGTTTGACCGAGCTCAGCATTCTCCTGGGCAGCCTTAATTGAGTCTGCAACGAGCAGCACATGGCTTGTGCCGACCTGCGACGGCACCATTTCGCCCAAAAGGAATGCCTGTTGATCGGTAGGCATGGCCGATGACCCTGCGGCCGGCCATCGGATTTCGCAGGGTGTAATATGTAATTTTGATGTATAGTGTGGGATATCTGAGTGCTCAGGGTTTGGTTGAAGCGAGTGAGACCGCCATTAGATGACACAAATAATCAGGTTCGCAAGAGTCAGCATCTGTCTAAAGACGCGACCAGTAGATGAAAACCCCATGCACGATTCTCCGTCTGTACGTTCTGCTGGGGTGGCGCTTGGGCCGGTTTCCTGGTCTAACCGCTAAATGAGTCCAGAAAGGTCAATCGCTGATGACCGTGCTTATGGCAAGAGATGCTCAAGAAAGTCTGTTTCTAAAACCTTTGGCAGCCGCGTGAAAGGAAGTCAATGATGGAAACCGCCAATGAACTGAAAGTTACTGTTCGAATTGAAAACCCCCAGATGCGGCTGCGTTATCTGGCGCTGGCGATTGGGCTGGTGGTTCTATTTCGGAATTTATGGATCGCGGACGATGCTTTTATTTCCATGCGGGTTATGGATAACTTTTTGAACGGACATGGCCTGACCTGGAACGCGGGCGAACGGGTACAGGTGTATACCAATCCGCTGTGGACCCTGCTCTCCGGGGCGCTGTATGCGATCCTGCAAGAACCGTATGCTGCCTTGTACTGGTTGTCCTTTGTGTTTTCCGGTGGCTGCCTGACTCTGCTGATCCTGAAGACGAAGGGCAGCTATCAGGCGGCTCTGGTCATCGCTGCCCTTCTGATTACGTCACGAGCCTTTGTAGATTATTCATCTTCGGGGCTGGAAAACCCATTGACCCATCTGCTCATCCTGCTGTTTCTGGGCGTTCATTCTACAGCTGCGGATCGCCGCGGGCGCGTGTTGAAGCTGGCCCTGATTGCTGGACTGGCAACATTCAATCGCCTGGATACAGTTTTGCTCTTTGTAATCCCCCTGGTCTGGGAACTGGCTAGATCGCGATCGGAATGGCCCAAAGTCTTGGCGCAACTGCTGCTCGGCTTCCTGCCGGCGCTGCTATGGCTCGGCTTCGCGACAATATACTATGGGTTCCCGCTCCCAAATACCTACTACGCCAAGATCGCGACCGGATTTCCCCGCTTTGACATACTGACTCAGGGGATTAAATACTTTGAAGATTCCCTGAACTGGGACACAATTACGATCCCCGTCATCATCGTGACTACCACTCTCATGATTCTGTATCGCCAACGGGAACGCCTATTACTGCTCGGTGGGGCCTGGTTGTATATCGGGTATACGATCTGGGTCGGCGGCGACTTTATGACCGGCCGTTTCTTTTCGGCCCCCTTTGTACTGGCAATCGCCTTGTTGGCGACTTCTGACTTTGCCGAATGGTTCCAACTGGGCGAAGCCCGACGCTTTGCCGGCGCACTCTATCTCATTGCTCTGCTGGGCCTGACGGTCAATGCGCCGGCGATGCTGCTGAACCGTTCGGATATCAACATCGAGGTATCGCCGGCTGGCATTGCTGACGAAAAACTCTTCTATTATGCCAATACTGGCATCCTGAATTATGTTCGGGGCGCTCCGCCCCATCGCTGGGGACTGGACGGAATCGCGGCGCGGCGCGATCGCGTGGAATTGGCTGTCCGGCCCACGATTGGTTTTTTTGGGTATTATGCCGGAGCGGACGTCTATGCACTGGACCTGGTTACGCTGGCGGATCCACTGCGATCGCGTCTTCCAGGACTTGGCCGGCGGCCAGGTCACTCAGAG
>JANJTX010000047.1 GCA_024710875.1 Anaerolineales bacterium | reverse complement strand
AGGTGTGCTGTACTATACTTTATGTGCTGCGAGCGTCCTTCACAATCTGTTTGCAGGAGGCAATCATGGAGAAAAATGGTCAGGTAACGATGGCGTTGGTGCTGATTGGGCTGGGGGCGCTATTTTTGACGGCCAATTTGTTGGATATACAGGTCGGGCGGATTTTTTGGCCCACGCTGCTGGTGGTGGCTGGCTTGTTGCTGATCTTCCGGCCGGCGCGTCTGAACGCCGTATTCCGTCCCTTTGGGTTGGAGCGCAGCGGGGCCTGGGAAGCGTCAAGCGAAGAATTGCGGATGTTCGTTGGCGAAGTGGAGCTGGATTATACCGAGGCGGTGTTGCCGGATGGCGTCACCCGTCTGCGGTTGGGGGCGTTCGTGACGGACGCTGACTTGCGCATTCCGGCAGAGGTCGGGGTGCGGCTGGTGACCAGCGCCTTTGTGACGGATGCTAATGTAAATGGTGATGAAACTGATTACATCTTCTCGGGTTTGAATTATCGCTCTGAAAACTATGCCAGCGCGACCAAGAAGCTGGATTTGGAATTTTCAGGTTTTGTAGTGAGCCTGAAAGTCCGGCACGCCTGAACAAAAAAGCGCCCGTAAGGGCGCTTTTGATTTGGGCAGCCGCAGGGCTTACGGGTTGCGGGCGGTGAGCAAAAGAAATGCCCCGCCCAGGATGAGCAGCAGGGGGAGCATCAGCCCCCAGCCAATGCTCAAGAAGAAGTTGAGCGCAAATGCTACCAGCAGGATGCCCCAGAAGGCGCTGTTGCGGGCGCCGCGCGTCAGGCGGTGGTTGCGCCGATAACTGGCCCAGGCGCGCGTCAGGTTGGAGAGGCCGGGCACCAGAATGAAAATCGCCCACCAGTTGCTGGCATTTAGAATTTGGAACGAGGTGAAGTTCTGAACCAAGAGTAGCCCGCCGCCGACCACTAACACAGTGCCCCACAGCCAGTTCGTGTCGCCGCCCCAGCCCCACTCAAAGCTCAGGTCGTCTTTCTCTTCAAGTTCCTCATTGGGTGTTTCGTCGTTCATCAAGTGCTCCTTCCATTGCTGGATTGTGTATCTGTCCAACTATACGGATTCGGATGAGCGGAGTTGCATATTCCTTCATTCCGGGTTCAGGGCTTCCAGCATCAATTGCAGAATCTTCGTCTGGTCTGGCAGCAGAATGAAGGCGCCCGATATCGGCAGGCGCGTGGCAGTAACCATACCGGGCTTGACTGTCAGGCGGCTGACCCGGGAGGTGTCTGAAAGCTGGACGGCCAGCGGAATGAGCGGGGTGATATTTTCCAACTTAATGTCGGTGAAGACGTAGCGGGAGTACAGGTTGTACAACTCTGAGGCGCGGTTAATCCCATCAATTGAAAGCAGTTTCTTGAAGATGGCTTCCAACACCGCCTGTTGGCGTTCCACGCGGGCAAAGTCATTGCTGGTGGTGCGCGAGCGCACATACCACTTGGCTGTCAGGCCGTTCAGGGTGTGCCAGCCGGTGCTTAAAGAAAACTTGCCGCCAGCGTAGGATGGGTCTGAAAGCGGGGTGGGGTTGTACACCCGCACGCCGCCGAGGGCATTGATGACCGCCACAAACCCTTCCATGCTGACATTGACATAATAATCCGGACGGACACCGAAATTGTATTCAAAGGTCATTTTCAGCAGGTCGTAACCGCCCATGGGTTGAACCGTATTGATTTTCATCATCGTATAGCCGGGGGCATACACGTACAGGTCGCGCGGGAAGCTGGTAACGGTGGCGGTGCCGTTGGCAGGGTTGAGGGTGAGCAGCATAATCGTATCGGTCCGCGAACCGAGGCGAGGGCGATAGTCATTGCCGAGCAGCAGGATGTTGATTTGGCCCTCTGGTTTTGGAATGACCCCAAGTGGGGGTGGAATAGGCAGCGACGGCCAACTGGTGGGGCCAGGGTAGTCGCCCCAGGTGATGGGAATGGTCTCGTTGTTGGGGTTAACCAACAAGGGATAGGGGGTGGGGGTGGGGATTACTGGCGTGGGTGGCAGCAGACCGAGTAACCGGCCAGCCGGTGTGGCGGTGACCGGGTTTCCACCCTGGGGTGTGGCGGTGATGAAGTCTGGATTGGTGGTTGGTAGGGGAACATCCGGGCTGGGGGTGGGGGCAAGGGGGGCTGGCCGACCGGTGTTAAGCCATTGCACGGTGGCGAGGGCCAGAATCAGCAGCGCGACGCTGATCAGGTAGAAGGCGTTGCGTAGTCGTCCCAGGGTGTCCCAGTTGGTCTTCATGGGTTTGAGTATATTGCATTTTGGACTGGCGTGCGGACACCCTTGACGTAGAACATAAGTTCTGTTATCTTCCTGGCATGAACCGCAGAGAATCTATTCTTATGGTGACCAGCCGAGCCGGCACACCTTATTACCTAAAGCAAACCCAACCCGGTCGGAGCGGGGCGCGGCGGGTATACTACTTCAGCCCGAATTTCAACGCCAGTCAGGCGGCGAGTCTGCCCGATGGTTTTGAAGTGGCCGAAACTCGTACCGGGTTGCCGATACTGCGGCGCAAGTTGACGGCCCGGGCGCGCATCATCTAAACCTGCCAGATTCAGGAGGCCGTATGTGTCGGAGTATTCATGTTTTACGTTTGCCAGACCGGCCAGCCACGCCGGAGGAAATCCGAGCTGCGGCCCTGCAATACGTTCGCAAGGTCAGTGGCTATCGCAAGCCTTCGCAGGCGAATGCGGCTGCCTTTGAACAGGCCGTACTTTCTGTGGAACAGGCTACGGCTGAACTGCTGCAAAGTCTGAAGACGCGGCAGGTAGGGTAGAACCTGCCCATCAGACTGGCAGGGGGAGCGATTTGCGCGCAGCCGGGAACTGTATTAGAGTGTGGGGGACTTCACATAAAGCGAGAATGTGCCTCAGATGAAATTTATTCACCCCGCGTTTTGGATAGGGCTGGCCCTCTGGCTGGCTGGTTGCGCGCCGATTGGCAGCCCGAGCTCTGGTGTTGCAGCTGGGCCGACCGCCACGCCCGGCAGCCCGTTACTGGGATTGAAGCCCGAGATTGCCGAAGAAGGCCCGCCGGTGACGCCTCCGCCACTGCCCACGCCCACGCTCGAGCCACCGCCACCGGACCTGCCGCCAGCGGCTACCGACTACACTGCGCTTGGCAACCAGGCATATTATTCTGGCGAATTGGAAGTGGCGGAGGCGTATTATTTGCAGGCCATCAACCAGGATGCGGCTGATGTGCGCCCGGTGCTGGGGTTGAGCCAGGTGTACCGAGCGCGCGGCGAGGTTGACCGGGCCTGGACGGCCATCCAGCGAGCGCTGGAAATCGCGCCGAATACCGCCAGCGCCTACAACTTGCGGGGCGAGCTCAGTTATGAATTGCGTAATCGCCTGCAGGCCCTGGAAGACTTCAGCCGGGCGATTGAGTTGGACCCGCTTCTGGGGCTGGCCTATCAGAATCGTGCGTTGGTTCAACAGGAGCTGGGCGCGCCGGAGGCCGCCATTGTGGACCTGCAGGTCTACCTGGCTCTCGCTCCGCAAGCGGCTGACCGCGAAGCGGTGGAAGAATTGCTTGAAATCCTGGCTGACCAGACCCGGCCTTTCACCGCTGACCGGGAAGGTCGCCTGTTCGCTGATGATTTTTCTGAATTCACGAGCGGTTGGATAAATAACCCTGACCCTTTTGGGTTGGCTTCATACAACTCAGGTGGCTACCGGATCAATGTACCGGTGGCGGATACGGTGGTGTGGGGCACCAACCGATTCTGGGCGCGCGACCTTCGGATTGAGGTGGACGTGCGGAAGCTGGGCGGCTCCGACAACAACTTGATTGGCGTAATGTGCCGCTACGCAGACATAAATAACTTCTATGTCTTCGTGATCAGTTCGGATGGCTACTACGGGGTGGGCAAGCGCGTTAATGGCGGTGCGCTGGAGCCAACCGCCGCCGGGCAATTGCAGTTCACCCGTGAAGTGCGCCAGGGGGATGTGGTCAACCATATGAGTGTGGAGTGTTTTGGCAGTACGCTTAAGCTCTACGTCAATCATCGGCTGGTGCTCACCGTTGAAGATACCGATATCCCGGCTGGGAATGTCGGCTTGCTGGCAGCCTCGTATGCCGTTCAGGGCACTGACGTACTGTTCGATAATTTCGAGATTTATGAGACGCCCCGCGAATAGGTTCGTCCGGGCTATGATAGAATCACATTATGACTGTTTCCGATCGTCGTCCGCGGCCGTTGCCAGTGCCAAACCCGGTGACGCGCCGCCGTTTTGTGCGCCAGACCCGGCGGCAGATATTCCTGCCATTGCTACTGGGGTTGGGGCTGCTGGCTGCATTGGTGGTGGGCTTGTGGCAGGCGGAAGTGGGGAATGCCGAGGTGTGGGCGCATATCGCCACGCTGGCATTGGGCCTGCCGGCGCTGGCGCTGCTGACAGCCTTGCTGACGCTGCTGGCTGCCCTGGTTTACGCCGTGACGGTGGTCTTGCGCGGCCTGCCGCCTTACACCCGGCAGGCCCAGGATGCGGTAATGCGATTGGAGCAGCAGATTAAGACAGGCAGCGACCTGACCGTCAAGCCAGTCATTACGCTCAAGAGTTACTTCGCGATGATTGAATCGCTGTTCGGTCTGGGTTCCAAGAGAGCAGGCAAGTAAGATGCAAAACGCAAACTGGAAACGCAATGCGCTGATTGTTGGCGGCGTCATCGGGGCGGTGGTGGGTGTGGCCGCGGCCCAAATGCTGGTGCGAGAGGCCGAGCAGGGTGGCGAGGGCAAAGCGCTGACGGCCGGCAAGGGCCTGCAATTGGGCATGCTGGTGCTGGGCCTTTTACGACAGCTCACCAGCCTGTAAGCTCACTCCTTACTAAAGCATGCAATCGCCGTACTACCTGGTGCTGGGGCAACTGCGGCGCGAGTACATTCTTCTGTCAGATGGTCGGCAAGCTCTGGATCAGATAGGTGGCAACGCGCTCTATGCGGCCGGTGGCCTGGGCATCTGGTCCGCCACCGACGAACCGATCGGGCTGGTGGCCCGGATTGGCGAGGACTTCCCCCGCGACTGGCTGACAGAATTTGAAAACCAGGGCGTGGATACTGCTGGGGTAAAAGTGCTGGGCGAGCCGCTGGATTTGCGGGCGTTTTATGCGTATAGCGACCAAACAACCCGCCACCAGGATGACCCGGTTACCCACTTCGCGCGGCGGGGCTTATCCTTTCCCAAGGCATTGCTGGGTTACCGTAACCAGGACTTCGAGCCTCAACGCAAAACCCGGCTGGGCCACACCAGCCTGCGAGGGGGCGACCTGCCGGAGGTCTACCGAAGTGCTCGGGCCGCCCATCTCTGTCCACTGGATTATTTAAGCCACTCGCTTATGCCGGCCGAACTGCGCCAGGCTGGGGTGCAGACCGTTACGCTGGACCCCGGGCCCGGTTACATGCACACCGCCTTTTGGGATGATGTCCCCGGGCTATTACCGGGCCTGACGGCTTTCCTGCCGGCCGAAGAAGACCTGCGTGAGCTGTACCGTGGGCGCACCCAGGATCTGTGGGAGATGGCTGAAGGATTGGCGGGTTACGGCTGTGAAATTATCCTGATTACGGCCGGGGCCAGCGGCCAATACCTGTACGATGCCCCCGGTAGAACGCGCTATGAGATTCCGGCTTACCCGGCGCGGGTGCAAGATGTGACCGGCGCCGGAGATGCATTTGCGGGAGGGTTTCTGGCTGGCTACCAGCACACCTACGACCCGTTGCAGGCAGCCCTGTATGGCAATGTCAGCGCTTCCCTGGCGGTGGAAGGGTGCGGGCCTTTCTTTCCGCTGGAGGCACTGCCTGGACTACAGCAAGCCCGTTTGGAAACCCTGACTGACCTGGTGCGGCGGGTGTAAGAACTCCACCCTGGTTGGTGTCAAAGAGGCTGGCAATCCGTAATGAAAATTCGACAAACTGGTTTTGAACCGGGAGGCAAACACATGGCAGCACGCGTTACATGGAAAGGCTCTGGGCTGGCACTGGCAGCAACCGCCGACTCTGGCTTTAAGGTAGATTTGAGTTCGGCCCTGGATGAGGGTGGCGACCATGCGGGCTTCCGACCTATGGAAATGCTCGCCATCGGTCTGGCCGGCTGCACCGCGATGGATGTGCTCTCGATCCTGCAGAAGAAGCGCCAGGATGTGCAGGCTTTTGAAGTGCAAGTGCAGACCAAGTCTTCGGAAAATCACCCGCATGTCTGGACCTGGGCTGAGATTGAGTACATCGTTACCGGCCGGGGGATTGATCCGGCGGCGGTGGAGCGGGCGATGGAACTCTCGCGCGACAAGTATTGCCCGGCCCAGGCGATGATTCGTCAGGCAGTGGAGATCCAGATGAAATACACGCTGATTGAGCCTGAATAGAGCCGTGGTCACAAAATGAAGACTTCCCGGAGGTAAAGCACTTCCGGGAAGTCTTTTGCTTTCTGGCGGGTGCATGCGAAGAACACATTCTGCTCGGGACCACCTAAATTGATTGGCGGTGTGCTTTGACATCCGGCCCCACAAAGAATACAATGGGCAGACCTCATATTTGGATGGAAAGCACGTGGCAAAAAAGACATTGATTGGCCTCACGGGAAATATCGCCACCGGCAAGAGCGTGGTGCGGCGGATGCTGGAACACCTGGGGGCCTATGGCATTGATGCTGATGCTCTTGGACATCGCGTCATTGGACGCGGCGCCCCCGGCTACCAGCAGGTGCTGGATGAATTTGGTAAATATGTTCTGGGGGCGGATGGCGAGATTGACCGCGCCAAACTCGGCAAACTGGTCTTTGGCGATGCGGCTGCCCTGGCCAAACTTGAAACGATTGTGCATCCCCTGGTGCGCACCGGCCTGGAACACCTGATAAAGAATGCCCAGCAGGATGTAATTGTGATTGAAGCCATTAAACTGCTCGAATCGCCCCTGCGCAGCATGCTGGACTCAATCTGGGTGGTGACCGCCAGTGAACAGGCTCAACTCAACCGCCTGGCAAGCAAGCGCAGCATGAGCGAAGCCGATGCTCGTCAGCGGATGCAGCACCAGTCGCCGGTAGTCGAGAAGGTAGCCGCCGCTGATGTGGTGATAAAGAACGATGGCACGGTTGAGGAAACCTGGAACCAGGTTCACGACCATTGGAAGAAACTGTTTCCTGAGGCCGAAACTCAACCCCTGATGGTAGCCGCTCGACCCGCGACACCTGCCCCCACCCCAACCGCCGCCGACCTGGACCTGACTGGCAAGGAACTTACCGTGCAGCGCGCCGGCCCCAAGCAGGCCGAGGAAATCGCGCAACTCATCACGCGTTTGAGCGGCGGCGCGGTTTCCGTGTCGCGCGGCGATGTGATGGCCCAGTTTGGTGACAAAGCATATATGATCTTGCGGGCCGCTGACCAGGTGGTGGCGCTGGCTGGCTGGCAGGTTGAAAACCTTGTGACCCGCACCGATGACCTGTGGCTGGAACCCGGCCTGACCCTGCGCAATGCCCTGGAGCCCTTGATGGCCGAGGTGGAGCGGGCCTCGGGAGAGCTGCAAGCCGAAGCGGTGCTGGTATTTGTGAAGGGCCCGGCTGCCAGCGATACAAAAACCTGGCTGGATCTTGGGTACGAAGCCCGCGCCCCTGAAACGCTGGGTGTGAATGCCTGGCAGGAGGCCGCACGCGACTCCATGCCTGCCGGTGCGACGATGTTTTTCAAGCAGTTACGCATGGATCGGGTTCTGCGCCCGATTTAGTCCCCGCTTCACTCGATAGCGAAGTTGGTGCTCGTCCTTTTGGGCGATTTTTGCGGAGAAGCCCGGCCTGCCGCTGGGTTTGCTTGCGCTGGATGGGGGTACAGGGTAACATGGGAATTGTAGCGTCCCCACTCACCGGAAACCTGCACTTGCACGGCAGGTGAACAACGCCTTGGCTGACTTATTGGATAACCTCGTCTTCATTTTTCAACGCCTCACCTGGTTGAGCGTGTTTGACATCCTGTTGGTGGCGAGCATTTTCTTCCTGGTGCTGGTATTTTTGCGCGACACTCAGGCGATGGTGCTGTTGCGAGGCGCTTTACTTTTGCTCATCTTCATCAGTTTGCTTACGGCATTTGTCAATTTGCCAGCTTTCGGCTGGCTGGTGAGCAATACCCTGCCAGCACTGGTTGTGGCCATCCCGGTCATCTTCGCACCGGAAATTCGGCGCGGTCTGGAGCGCCTGGGTCGGGCGGGCAACCTGCTGCCCACGGCGCGGGTGCGTGACCAGACCAATGATGTAATTGCGGCCGTGGTGAGCGCGGCCACCCGCCTTGCTAACCGACGGCATGGCGCCCTGATAGTGCTGCAGCGACTGGACAGCCTGGAAGAGTATGCCCAGACGGGTGTAGCGATGCATGCAGATGTCAGCCCTGAACTACTCCTGCAGATTTTTTACCCCAATACGCCCCTGCATGATGGTGCGGTCATCATTGAAAACGACCGGGTGCTGGCCGCTGCCTGCGTCATGCCGCTTTCGGCCAGCGGGGTGCTTTCGGCCACGCCGGAACGTAAGATGGGTTTGCGCCACCGGGCAGCCCTCGGCTCTTCGGAGGTCAGCGATGGGGTGGCGGTGATCATTTCCGAAGAAACCGGCACGATTTCGGTTGCCACCGGCGGCCGGATGATTCACCGTCTGGATGCCGAACGTCTGAAAGGTGTGTTGCGGGCATTGCACCGACCGCTGGAACCGGGCCGCAGTCTCGAAAGAGCGCTCTACCGCTGGTTGCCAGCCCTGATGCCAGCCCTGGAAGAAGAGCCGCCTTCGGCTGGTCGAGGTGAACCGTGAAAGACGCGCTGCGTCTGATGGCGCGCATTCTCTGGCGAAATATTGGGACATTTGGCATGGCGCTGGCGCTGGCGCTGGCAGTTTGGATTTCGGCCGTGGTGGCTGACGACCCGAACGTAGAGCGCGATTACCCGCGTTCGCTCACGCTGGAAGTGCGTGGGCTGAACAGCGGCCTGTTGCTGGTGGGCGAAATGCCGACTCAGGTGAATGTGCGCTTGCGGGCACCCCAATCGCTCTGGGAGCGGCTGGCGATTGAAACCGGGCTGGTGCGGGCTTATGTGGAATTAAGCCAGGCCGAAGTGGGTGAGCAACTGGTGACGGTGGCGATTGATGTTGGGATTGCCCCGGTGCAGGTATTGCAGGTCTTGCCCGCCGAGATTTTGGTGACAATTGAGCGACAGGCTCGCGAGGAATGGCCGATTGCTGTTGAAGTAACCGGTGAACCGGCTCTGGGCTACCTGCGCGAATTTCTGTCCGCCGAAACCCCGACAGTTACGCTTTCCGGGCCAGAATCTCTGGTGGTGGAAGTCGCCCGGGTAGTGGCGG
Organism: Anaerolineales bacterium; assembly: GCA_024710875.1. Classification (GTDB taxonomy): domain Bacteria; phylum Chloroflexota; class Anaerolineae; order Anaerolineales; family UBA11579; genus SCUK01. The sequence continues at coordinate 6,231 of JANJTX010000047.1, read as the reverse complement.
TGCTGGATATCGGCGGGGCACGGGCTGATATCACCGAGGTGGTAACGCTGCAGGCGCTGGATAATGACGGGCAGGTCATTACTGGCCTGACGTTCAGCCCGGCCCAGATCACTGTAGTGCAGACCATCCGCCAGGCCGGGGGTTACCGGGATGTGGCGGTGAAAGTAGAAACTCAGGGTCAGCTCGCCAATGGCTACCGGGTGACAAACATTTCAGTTTCGCCTCCGACTGTGACGGTCTTTTCCTCCGACCCGCAACTGGTGGCCCAAATGCCGGGCTTTGTCAGCACCTCCAGTCTGGACCTGACCGGTGCCGATGATGATATTGAAACCCGGCTGGCTTTGCTGCTACCAGAGGGCGTGACCCTGGTAAGCCAGGAGCAGAGCGTGATTGTGCAGGTGGGCGTGGCGGCGATTGAAACCAGCATTCGGATCGCGGTGGACGTCAGCATTCTGGGTTTACCGCCTAACTTCTCGGCTGAACTCTCGCCCGGCAGCGTGGACTTGATCCTTTCTGGCCCGGTGCCTGTATTGGATGCCCTGACTGCCGATGACGTGCGGGTCTTTGTGGACCTGACCGGACTGGCCGCCGGGACTCATCTGGTTGAATTGAAGGGTGAAATCCTTCCGGCAGGTGTTACCATTGACTCGCTCACTCCCGGTAATATTGAAGTCATCATTCGCGGGGCGGGAAGCGTGCCCACGCGTACGCCGACGCCTACCCGAACCCCGACTCCGATTGCGTTGCCCAGCAGTACGCCAACGCCGCGCCCCTGAAAGAATTGGACCCCCCCTATGAGTAAACCCGTAGTAGCCCTAGTCGGGCGCCCGAATGTTGGCAAGAGTACCCTGTTCAATCGCCTGACTGGCGAGCGGCTGGCGGTGGTAGATGACACCCCGGGCACGACCCGTGACCGGTTGCACGCCGGGGCCGACTGGAACGGCGTCTCATTTGTGGTGGTGGATACCGGCGGGATTGACCCGACAGAAGTCAAGGTCGGCAGCGGGCGCGAGCCGCTTTCGATTGGCTCGGCTGACTTTATCCGTGAAATTCGCTACCAGGCGGAGGCCGCCATTCGGGAGGCGGATGCAATTCTGTTCCTGGTGGATGTGGAGACCGGCGTCACGCCGGCGGACGAAGAAGTGGCCGCCATCCTGCGCCGCCACCAGAAAGAAGTCAACGGCGAGATGTTCCCGCCGGTGCTGGTGGTCGCCAACAAGGCGGAAAGTAAACCGCGCCGCGACCAGGCGCTGGACTTCTATTCGCTGGGCATGGGCGAAATTTACCCCGTCTCGGCCCAGCACGGCACCGGCACCGGCGACCTGCTGGATGCGCTGGTGCTGGCTTTCAATACCACCGCCAATATGGGTGACTACGAAGAAGACGAGCGCCCGAAAATTGCTATTGTGGGCAAACCCAACGCTGGCAAATCCAGCCTGCTCAATCGGTTACTGGGCGAAGAGCGGGTGATTGTCAGCCCGATTGCCGGGACGACCCGCGACTCGATTGATGAGAAGCTGATATACGAAGGCGTGGAAATCCTGTTGATTGATACAGCGGGCATCCGGCGGCGCGGCAAGGTGGAGCCGGGAGTGGAAAAATATAGCGTTATTCGCGCCATGAAATCGATTGAGCGCGCCGATGTGGCCCTGCTGGTGATTGATGCCACCACCAACATCACCAATCAGGACCAGCACATTGCTGGATATATCCTGGAAGCCTGGAAATGTACGGTGGTGGTAGTGAATAAGTGGGATGCAGTGGATAAGGATTCATATACGATGGAGGCTTACACCGCTCTGCTGCGCAAAGAGTTGAACTTCATGGACTATGTACCGATTTTGTTCATCTCAGCCAAAACCGGCCAGCGGGTTAACCAGGTGCTGCCGACGGCGCTACAGGTGCAGGAAGAACGGCTGGTACGCCTCTCGACGGCGGATATCAACCGCGCCCTGCGCAAAGCCCAGGAAAAGCATGCCGCGCCTTCGCAGGCCGGGCGGCAATTGAAAATCTTCTATGGCACCCAGGTGCGGTCAGACCCACCGACCTTTATGGTGTTTGTAAATGACCCCAAGCTGGTGCATTTTACTTACCGTCGCTTTCTTGAAAATCGCTTCCGCGAGCTGTATGGATTTATCGGCACGCCAATCCGGTTTGTGTTCAAGAAGCGCGGTGAAAAATCGTGAGGCAAGCCTATGTCCGAAAAACAACAACGTATTGTGCTGCTCATTCTGGCGCTGATTGCCGCAGCCGCCTATGTGCTGATTGGCGGCAGTACGGTGGGGGTGTACAACCGCACATCGGATGACCTGTGTGAGGTGTACCTGGCTTACAATCCGACTGTTGAGGGCTGGGGGCGTGACCGCCTGACGGGGCGCATCCCGCCCGGCCAGAGCCGCGATGTCCAGTTGCCGATCTATTTTGGCTGGTTGGCGGCAGACCGGGCTGCCGGCTTCAGTGGGCGGGTGCTCACCTGCGATGGGGTAGAGGTTTCGGTTGAGGATGGCCTGCAGGGGAAATTAATCCTGCTGGAAGTGCGCTAGCGTAGTTTGAAACTGGCGATGGATGTTAATTTCGTTGTAGGGGCGCAGCAGGCTGCGCCCCTACTTGTTTAATAAATCAATTTCAGCACTTGACATACAGCCCGGGTGGTTGTATTCTTGGATAGAACGACATGGTATATCTTAGAACAACTTGAACTGCCCAATGACAACTGCTGATTTTGCCAAGCCACTCTACGAACAGGTCGCTGACCGCATTCTGGCGCGGATTGAATCCGGCGAGTGGGCCGATAATGAACGCCTGCCCTCCGAAGCCGAACTGTGCGCCCTGTTTGGGGTGGGGCGCAACACCCTGCGGCATGCCCTGCGTGAACTGGCGCAGGCAGGGGCGATAAAAACCGTTCACGGCATCGGGACCTTTGTGGCCGATGGCCGCACCGCCAAGACCGCCCAGTACCTTTATGGCTTCAGCCAGGAAATGGGGCTGGCGGGCAAGGCCGTGACCAGCGAGATTTTGGCAGCTGAACTGATACCAGCCGATGCCAGCCTGGCGCGGCGGCTGGAAGTACAACTGGGGGCCGAAGTGGCCTATCTGGCGCGCTTGCGGCGGGTGGATGGGGTGGCAACGGCCCTAGAGCGAGCGTATCTGCCACATAGTCTGTTCCCCGGCCTGCTGGGGCATGATTTCAGCCGAGAATCTTTATACGAAACTTTGGCCGTGGCGTATGCCTCGCGCCCCGAGCGGGCCGAGCAGGAGATTGAAGCCGCCCTCGCCACCGAGCAGGTTGCCGGCCTGCTGGAAATGCAGCCGCCCGCGGTGGCGCTGGTCATCCGGCGTGCCACGCGGCGGGCGGATGGGGCGGTGATAGAATACGTTGAATCCGAATTGCGGGCTGACCGCTTCCGTTTTTACAGCGAACTGCGGCTGCGCGGCGGGCTCACGCCCACGCTTTTCCAACGTTTACCCGTCATGACGACCCCCCAGGGCAATTGAGATGACCCTTCCTAGCGACTCCGAACTGCATGCCATCGTCCAGCGGGTACTGGCGCGCACCCAGCCGCAAGCTGGCCTGACTGCGCCGGCAGCAGCGACAGGCAAGGTCGTGGCACTGGGCGCCGACCATGGCGGCTATGCGATGAAAGAAGCGCTGGAGAAATATTTGACTGACCAGGGCTATGTCGTGCTGGATTGCGGTACACACAATGAACAGGCTGTAGATTACCCGGATTTTGCGGCGGCGGTGGCGCGGGCGGTAGCCGAAGGTCGTGCCTGGCGCGGGGTGGTGGTGGATGGGGCCGGAATCGGCTCATGCATGGCCGCCAACAAGGTGCGCGGCGTACGGGCGGCCCTGTGCTATGACCACGCCAGTGCCAGCAATGCCCGCGAACACAATGATGCCAACGTCCTGACCCTGGGAGCCGGGATGCTGGGGCTTAACCTGGCGTGCCAGATCCTGGATACGTTTCTGACGACCGAGTTTGGCGGCGGGCGGCACGCGCCACGCGTGGCTAAAATCATGGCCCTTGAAAACAAGTGAATTGAGAGCGACCGATGAGCAATAACCCCATTGACGTAGAAAAACTGGTTGAGATTGTGGCCCGCGAGGTGCTGCTGGCGCTGGCCGAACAGGATGCCCACGCCGCGCATGGCGAGCATTGCAGCGAAGAATGCGCCGAGGGCATTTGCGTCCGCACCTGCTTTGACCGGGTCGGCCAGGTAGTGAGCGCCGGCGCCACCCGCCTGACTTCGTCGCTGGGTGGTATCCCGGATGACCCCAGCGTGGCGCACATGATTGACCACACGCTGCTCAAGCCGGATGCGACCGCCGACCAGATTGCCCAGTTGTGCTTTGAAGCCCGCAAATACGGCTTTGCTTCGGTGTGCGTGAATCCGTCTTTTGTCAAACTGTGCGCTGATTTGCTTAAAGGCACCGAGGTCAAGGTCTGCACCGTCATCGGCTTTCCGCTGGGCGCATCGGCCCCGGATGTGAAAGCCTTTGAAACCGAAACCGCCCTGCGGGATGGCGCTACCGAAATTGATATGGTGATTAACATTGGGGCGGTCAAGGCCCGTGATCTGGAACTGGTGGCGCGCGACATTCAGGGCGTGGTGCGGGCCGGGCATGCCGCCGGGGCGCTGGTCAAGGTCATCATCGAGACGTCGCTGTTGAACGAAGAAGAAAAAGTCACCGCCTGTCTGCTCGCCAAGGAGGCCGGGGCGGATTACGTCAAGACTAGCACCGGTTTTGCGGGGGGCGGCGCGACGGTGGAAGATGTGGCCCTGATGCGCCGGGTGGTGGGGCCGGAGATGGGCGTGAAAGCCAGCGGCGGCGTAAAAGACTATGCCGATGCTGAAAGCCTGATTAAGGCCGGCGCGACCCGCATCGGGGCCAGCGCGGGTATCAAAATCGCCCAGGGCGAAAAAGACGCCCGGGCGGGAATCCCCCCGGCAGCAGCTCCGGCGGGGGGCGGGTACTGAGATGCAGATTGCCCGAATTATCGGCACGACCGTCGCCACCATGAAGGACCCGCGTTTGCAGGGCGCCAAATTGCTGCTGTGCCAGCCGACGGATATCACCGGCCGCCAGAATTTGGGCCAGCCGTTTGCGGCCGTGGATGTGGTGGACGCGGGGGAAGGCGACCTGATTCTGGTGTGCCACGGCTCGGCCGCCCGCCAGACCGCCAGCACCAAGGATGCGCCGGTCGATTCGGTCGTGATGGCGGTACTCGACTCGCTGGAACTGGATGGCCAAACCGTGTTTCGCAAGGAATAGCCGCTATGCAAATCGCCAAAGTCATCGGCACAACGGTTGCCACCATCAAGCATGAAAAACTGGAAGGCCGAAAACTTTTGATTCTGCGCCCCAGCGATGAAACGGGTGAAGTGTATGGCAAGCCCTTTGTGGCCGTAGACACGTTGGATGCGGGGGTGGGCGACCTGGTGCTGACGGCGCACGGCTCCAGCGGGCGCATGACGGAAATCACCGCGGGCGCGCCGGTGGATGCGGTCATCATGGCGGTGATTGACCGGCTGGATGTGCAGGGCAAGGCCACGTTTCGGAAAGGATAAGCAATGACCGAATACGACAAAGACCTGCGCTCGATTCAACAGGCCCGCCAGATGGTGGAGGCGGCCCACGCCGCCCAGCAACTCTGGGCCCAGGCCAGCCAGGAACAGGTAGACCGCGTTTGCGCCGCCATGGCCGAAGCGGCCTATGGCGCGGCTGAACGGCTGGGGCGTATGGCGGCCGAAGAAACCGGCTATGGCGTACCGGAGCACAAGAAGCTCAAGAACGAATTTGGTTCCATGCACGTGTGGAACAGCATCAAGGATGTCAAAACCGTTGGCGTGGTACGGCACGACGAAGCCAACCGCATTTATGAAATCGCCTGGCCAATGGGCGTGGTGGCGGCCCTGACCCCCAGTACCAACCCCACCAGCACCGTGATGAACAAAGTGCTGATGTCGGTCAAGGCGCGTAATGGCGTGGTGGTGGCGCCACACCCAACGGCCGCCAAATGCTGCGTGGAAACCGCCCGATTGATGGCGGCTGCGGCGGTGAAGGCCGGCGCGCCGGATGGGCTGGTGCAATGCCTGTCGGAAATCAGCCTGCAGGGAACCCAGGAACTGATGCGCCACAAGCGCACGGCGGTCATTCTCGCTACGGGTGGCTCGGATATGGTGCGAGCGGCGCACTCGGTGGGCAAACCGGCTTATGGCGTTGGCCCC
>JANJTX010000010.1 GCA_024710875.1 Anaerolineales bacterium | reverse complement strand
GCCCTGCTGCTGTCGGCCTGCGGCGCCCCCGCCGCCGAGCCCGCCCCGGCAGACACCCCGGCTGATACTCCCGCCGATGCCCCCGCCGCCGAGCCCTTCAAGTTCGGCCTGGTACTGGTCGGCCCCAAGAATGACCACGGTTGGAGCCAGGCCCACTTTGAGGGCGGCGAGTACATTGTGGCCAACCTGCCCGGTAGCGAGATGGTTCTGTTTGAATCACTCAACCCGGCCGACAAACCCGAAGCCACCCTTGAAGGCGTAGTGGATGACATGGTCGCCCAGGGCGTCACCCTAGTCATCACCACCTCGGACGAATTTGAAGAGGACACCCTCGGCGTTGCCCAGAAATACCCGGACATCACCTTTATCAATATCTCCGGCGATGACGCCCTCACCGGCGAAGCCCCGGCCAACCTCGGCAACCTCATGGGCCGTATGGAAGACATGAAGGCCATTGCTGGCTGTGCCGCCGCCCTCACCACCCAGACCGGTAAAATCTCTTACCTCGGGCCCTTGATTAACTTCGAAACCCGCCGCCTGGCCGCTTCCGCTTACCTCGGCGCTCGCTACTGCTACGAGAACTACCGCGGCATGGAACCCACTGACCTCGGCTTCACCGTCACCTGGATTGGCTTCTGGTTCAACATCCCGGGTGTCACTCTTGACCCCACCGAAGTCACCACCAACTTCTTTGACACCGGTTCCGATGTGGTCATGAGCGGCATTGACACCACCGAAGGCATTGACGTCGCCGGCCAGCGTGCCGCCGCTGGTGATGCCGTCTGGTCTGTTCCGTATGACTACGAAGGCGCCTGTGATGCCGCCCCGGAAATCTGCCTCGGTGTGCCTTACTTCCACTGGGGTCCCTCCTACCTGGCCACCGCCCAGGCAGTTGCCAATGGCACCTGGACCCAGTCCTGGGACTGGCTCAGCGCCGACTGGAGCGACCTCAACAACCCCGCCACCAGCCATGTCGGCTGGCTCAACGGCCCCGGCTTGAGCGCCGAAGCCCAGACCACCCTGGACGCCTTCATCAGTGGCCTGGCCTCTGGTGAAATCAATGTCTGGTCCGGCCCCATCAACCTGCAGGACGGCAGTGAATACATCGCCGCCGGCAGCGTCGCCACCGACGAACAAATCTGGTACCTGCCCCAGTTGCTTGAAGGCATGGTCGGCCCCAGCGAGTAACCTCACACCACACTCAACACCAGAGCAGAGCCGCCGCCGTGCGGCTCTGCTCCTTTTCTTTTGAGGCGCGCAGGGTATAATCACCCGCTTGAAAAACTACTATTTCGGAAACGATTGCTCATGACCCTCGCCGCCTCTCCCACCACCCCCGCCGCCCTGCGCCGGACCTTTGGCATCATTTCCCATCCGGATGCCGGCAAAACCACCCTCACCGAAAAACTTCTGCTGTATGGCAACGCCATTGAAGTCGCAGGCAACGTGCGCGCCCGCAAGAACCAACGCACCACCACCTCGGACTGGATGGCGATGGAGCGCGAGCGCGGCATTTCCATTTCCTCCACTGTGCTGCAATTTCCCTACAAAGGGCATGTCATTAACCTACTCGACACCCCCGGCCACCAGGACTTCTCTGAAGACACCTACCGCACCCTCTCGGCTGTAGACAGCGCCGTGATGGTACTGGACGCCGCCAAAGGCATCGAGCCCCAAACTCGCAAACTTTTCGAGGTCTGCCGTCTGCGCGGCATCCCCATCTTCACCTTCATCAACAAGATGGACCGCCCCGCCCAGCACCCGCTGGAATTGCTGGATGAAATTCAGACCGTCCTCGGCATGGAGCCCGTCCCCATGAATTGGCCGATTGGCGATGGCCCGGTCTTCGTGGGCGTGTACGACCGTGCCGCCGGCGGCGCCTACATCTATGACCGCACCGAGCGCAACGAACGCATCTCGCGCGAGCACTTCGTGGACCTCGCCGGGCTAGCCGCCCTGCCCAGCATGACCGCCGAACGCCTCGCCCAACTCGACGAAGATATCCAGCTGCTCGATAGCCTCGGCATCGTCTTCGACTACCAACGCGTTTTGCGCGAAGAACAAACCCCGGTCTTCTTCGGCAGCGCCCTCACCAACTTCGGCGTCCGCCAGTTCCTCGACTCCTTCATTGAAACGGCCCCGCCGCCCCAGCCTTACCCGGCCGAAGGCGGCCGCGTCTCCCCGGATGACGATGGCTTCTCCGGCTTCGTCTTTAAGATTCAGGCCAACATGGACCCCAAACACCGCGACAGCGTGGCCTTTGTGCGGGTGTGCTCGGGCACCTTTGAACGCGACATGGCCGCCACCCACGCCCAGAGCGGCAAGACCGTACGCCTCGCCCGCCCTTACCGCATGTTCGGCGGCGACCGCGAAATCGTAGACCAGGCCTTGCCGGGCGATATTGTCGGTATCCCCAACAATGACGGCTTCGCCATCGGCGATACCCTCTACACCGGCCGCGCCGTAAAGTTTGCGCCCATCGCCCGCTTCTCCCCCGAGCACTTCGCCACCCTGCGCAACAAGGACATCGCCAAACGCAAGCAGTTTGACAAAGGGGTGCGTCAGTTGGAAAGCGAAGGCGCCATCCAGGTCTTGTTTGACATCCACGCCCTGTCCCGCGAACCGATTCTGGCCGCGGTTGGCCCACTCCAGTTTGAAGTTGTGCAATCCCGCCTTGAAAATGAATACGGCGTCAGCACCATTTTGGAACGCCTGCCACACGTCCTCGCCCGCTGGGTCAGCGGCCCGGCAGCTAAACTGGAGACCCTGCGCAGCCGCAGCGAGGTCATCCTCACCCGTGACCTGCACGGCCTCATGGTCGCCGTCTTCAGCTCCCCCTTTCACATGACCTACTTCAGGGAACAGAACCCCGAGATTGAACTGCTGGATATCGCCAATTCGGCCTGACTCACAGCCAGCCAGTTGGCGCATACGAACATTTAATGTAAGATTGTCATAGTCATCGCACCGACTTGCACCGCCCTACGCTGGCTACCCCAACCCAGCGCACAGCCAAATGGAGGAGCGCCGCAGCCCATGCACGTCGAACTCCAGAACATTCGCAAGCACTTCGGCTCCGTCAAAGCCAATGACGGTATTTCGCTGACCTTTGAGCCCGGCCGCATCTACGGCCTGCTGGGCGAAAACGGCGCTGGCAAATCCACCCTCATGAAAATTCTGGCGGGCTTCCAGCCCGCCGATAGCGGCCACATCCTGCTGGATGGCCAGCCCGCCCATTTTGCTAACCCCGCCGCTGCCCTGCGCGCCGGCATTGGCATGGTCTACCAGGACCCGCTGGATTTCCCGCCCTTCACCGTGTTGGAAAATTTCCTGCTTGGCAAAGACCGCCGCCTGGCACTAGACTTCCGCGCCGCCAGCGCTGAACTGAAACACCTCATGGGCCGTTACGGCTTTGAAATCGACCCCCAGGCCAACATCCAATCTCTCTCGCTGGGCGAACGCCAGCAACTCGAACTCGTTAGGCTGCTGGCCGGCGGTGGCCGCCTGCTGATCCTGGATGAACCCACCACCGGCATCTCCGCCGAGCAAAAAGATGCGCTCTTCGCCTCCATGCGCCACATGGCCCGCCAGGAAGACCGCACTCTCATTCTTGTCAGTCACAAGCTGGATGAAGTCCAGGAACTGTGCGACCATGCCTATGTCCTGCGTGCCGGGGGATTCGCCGGCGAACACCCGCTGCCCTGCGACAACAACCTGCTGGTTGAAAAGATGTTCGGCCAGGTGCCGCGCCGCTCGCCCCGCCCCGCCCTGCCACTGGAAACCAACCTGCTGGAACTCCAGCAAGTCACCGTCCGCACCCCCCGCCTCACCCTCCAAAACATCAACCTCACTATCCGCGCCGGCGAGGTATTCGGCCTGGCCGGGCTGGAAGGCAACGGCCAGGAATTGCTCATGCAGGCCATCGCCGGGCTGGCGCCCATCGCCAGCGGCCGTCTGCTGCTCGCCGGGCGGGACATCACCCGCCACGCCTACCATCAGACCCTGGCCGACGGCGTGGCCTACATCGCCGCCGGTCGCCTTGAGGAAGGGCTGGTTGCCGGACTCTCACTCACCGAGCACATCATCCTTTCTGCCCCGCGCGTCAAACAGACCTTCTTCATACGCTGGGAAGGCGCCCGCCGCGTCACCGCCGAACGCATCCAGGCCTATGAAGTCGTTGGCACGCCTCAATCCAATGCCGACCAACTCTCCGGCGGCAACCAGCAACGCCTGCTCTTCGCCATGCTCAACCCGGACCTTAAACTGGCCCTGCTGAACCAGCCCACCCGCGGCCTGGATGTGCGTTCGGCGGACTACATCTGGGAAACGCTCTACCGCCGTCGCGCCGAAGGCGCCGCTATCCTCTTCATCTCACCCGATCTGGACGAAGTCATCGAACGCAGCGACCGCATTGCCGTCTTTTCCGGCGGCCAGATGTCGCGCATCGTGAAAGCCAGCCAGACCTCCGCCGAAGAACTCGGCCACCTGATTGGAGGCCGCCAATGACCCTCAAGTCCTTCCTGCAACGGCTCTGGCCCATCATGCCCACCATCGCCTCGCTGGCCTTCATCGCCGCGCTATTGCTGGCCTTTGGCGCCGACCCGCGCACCGCCCTGGAGGCCGTCTGGCAGGGTGCCTTTGGCAGCCAGGACCGCATCTTAAGTACCGTAGCGTTCTGGGTCCCGCTCACTTTCTGTGCGATCGGCTTAATGCTCACCTTCACCGCCGGGCTCTGGAACATCGGCATCGAGGGCCAGATGATCCTTGGCGCGCTCGGCGCCTCCTGGGCCGCCCTGACCTTCAAAGACCAACCCGCCTGGGTGCTCATTCCGCTGGAGATTCTGGCCGCCATGATGGCCGGTGCGTTATGGGCGGCCATCAGCGCCATCCTCAAGACCCACGGCAAAGTGCATGAAATTTTCAGCGGCCTGGCCCTCACCAACCTTGCCATCATCCTCACCAACTATCTCATCTCCGGCCCCTGGCAGCCCCCGGAGGGCGGCTCGTTTCGCGGCACCGCCCCCTTCGCAACCGCCGCCCTGCTGCCGCGCTACGCCGAGAGTCGCTTCAGCCCGCTCTCGCTGGTGCTGCTTACCCTGGCCTTCATCGCCGCCGCCATCTTGCTGGGCAACACCACCTGGGGCCTCAAACTCAAAGCTCTTGGCCGCAACCCGCGCTCGGCTTTCCTGCTTGGCGTTTCCAGCAACCGTGAAACCCTAACCGCGATGCTCCTGTGCGGCGCAATGGCTGGGCTGGGCGGTGCGGTGCGGGTGCTCTCCTGGTTTGATAGCCTGCGCCAGTCTATTTCCGGCGGCATCGGTTTTCTGGCGCTATTGGTGGTGATGTTGGCCGCCTACCGCATCCTGTGGGTTCCTTTCGTGGCTTTTTTCTTTTCGGCGGTGCTGCAGGGAAGTATCACCCTCCAGTTGCGCACCCAATTGCACTCTTCGCTCGGCGGCATCCTGACCGGCGTGCTGGTGCTGTTCACTCTACTGTTTGGCGACCTCAACAACCTCAAGCGCTTGAGAAAGTCTGCTCGCAATGAATGAACTACTGATTGTTAAGATACTCTCGTCCATCATTCTGCAATCTGCCCCGCTAATGATTGCCGTCACCGGTGAAACCATCACCGAGCGCGCCGGCGTGGTCAATCTCTCGCTGGATGGCAAAATGCTATTGGCCGCCATGACCGGTTTTGCCGTGGCCTACACCACCGACAGCGTCTATCTCGGTTTTCTGGCCGCCGCCCTGATTGGAGCCCTATTTGCCCTCATCGTCGCCTTCGGCAGCATCACCCTCAAACTCAATCAGGTTGCCATCGGGTTTGTGCTCACCCTGCTGGGCAGCAGCCTAAGTGCCTTTCTGGGCCAAAACTTCACCCGGCTGCCCGGCCCCAGCGTGGGCAAGTTCAGTATCCCCTACCTGAAAGACTTGCCGGTCCTCGGCCCGATGTTCTTTGACCAGAACGCCATTTTCTACTTCGCCGTCCTGGTAGTCCTCGCCGCTTGGTGGTGGCTCTTCCGCACCCAACCCGGCCTGTATCTGCGCGGCGCCGGGGAACGCCCCGAGGCCGCTTTCGCCCGCGGGGCCGGGGTTAACCGCCTGCGCTATTTTTATACCCTGCTGGGTGGCGCGCTGGTTGGCGTTGCGGGTGCCGCCTACTCGCTCGGCATCAAAATCGGCTGGAGTGAGAACCACACCGCCGGCCTCGGCTGGATTGCCCTTGCCATCGTCATCTTTGGTGGCTGGTCGCCGATTCGCGGTGCCATTGGCGCAATCCTCTTTGGCGCCACCAAAGCCCTTGCTACCGTCTTCCAGCAAAATGTGGCCGGTGTTTCGGTCCAAACCTTCAATGCTCTGCCCTGGGTACTGATGATTGTCGTCCTGTTGCTGGTCAGCAGTGACTGGGTCGTCCGTGCTGCCGCCTGGCTGCCCCCACGCTTGCGCGGCCCCTTCCTCCGCCTGGTGCAGGTCGCTCCACCCCGCGCCCTCGGTGTCGAATTCAAGCAGGACTAATCTGCTAACAGCCTTTCCAACGCCCCCAAATCCACCGGCACCACCTGCGGCGCAGCCATCCGTCCGGTAATGACTTCCGGGTCTTTCAGGCCGTGGCCGGTACACACGGCCACCACCCGCCGACCCTGTAAATCCAGTCGGCCGGCTGACAGTTCATCCGCCAGCCCGGCCAGCCCAGCCGCGCTGGCCGGCTCCACCCACACCCCCTCGGCCGCCAGCCGTGTCTGCATCGCCAGAATCGCCGTGTCGCTGGCCGCCACAATTCGCCCGCCGCTTTCCTCGGCCGCCGCCAGCGCCTGCTCGCCCCGCGCCGGTCGCCCAATCCGGATCGCCGTGGCCACCGTTTCCGGCTGCTCCACTGCCTGCCCCAGCACCAGCGGCGCGGCCCCGGCCGCCTGCACCCCCAGCAACCGCGGCCGCGCGCCCCGCTGCTGAAATCCCAGCCAGTAGGCGCTGATGTTCCCGGCATTGCCCACCGGCAGGCACAACCAGTCTGGCGCGCCGCCCAGCGTCTCGAGAATTTCAAACGCCGCCGTCTTCTGGCCTTCCAATCGATACGGGTTAATCGAGTTCACCAGCGCCACCGGCTGTCGGTGGCTCAACTCCACCACCAGCCCCAGCGCATCATCAAACGAGCCGTCCACCTGCACCACCTGCGCCCCGTAGGCCACCGCCCCGGCCAGCTTGCCCGCCGCCACTTTGCCCTGCGGGATTAACACAATCGCTTTCATTCCCGCTCGCGCCGCGTAGGCCGCCGCGCTGGCCGCCGTGTTGCCGGTGCTGGCGCAGATCACCGTTTGCACCCCGCGCCCGGCCGCCTCGCTAATGGCGGCCGTCATCCCGCGGTCTTTGAACGAACCGGTCGGGTTCAAGCCCTCGTACTTGACATACAACTCAAGCCCGCCGCCCAGTTCCGCCGCCAAACGTGGCATCGGTATCAGCGGCGTACCGCCCTCATGCAGGGTGATATCCAGCGTATAAGCCGGCAAATCCAGCCACGTCCGGTATTTTGCCAGCAGGCCGCTCATGCCGTTTTGCCGGAGAACTTCTGCCGTGCCGCCTCATCCAACCCTTCCAGCGCCAGTTCCAGCTCCTGCGCGCTGCGCTGGGCGGCCCCCACCATCGCATACTCAAACAGCGGGCCGCGTTCGGGATAATCCAGATTCATCTGCGCATGCGAATCCAGTGGCAGCCGCGCCGTCGCCCAATCACGCGTGCGCTCAAAGAAGGTCAGGATTTCCAGCGGGTAATACACATGCCCGGAGCGTAAATCCGGGTGATTGAGCAAATGCTCATTCAAGCCATCGAACTGCTCGGCGGGCGGCAGGTCGCCCTCACCGTAATGTTCCGCCCACAATTTTGTATAGTTGCTATGGGCGTAAAAATCCTGCACGGCGTGCAGCAAACGCCCAAAGGCCGCCCACGCTTCTTCTACCGGCGCGCCATTTTGCAGCGTGTGCCGTACTCTGGCGCGCTGTTCGGCCACATAGGCCCAGCCCCGCGCGAACTTGCTCTCATCAAAATGAAACTCCGGGTGTCCAAAGAACCCGCTAAAAATGGCGTCCTGCCCCGTATTGGCCGCCTGGATTGCCGCCAGCGCCGCCGGGCTAAAGAAACCATCCAGCGCCTGGGCGCACAACTGCACGTGATACTCTGCTTTCATCCCATCTCCCTTTTAGCCATCCCCAATCACAATCAGGTCTTTCAGGTCTTCAAAAATGCCCGGCCCGATTCCCTCCACGTTCATCAATTGCTCAATCTTTTGAAAAGGCCCAAGTTCTTCACGATACGCCAGTATCGCCTCCGCCCGCACCGGCCCAATTCCTGGCAAGGCCAGCAACTCATCATAACTGGCCGTGTTCAAATCCAGCGGAAAAACCACCTCGGCAGTGCTTGTCGCTATCCCCACGGCCGTAGGCGGGATATAGCCAAACGGTGTGGCCGTTGGCTGGAATGGCACGCTGATTTTCTGGCCATCCAGCACTGTGGCCGCCAGATTTAGTGGACTCGCATCCGCCTCCGGCAGCAGCCCGCCCGCCGCTTCAATCGCATCCAGCACCCGGCTGCCCTGCGGCAGGGCCACCACATCCGGCTCCGCTACTGCCCCGCTCACCTGTACCAGCAATGCCGCCGGGCTGGGTGCCGGCAGCAAAGCCACCGGCTCGCCACGCGGCTGGGCGCCCACCAGCGCCAGCACCCCGGCCCCCAAGAGGCCGCTTGCCAATCCCAACGCTACTCGCCAGAATCCCTTGCCTTCGTTTTCCATCACCTACTCCCGGCCGATACTTTCCTGATTATAATCATCGGAATCCCCTATGCAACTGTCAAAACGTCAGGATTTCAATGACCGGAACTCTGCTCAATATCGCTACCGTCCTTCTCGGCGGCACACTCGGCCTGCTGTTCGGGGCACGCCTGCCCGAACGGGTACGCGGCACCGTGGTTGCTGGTCTCGGCCTGTTCACCGCCGCCATCGGTTTCCAGATGTTCACCGCCAGCCACAATCCGATTATCGTCCTCGGCGGTCTGCTGGTTGGCGGCATCCTCGGCGAATTCGCCCAGATTGAGCTTGCCCTTCAAAATCTGGGGGGCGCGCTGGAACGCCGTTTCGCAGGTGGTAGCGGCGAAGGCGGGGCGGCAAATCCCTTCATCCGCGGCTTCCTGACCGCCTCGCTGGTTTTCTGTATTGGCCCCATGACCATCCTCGGCTCCATTCAAGATGGTCTCACCGGCGACTACTCCCTGCTTGCCATCAAAAGCGTGCTGGATGGCTTCGCCGCCCTGGCCTTTGCATCTACGCTCGGCGTGGGGGTGCTGTTCTCGGTTCTCGTTATTCTGCTCTATCAGGGCGGGCTGAGCCTGCTGGCAGCCCAGGCCCAGGCGATTATCTCCGAACCCATGACGGCTGAAATGACTGCCGTCGGGGGCGTCCTGCTCATCGGCCTGGCCATCTCCAGCCTGCTGGAAATCAAATCCATCCGGGTCGGTAATTTTTTGCCGGCCCTGCTCATCGCCCCCCTGTTGGTGGCTTTCCTGACCGCCCTCGGCATAAACTAAAGAGAGCCGCGCTTTTCAGCCCGGCTCTCTTGTTTAGCTCAAGTAAGTTAGGGTACAGTGTACTCCGGCGCACGCGGGTGGCTACGATTTTCGCGGATGTACTGCTCGATTCCGGAAATATTCACGGTCTCAAAACGCTGCTCCCAGGCCCACGAAGTCAGCACCACTGGCTCGGCCATATCGGCCCATGGCATCACCACCACCTTCGCCGGGCTGCTTTCATGGATTTCACGCAGGGTAGCCGTCAATTCTTCACACGGACCTTCATACGCGGCGCAGTTGTACCAGATGACCACATAGCCGTGCTCCATGCTATGCACGGCGTGCTGCTCCGGGTATACCAGCCCAGCCAGGTCCACTTCGGTATAGAAGCCGGCCGGCAGCGGTTGGTCGTAGTGCATCCCGCTGGTCGGGGGGCTGGTATTGTATTCCACTTTGGTGCCCACCGGCACATGCTCGGCGCTTTCCATCGGCGGCACTTCTATGCCGGTCGTTGGGCCATTAATCGAACTGACCGCCCAAATCAAACCTGCCACGGCCGCCGCCCCAATCAGAATGGTCACAAATTTGTTGCGGATACCTTCCTGCTGCCGGCGCTGCCGGGCCTTGGCGCGCCGTTGCTCTTTCTTATTGCCTTCCATATGCACTCCTTCACTCCATAAAATATCCTGCCAATGATAACCGATACACAAAAAAAGCGGGGCCTCACGGCCGCCCGGAAAAGCAAAATTTAAACAGCAAAAAAAGGCGCAGCGCAAACCGCCGCAACAACCAAGGCCAAAAATT
>JANJTX010000173.1 GCA_024710875.1 Anaerolineales bacterium | reverse complement strand
TGGCGCTGGGGCGCATCTTCTTTCATCAAGGTCAGGTAAGGTGCGATAAACATCCACTCTTCATCCGACACATCACTGGGGTAGTTTTTTCGGGTCATGCCCGAAGTCTATCACTGGCTCAAAGTCCATAACAGGCTCTAGTGTTCCATCCTACAGGAAACTATTGGCTAAGGTAGTTGTGGACGGAACACTTTAAGCATTGGCCGAGCCTTGATTTCAAGTCTAACGGGGAGCTCGGACAATGCCCTAGACCCCTCCCCGGCGGGAGGCAGAAAGAGAACCGATGAACAATTCAACCCAAGGCAAAGTCGTTTTGATTACCGGCGCAAATTCCGGGATTGGCAAAGCGGCCAGCCTGCAACTGGTGAAAAAGGGCTGCCATGTAGTGATGGCCTGCCGCAATGCCGAACGCGGCCAACAGGCATTGCAAGACGTGCTGGCGGCGGGCGGCCCCGGCACGGCCGCGCTGATGCTGGTGGACATGAGTTCACAGGCCAGCATCCGGGCGTTTGCGAGCGAGTTCACCGCCCGGCACAAAATGCTGCAAGCCGTGATTCACAACGCCGCCAATTTTGACCTGACGCTCAAAAAGCCCGAACGGACGGCGGACGGCGTGGAAACGATTTTCGCCACCGACCATCTGGGGCCATTCCTGCTGACGCAGCTGCTGCTGGATACGCTGAAAGCCAGCGCACCCAGCCGGGTGATTACGGTGGCCTCGGCCGGGCTGATGACCTACCCGTTTCTGGATATCGAGTTCGATAACCTGAACGGCGAGCGCAAGTTCAGCGCCCAGCACGCCTACTACCACGCCAAACTGGCACAGGTGATGTACACCTTTGAGCTGGCGCGGCGGCTGGCCGGCACGGGCGTGACCGCCAACTGCGTGTGGGTTGGCAATGTGGCGATCCCGGATGAGCGGATTGCGCACCTGCCGGGCTGGATGCGGCGGCTGTACTCGATGAAGCGCAAGTTCGCCCTGACGACCGAAACGATGGCGGCGACCTATACCTGGCTGGCCACCGAGCCCAGCCTGAAGGATGTAAGCGGCCAGATTTTCAATGAGAAGAACCGGCCGGTGAAGACCTATAAGAACGCCTATAACCCGCAGACCTGGGAACGGCTGTGGGCGGTAAGCGCTGAACTAACCAAAACCCAGAACTAATCCAAGAGGAGAACGACGATGAACATTCTTGAAACCAAAAACCTGACCAAGATTTACGGCAAGGGCGATACCGCCATTGCGGCGCTGGATGGCATCAACCTGCATGCCGCCGAAGGCGAGTTTGTGGCGGTGATGGGTCCGAGCGGTTGCGGCAAAAGCACGTTGCTGCACCTGCTGGGCGGCCTGGACCACCCCACCAGCGGCAAAGTGATTATCAACGGGCAGGACGTGGCCGAAATGACCGACGACGCCCTGACCGAACTGCGGCGGCGTGAAATGGGCTTTGTCTTCCAGTTTTTCAACCTGCTGCCGGTGTTGAGCGCGGTGGAAAACGCCGCCCTGCCGGTGATGCTGGATGGCGTCAAGGCCGAGGAAGCCAAGGCCAAGGCCACCGAATGGCTGACGCGCTTTGGGCTGGCCGAGCGGCTGGCCAACCGGCCGGACCAGCTCTCCGGCGGGCAGCAGCAGCGGGTGGCGGTGGCGCGGGCGCTGGTCTCCGAGCCGAAACTGGTGCTGGCGGATGAACCGACCGGCAACCTGGACACGCGCTCCGGCGATGAAATCGCCGGGCTGCTGCGCGACGTGGGCCAGAAGTATGGGCGCACGGTGGTGATGGTAACGCATGACCCGCGCATTGCGGCCTATGCCGACCGCATCATCTTCCTGAAAGATGGCAGGGTGATTGACGAGACGGTACTGGAACAGAAGAACGGCAAGAACGCCGAGATGGTCGCCGAGCGCATGACCAAGCTGGCCAACTAGGCGAGCGGCAAGATAGAAAGGCCAATCTCATGAATCTGCAACTTACTCTGGCCGCCCGCTACCTGGCGGGCCGCAAACTACGGACCTTCCTGACCACGCTGGCGATTGTGTTTGGGGTGGTGATTCTGTTCGGGATGAACATCATCATGCCCAGCATGCTGCAAGCGCTGGAAGCCAATATGAAAGCCGCGGCAGGCGTGGTGGACTTCTCCGTGACCAGCGTTTCTGGCGAAGCGTTTGACCCGGCGGTGGCCGCGCGGCTGGCCGACATTGAGGAAATCTCGGCCCTAGCCCCGGCCTATGTGCGGACGTTCAACCTGCCGATGGACTTCTTTGACGAGGACCCGGCCACCCTGGACCGGGTGACGGCCATCCAACTGGTGGGCGTGGACCCGGAGGCGGTGCAAACCCTGCGGGCCTTCCCACTGATGGGCGGGCGGTTTCTGGAGGCGGGCGACCTGGGCCAGACGGTCATCAGCCAATCGCTGGCAGACGCGCTGCAAGTGCGGCTGGGCGATACGTTCTGGCTGCCGACGGTTGACGGCCTGACCCCGCTGACCGTGGTAGGCGTGCTGCCGGCGCGCACCCTGCCGGGCAATGAAGAAGTGCTGGTCACCCTGGCGGAAGCGCAGCGCATGGCCGGACAACCGGGGCGCATCACCACGATTGACCTGAACGTGGCGGTGGATGCCACCGACCAGGAAGCCCGCGAGGCGCTGGCGGCTGAAATCCAGAATGCAGTCGGCGAGAACTATCAGGTGGGGGCGCTGACCAGCGGGGCGGATGTGTTCGCGGCGCTGGAAATGGGCCAGGCGATTCTGAGCATGTTTGGCATCATGGCGTTGTTCATGGGCGGCTTCATCATCCATAACACCTTCCGGACAGTACTGATGGAACGCCAGCATGACATTGGCATGCTGCGGGCGGTGGGGGCCTCGCGCCGCACCATCCTGGGGATGTTCCTGGCCGAGGGCCTGATTCAGGGCGTGCTGGGCACGGTGGTTGGCCTGGCGCTGGGCTATGTGTTCGGAGTCGGGATGCTGAAAGTGGCGGCGGCGCCAATCAGCGCCTTCATCAACATCCAACTGAAAGACCCGGTGGTGGAACCGGGAATCGTGCTGTTGAGCATCTTCCTCGGGATTGGCATCACGGTGGCGGCGGGCATCCTGCCGGCGCTGCGGGCGAGCCGTATCAGCCCGCTGGAAGCGCTGCGCCCGACGGCAGCCGCGGCCAGCTTTGAAACCAACCGCGGCCGCGGCTTCTGGGTGGGGGTGGCGCTGGTGGCGCTCTCGGTGGCGATGCTGTTCTTCGGGCAGGAAGCGATGATTGCGGCGGGCGGGTTTGTGTTTCTGGTCGGCCTGACGTTCCTGGCTCCGGCGCTGGTGCGGCCGATTACGGATATGTTCGGGGTACTGCTGGGGCGGCTGTATGCCCGCGAAGGCACCGGCGAAGTGGCGCGCGGCAACATGCTGCGCCAGCCGGCGCGGGTGGCCACCACCGCCAGCGCGGCGATGATTGGCCTGGCGGTGCTGGTGGGCGTGGGGGCGGTCTTGAGCAGCATGTCCGGCACAGTCTTTACCATGCTGCGCTCGAACCTGGGCAGCGACTACCTGATGGTGCCGCCTTCGATTGGCCTGTGGGCCAACAATGTGGGCGCCAGCGAGGGCCTGGTGGATGAACTGGCGGCGATTGAGGGCGTGGGGCCGGTGGCCTCGACCCGCTTTGCGGCCAGCGCCACGGAGGGCATCGCGATTTCCCTGCTGGGGATTGACCCAACCCTCTTCCCGCAGGTGAGCGGGCTGGGTTTCCAGGAGGGCGATGAAAGCGCCTACGGCGAGCTGGGACGGGGCCGGGCGATGATTGTGAATGGAGCCTTCATTATGGCGACGGGCGCCGAGCTGGGCGACACGCTGGAACTGGCGACGCCGGACGGCGTGCAACGCTACACGATTGTGGCGGTGGCGGCCGACTTCCTGAATGCCAAGGTCACGACGGCTTTCATCTCGCAGGCCAACATGGCGGCGGACTTTGGCCGGGCGGAAGATGTGCTCATCCAGTTAAATCTGGATGAGGGCGTGGACCCGGAAGCGCTTGACCCGCAGATTCGGGAGGTAATGCAGGCTTACCCGCAGTTCAATACGATTGCCGGGTATGCCTACCTGGACCAGATGCTGGCGTTGTTTGAAACGGCGTGGAGCGCGATGTACTTCCTGCTGGCGTTTCTGGCGGTGCCTTCGCTGATTGCGATGCTGAATACGCTGGCCATCAGCGTGATTGAGCGGACGCGCGAAATCGGGATGCTGCGGGCGGTGGGGGCGACCCAGCGGCAGGTCAAGCGGATGGTAACGGCCGAAGCATTGCTGCTGGCAGGTATCGGAACCGGGATGGGGCTGCTGAGCGGGTTGTACCTGGGCTACTCGTGGGTGGTGGCGATGGAGGCCTTCTTCCCGCTGGAGTATTCCTTCCCGCTGGCGGGGCTGATTGCGGGTTTGGCAACCGGCCTGTTGTTTGGGGCGCTGGCGGGGTTGATTCCGGCGCGGCAGGCGGCCCGGATGGATGTGGTGGCGGCGCTGCGGTACGAGTAATTCAGAATCATCCAAATGAAAAGGCTCCCGCGCAAGTCTGCGGGAGCCTTTTTTTGTATGTGAGAAAAATTTATGAACTCGATTTTTTCCGGCAAGCCGGTCTGTACTGATGGTGATGAACGGGATTCCTCGCTGCGCTCGGAATGACAAGACTCTTGGCCGAATTCTCTGTGATAAGTCTAAGGAAATCGCTATTCCCGTGGTGAGCCGGGGTGAATGTCGAATTCGCCATCCAGTATCAAGGCGGTGAGGCCGGCGGCGGTGCGGGTTTCGTGGTCTTCACCGGGTTGCCAGAGGGCGGCCTGCCCGACCGCCAGCGGCGCAAACTGGCCGTCGGCGCCGCTGACTTCGGCCGTGCCACTCAGGGCGATGAGGAGTTGCTGGCCGCTGGCCGGGTGGCGGGCGATGCAACCGCCGGGCTGAAGGTAGGCGAGACTGGCGCGGGTGGCGCCGGTGGTGAGGCCGACATGGCGCAGCAGAAAGCCGTGGCTGCCAAAGGCGTCAATCTCTTTGGCTTGCTGGATGCCGACATTCAGTATTTGCATACAAGGTCCTCCGTGGGTCAAGCGAGAGCGTGCAGAACGCTGACGGTCTTCCAGTTGCGGGTGGTGGTGGTCACGCCAAGCGTGCGGCCGAGAAAGTTGTTTTCCAGTTTGGCGCGGCCGTAGCCATCCGGGAAGTGCAGGTAGAGGGCGCGCCCGGCCAGAGAAAAACGCTCGCGGCCAGCGGGCACGGCGGCGAGGGCCTTTAACGCAGCAGCGGCGGGCGGCTGGGAGAGGAAGGTGACATGCAGGTGGGCGGGGTCGAGACCGGGTTCCTGGGCAAAGGGGTTGCCGGTGGCGATGGCAGTAAACTCGGGCTGGGGGAAGACGAGGGTCAGGATGGGGAAGCCGAAGGCAGCGGCCAGGGCGGCCTCGAGTGTGGCGGCCTCGACCTGCGGGGCGCGGAACCAGACGTTGCCAGTCTGGATGTAGGTGCTAACGTCGGTATAGCCGAGGTCCTGAAAGACGGTTTTCAGTTGGGCCATCGGGACTTTTTTGTTGCCACCAACATTGATGCCGCGCAGCAGAGCGAGG
Organism: Anaerolineales bacterium; assembly: GCA_024710875.1. GTDB lineage: Bacteria > Chloroflexota > Anaerolineae > Anaerolineales > UBA11579 > SCUK01. The sequence continues at coordinate 13,266 of JANJTX010000173.1, read as the reverse complement.
AACTTTGGGGAAGATTGATTCATGCCAGCCTCCCGCTGACGCCGGTAGCGCAACCGAAAAAATAGCTGTGGGACTGGACAGTAAAACCCTGCTGCTGCAACTGGTGGGCAATAGCAGTGCAGTTGCCGAATTGCTCGGTGTAGATGCCGAGCATGCGATAAGTTTCCGGGTTGCCGAGAAACAAGGAGCCAATTAATGGGATGACGCGCTTCAAGTAGAAAAGATAGAGAAGACGCAAGAGCGGTGAGGGTGGAACGGACACTTCAATCAGAGAGAACTGGCCGCCGGGCTTGAGGATGCGGCGCATTTCGGCGGCCAATTGCTCGATTTGGCTGGTGTTAAAGGTCTTAAGACCGAAGCCAATCACGATGCAGTCCACACTGGCGGTGGCCAGGCTGCTCTGAAGGACATTCTCTGTGCGTAAATCAAATTGTAGGTGGGGAAATTTTGATTGGTTGCGGCGGGCGTGTTGCAGCATACCGTCGGAGTTGTCCAGGCCGATGACAAGGGATTTATGTGGCAGAACGTGTGCGAGGGCGGGCCAGCACTCGCCCATGCCGGTCATCAGGTCGCAGAGGACTGTTTCGGGTTTGACGTTCAGTTTGCGGATGAACTGCTTACGCCAGCGCACCGAGAAGCCAAAAGAAGAAATGGTATTGACGCGCTCATAAGTTTGAGCCATGTCATCAAACAGGCGCTCAACAAAAACGGGGTCGTAAATATCCATGCCGGTGGGCAGATTCAGCCGCCTGCCAGGCGGCGGGTTTCGCCGAGGCGCGCTTCCATTTTGCGCTCAATTTCGCCGGCCGAACCTTCGACCGGGATGTCGGTGACTTCGAGGCGGCTGAACTTGCCGCGCTTGCAGAGGGCGCGGGCGTATTCCAGTTCTTCGATGATTTTGAGCAGGTTGGTGTAGTCCGGGCCGAGGGCTTCCACGCCGAGGGTGCGCTGGCGCTGCTGGCGGTACTTGAGCGAGAGTTCGGGGTCGATATCCAGACAGAAGACGCGCTTACGGTCCAGTTGCCAGAGGATTTCGGGCGGGTCAAGGCCGAGGACGACCGGGTAGTTGGCGACCTTCCAGCCGTGGTCGGCGAGGTAGTAAGCCAGCGGGGTTTTGCTGGTGCGAGAGGCGCCGAGCAGGAGGATATCGGCTTCCAGCCAGCCGGGAGGGTTCTTGCCATCATCGTGAGTGAGGGTGTACTCAATTGCTTCGACGCGCTCAAAGAAGTCTTTGTGCAGGCGGTGATAGCGACCGGGCTCTTCCAGGGCGGGCACACCGAGGGTGGCGGCGAGATGTTCCTGCAAGGGACCAAGCAGGTCAATGGCGGGGACGTTGAGGGCGGCAGCGCGGGCAATGAGGTGGCAGCGCAGGTCGGTGACGACTAGGGTATGCACCACCGCCCCACCTTCGGTAGCGGCCTGGGTGAGGATATCCTCGACCTGTTCGGGAGTGGTGACGAAGTTATGGATTTCGACCGGGATGTTCTGGTCTGGGAATTGCTTGAGGACAGCATGCACCATTCCCAGCCCGCTGGCGCCCTGCCCGCCGGTGACGATGTGCAGCGGGGCGCAGTCCGGGCCGGGGTGGCCGTCTTCGGCGTAGTGGCTGCCGCGCGCCGCCCGCGGGGTGGGAATGCGGTCGCTCATCGGGTCAGGGATGCTGGACGATTTCGAGGTCGACTTTGAACTGGCTGACGGCTTCGGCGGTCTGGTCCACGAAAGATTCGGCAAAATGCATGAATTTGTAGGCATCGGCGAAATTGCTGGCGATACCAAAGGAGACCCGCAGGGCGCCGGTCTTTTTGCCATCCACCACCACCAGAAAGTCCTGGTAGGTCATGCGGTCTTTGTCTTTGAAGAGCGGGGCGAGGTCTTCCTCATGGATGCCGAGGGCCATTTCGCGCGCCCCCGGGTTGCAATGGCATCCGGTGCGAACGCTGGTGTGGAGTTTGTTGGCCATCTTTTCGATGGTGTAGCCGTCCATCATCGTGCCATTGGGGCCAAAAAGGTTGAATTGGATCGTGCCGCCGCGCGCTTCGGTGGTGGTGGGGCCGTAGATTTTAACGACCGGCGCGCCGTTGCTGTGTTTGAGGGCGGTCATCTGGGCCAGCAGCCAGCCGGTGAGGGCTTCGACGCGGGTGTGGACAGCTTCGATACCGACCGACTCCAGGTGGCGCAGGCCGATTTCAACCGCCGGGATGGAGAGGTAATTGACGGTGCCGTCTTCAAAACCGGTTTCGCCGGGAGCGAGGAAATAGTACTCACCCTGCACGGTGGAATAGACCAGCGTGCCGCCGCCGTACCAGGGGCGGCGCAGTTTGGCGAGCGAGGCGCGTTTGGCGAGCAGGGCACCGATACCGGTGGGGTAACCGAACATCTTGTAGAACGAAAGGCAGATGAAATCCGGCTGGACGGCGGCCAAATCGAGGCGGTTGGTGGGCACGAAAGCGGCAGCATCCAGTAGGACATCCCAGCCATTGGCCTGGGCGCGGGCAATCCAGCCGAGGTCATGCTGGACGCCGGAGAAGTTGGACTGGGCGGGAAAGGCGAAAAGGTTATTTTTGGAAGCGTCGCGGGTAGCGAGTTCGGATTCGAGGCGGGCTGCATCCAGGCGCAGGTCGGGCGGCAGGACGGGGACGTAAGTGACCTCGGCCCCGGCGCGGTGGGCATATTCGCGGATGCCATTAACGGAGTTGTGGTTGTCATAGAGGGGCAGGTAACGGCTGCCGGCCTCAAAGGGGTAGGCCTCGCCCACCAGCTTGAGGGCGCCGGTGGCGTTCTGGGTGAAGATGCAGGCGTACTCGGCGGGGTCGGCATTGAAATAGCGCAGGACATAAGCACGGGCGGCCTCGACCAGTTCGGTCATGTGCTGGCTGGTGGGGTTATCGGAATGGGGGTTGCCGAAGACATTTTCAGAGAGCAGTTTGAGGTGGGCATCCAACTGGCTCTGGGCGTAGAGGCTGCCGCCGGTGTAATCCAGATACACATGGCCGCCAGCATCCAGGCGGGCGTAATCGCGGGCGCGCAGGGCATCCAGGTGGGCGGTGCTGGCGTAGGCGGACGAATCGGCAGTGAAGCGGGCTTCGGTGGTAGTCAGCAGGTCAAGCGGGTACAGGGCAGGTTCAGGCATGGGGCGCTCCTCGTAGTGCAGTCTCTTCATTATAAGCCGTCGCGGGCAGCCCGCAACACGGCGGCGACCTCATGCGGTAGGAGGTCCTCCCACTGATAGCGGGGCATTTGGACGAAGTAATCGCGGCTGACGCGCACGCCCTCGGCGCGCAGCAGGGCGGCCTGGCGCGCCCGGGTCTGGCCGCTGGCGCCAGCGCGCACCTCGCCGGTGGCATGGATGACGCGCTGCCAGGGCACATCGGCAAACTCTGGGGTATCGGGCAGGGCGCGCAGAGCGTAGCCCACGGCGCGTGCCGCACGCGGGTTGGCCAGCATGCGGGCGATGGCGCCGTAGTGGGTCACCTGCCCGGCGGGGATGCAACGCACGATAGCGTAGACTTGCTGGTAGAAGTTCAGCGAATCCATGTTTGGGCCATTCGAAGTTTTCGCGTTTCGGTTGGCGGCAGTGGGCTAAAGCCCACTGTCTGGTGATTTATCGAATGCATCTTTGTAACATTCTATACCATCCGGTGACCCATACGGGCGGGTGTACAATTCAAGTCCATACAAATAAAGAATGGAGTTTCCGATGGCGAACATCCAAACCGCAACGCTCGCTGGGGGCTGCTTCTGGTGCCTGGAAGCGGTGTATCAGGAATTGAAGGGCGTGCAGAAAGTGGTGAGCGGCTATGCCGGCGGGCACGTGGTGAACCCGACCTATGAGCAGGTGTGCGGTAAACAGACCGGCCATGCCGAAGTGGTGCAGATTGACTTTGATGCGGACGTGGTAACTTTCAGCGACCTGCTGGATGTGTTCTTCACGATTCACGACCCGACCACACTCAACCGGCAGGGCAACGATGTGGGGCCGCAATATCGCTCGGCGATTTACTTTCATGATGACGAGCAGAAGCGGCTGGCGGAAGAGAAAATTGCGGCCATTACGGCCGAAGGGCTGTGGCCGAACCCGATAGTGACGGAAGTGACGGCGCTGGATGTGTTTTACCCGGCCGAGGACTACCACCAGAACTACTTCAAGCGCAACCCGTTTCAGGGCTATTGCATGGCAGTGGTGGCGCCCAAGGTGGCGAAGTTCCGCAAGTTGTACACCGAGAAACTGAAGGCCTGAAAACTGGAGTATGCGCTTACCCGATATCGCAACCACAGGAGACGAACCGATGAGCCAGCCGCTGGCATTGAGCCTGACACTGAAGCAACCCTACGATGAGGCAATCGAAAGCGTGACCGCAGCCCTAAAGGAACAGGGCTTTGGGATTTTGACCCGCATTGATGTCGATAGCACACTGAAAGAGAAAATCGGGGTGGAGTTTCGGCGGTATGTGATCTTAGGGGCGTGCAACCCGCCGCTCGCCCACCGGGCGCTGACCGCCGAACCGTTGGTGGGGCTGATGCTGCCCTGCAATGTAACGGTGGAAGAAATGGAAGCCGGGGCGCGGGTGAACTTCCTTAACCCGCGGGCGATGATGGGCGCCCACCCGGACCTGGGCCGCAATGCCGAGCTGGCGGCAGTGGCCGAGGATGCCTATGCCCGGCTGGCGCAGGCCCACGCGACATTGAGCGCAGCTTAAAGCTTACGAAACATCAAACAGAAAGCGCGGGCCAGAAGTCTTGGCCCGCGCTTGGGTTAGGTACTGCCCGATAGTCGTCAGGCCGGTACGGCGGCGGGAAGTTCTACCTGCTCGGCCATGGCAGACTCTTTCATCTTGCGTTTCTTAGCCTGCAGTTCCTGGAAGAAGTCAGAGGAGATGACTTTCTCCAGTTCTTCCTTGCGGCGGTCCTGATCAATGAAGACTTTGAGTTCGGTCACCTGTTCCACCAGTTTGAGTTCACGGCCATAGACTTTCCTGGCCATGTCGTCTATCAGGCGGGTCATTTCCATGACTTCATCGTCAAAAAGGCCGGGCTTGGGCAGGTCGGTCTGGTTGTATTCGCCAGAGGCGATGCCCTCGGAAACGCGTTCCAATTTACGAATGGAAGAGGTGATGCGGCCGGTGAAGATGAAGAGGAAAATCGCCAGGAGCACCAGCCCGGCCAGCAGGCTGAAGAATAACAGGTACTGAAAATCGTCAATCCGGGTGACGAGGTCGCCGGCATAGACGAAGATGATGAGGCCGCTGCGGCTGGCGATGGGCTCATAGCCGATGAAGAAGATTTCGCTGACCTCGTCATCTTCATAGATGAAGTAGTCATATTCATAGGCGGGTTCCTGCAGGCCGAGGCGCATGATTTCTTCTATATAGGGGCCATCATCTTCGAATTCACCAAAGTAAGCAGCCATGTTTTCATGGGTGAGGATGTCACCCGGATTGATACCCTCGCCGGGGGAGTAGGGGTTGAGGCCGATTTGAAGCTGGTCGCTTTCATTGAGGAAGTAAGAAATGAGGATGGCGCGCTCATGGCGGTCCATGACTTCTTCGAGGCAGGCGGTGGAATTGGGAGCGCCGCGGCCGGGGGTCTGGCGCACCTGCTCCAGTTCAGCGGTATCCAGGCAGCCACGGGTCTCCCAGGCGATGGCAGCCACTTCAGAGGCGAGCGATTCGTAGGCGAGGTCGTTGAGGAATGTGCCCAGGAGTATGGCAACCACAACAATAGCCAGACCAAAGACGACCAGCAGAGGGAGCATGATTTTCCAGCGCAGACTGACGAAAGGTTTTTTCATGTCGGGCCTCCTGATAGGTGAGTTTTGAGTTTGTGAGCTTGACGCTTATATATTATTTGTCGCACGCCATTGAGTACAGAGGTCGCGGGCGGAGGCATGACAGCAGAGGGCTGAACCCGGCAAAGGGTACGGTTCAATTACGCCCTGCTCTCAGCCCTAATTGAAACATGCACCATTCTACAATAACCCGCTTTGGTAGGACATAGGTACTGCGATAGCAGAATCTATGCAAAATTCAGTAACGGGTGGGCTGAACTCTCGTTATCATCATTACAATCAGAGAATTTCTGATTGAATTGACAAGCTTGACAAGGAGTAACCTGATGAAGATGAAAACTTTGATGGCGGTGTTGGTCACCGCAGCCCTGATGTTCGGCAGCCTGGCTCCGGCGGCAGCCGCCCCGGCTTTGGGCGAAATCTTTGAAGGCACCGTAACGGCCATTGATGAAGAAGCCGGAACGCTGACGCTGGAACTGGAAGACGGTACGAGCCTGGTGGTGACCGTGCCGGAAGACTTTGACTTTACCACCACCGTGCTGGGCGATACGGTGCGGGTGAATGGCGAAGTACAGGACGATGGCTCGGTGCTGGCCGAAGAAATCGAGAATGAAACGCTCGAAGATGGCGAAGAGACCGAGGACGGCGAGGAAAGTGACGACCCGGCGCTTGGCTTCTACTGCAACGGCAGCGCGGCCAGCGCCCACCCGATGGCCACCCGCCTGGCCGCCTCCTATGATGTAACTGAAGAATGGGTGATGAGCTACTTCTGCGGCGGCATGGGTTTCGGCCAGATTATGCTGGCGCTGATGACCGCCGAAGCCCAGGGGGTTGACCCTGAAAGCCTGCTGGCGGCGCGTGCCGAAGGCGAGGGTTGGGGCCAGATCTGGCAGGGGCTGGGCCTGATTGGCAACAGCAGCGGGGAAGATGAAGATGGCGATAAGCCCGGCGGCGGCAAGCCGGACTGGGCCGGCAGCGGCCCGCCCCCGTGGGCTGGCGGCGGCGGCGATGATGATGAAGGCGACAAGCCGGGCGGCGGCAAGCCACCCTGGGCGGGCGGCGGTAAGCCCGACAAGGACGATGACAACGACGATTAAGTTAGGATCGTAAAACGGAAGGCCGGCGCAATATGCGCCGGCCTTTTTTGTTGGCAGAGACAGGGTCTACTTTTTCTTTTTGGCTCGGTTGCCTGCATCCGCCCGAATCCCCGCATTCGCCCGGCTACCCGCATCCATCACGGCCACGGCGGCCATGTTGACGATGTCGCGGACTTCGTCGCCGAGCTGGAGGACATGCACCGGCGCGCCGACACCGAGCAAAATGGGGCCGATGGTCTGGGTGTTGGGGCCACCGAGGCGGTCCACCAGTTTGTAAGCGATGTTGGCGGCTTCCAGACTGGGGAAGACGAGCACATTGGCATCCTGCACGCTGCTGAAGGGGTAGCGCTTTTCGATGATGTCAGCGACCACGGCGGTATCGGCCTGCATTTCGCCATCTACGGCCAGGTCGGGGCGGCGCTCATGAACCAGGGCAGTAGCCTGACGGACCTTGTTGGAAAGCGGGTGCGGCACCGAGCCAAAGTTGGAGAAGGAGAGCATGGCGACGCGCGGCTCCAGACCGAGCTTTTTGGCAAAGTCGGCGGCGAGGATGGCGATGTCGGCCAGATCTTCGCTGGTGGGGTTGATGTTGACGGTAGCGTCGGTGAAGAGGTAGACCTTTTCATCGACAATCATGATGTACACGCCGGCAGCGATGCGGGCCTCCGGGCTGGTGTGGTGGATTTCCAGTGCCGGGCGGATGACTTCGGGATACTCGAAGGTGAGGCCGGAGATGAAAGCATCCGCATCCCCCTGCTTGACCATCAGGGCGGCGAAGACGTTGCGGTCGCGCAGGTTTTTCTGGGCCTGGCGGCGGCTGACGCCCTTGCGCTGGCGCAGGGCATAGAGGGCATCGATGTAATCTTCGATGCGGTCATAGTTCTGGTGGTCCACCACGGTGGGCTTGTAGTCCAGGCCAAGTTCTTCGATGCGCTGGGCGATGACAGCCGGGCGGCCAACGAGGATGGGGTGGCCGATGCCTTCATCCAGAATCTGGGCGGCGGCGCGGATGATTTTGGGTTCTTCGCCTTCAGCAAAGACGAGGCGTTCCTGCTTCTTGACCGCCTTGGCCTGGTTGAGGATGAAATGGCGCACCTGCTGGCCCTTGCCCTGGCGGAAGGCGAGTTGCTGTTTGTATTCCTCGAGGTCAATTTGCTTGCGGGCCACGCCACTTTTCATGGCGGCCTCGGCCACGGCCGGGGCTTCCCAGAGCAGGACGCGCGGATCGAGTGGCTTGGGGATAATGTAGTCGCGGCCGAACTTGATGCTGGTTTCGCCGTAGGCCCGCAGCACGCTGTCAGGCACATCTTCCTTGGTGAGGGCGGCGAGGGCATAGGCGGCGGCGAGTTTCATCTCGTCATTGATGGCGCTGGCGTGAACATCCAGCGCGCCGCGGAAGATGAAGGGGAAGCCGAGGACGTTATTGACCTGGTTGGGGTAGTCTGACCGGCCGGTGGCGACGATGGAGTCCGGGCGGACTTCTTTGGCGACTTCGTACTTAATCTCAGGGTCAGGGTTGGCCATGGCGAAAATGATGGGGTCCTTGGCCATGGTTTTGACCATTTCGGGTTTGAGCATGTCGGCGACCGAGAGGCCGTAGAAGACATCGGCATCGCGGACGGCATCGGCGAGGGTGCGGGCATCGGTTTCGACGGCCATTTCCTGCTTGTATTCGTTCATGCCTTCGGTGCGGCCCTGGTAGACCACGCCCTTGCTATCCACCAGCAGGATGTTCTCGGGCTTTACGCCGAGCTTGGCGGCCATTTTGGCGCAGGAGATGGCAGAGGCGCCGGCGCCGGACACGGCGATTTTGATTTTGCGAATGTCCTTGCCGGTGATTTCCACGGCGTTAAGCAGGCCAGCGCCGGAGATGATGGCGGTGCCGTGCTGGTCGTCATGAAAGACGGGGATATCGAGCATTTCCTTGAGTTTGGTTTCGATGTAGAAGCACTCGGGGGCTTTGATGTCTTCGAGATTGATGCCGCCAAAGGTGGGGGCAATGGCGCGCACGACATTGATGATTTCATCCGGGTCGAGGCTGTCGACTTCGATATCAAAGACGTCAATATCGGCAAATTTTTTGAAGAGCACGCCTTTGCCTTCCATGACGGGCTTGGAGGCGAGGGCGCCGAGGTTGCCGAGGCCGAGGATGGCGGTGCCGTTGGAGACGACCGCAATGAGGTTGGCGCGTGAGGTGTATTCAAAGGCGAGGGCGGGGTCGCGGGCGATTTCAAGCACGGGTTCGGCCACGCCGGGGGAGTAGGCCAGGCCGAGGTCGCGCTGGGTATCCAGGGGTTTGGTGGGGAGGATGGAGATTTTGCCGGGCTTGCCATTGAGGCGATGGTATTCGAGGGCTTCTTCACGCATGTTACTCATCAGAGGGGCTCCTTGGTACGGCTGAAATTCGGATGAATTGTATCCCAATTAGGTGGCGCGGCTTTAGTGCCAGTCTCCATCATCCCGCCGTTAATCGGATTCGGGTAGGTGTATTTGCCATAAATCGGTGAGGACAAATTGCCCCGGCTGGAGCGGGTTGATGATCGTTAAGCCTGTTCATAAGGTCGTGCGGCAGGATTGTTTGCCAGTGAGCCGGTCTGAATGAAGAAGGGTGGTCGGGATGCTTCGCTTCGCTCAGCATGACAAAATCAGGCGGTGGCGGGGCGGGGTTTATTTACATCCCGCCCTGCCCCTCGCCAGAAGGGCGGGCGTCCTGTAAAATAGGGGAGCAGTTTCACTCAAGAGGAAGGAAGACCCATTATGTCTGATAATCGCCAGAAGGCGTTGGATAGTGCGTTGAGCGCCATCACCAAACGGTTTGGGGATGGCGCGATTATGAAACTGGGGGATGCCCACCATATGCAGGTAGCGGTCATCCCGACCGGGGCGCTCTCGCTGGACATTGCCCTGGGGGTGGGCGGCGTGCCGCGCGGTCGCGTGACCGAAATTTACGGCCCGGAATCTTCGGGCAAGACCACAATTTGTTTGCATGTCGTGGCACAGTGCCAGCAGATGGGCGGCACGGCGGCCTTCATTGATATGGAGCACGCCCTCGACCCGAAATATGCCGCCCGGCTGGGCGTGGATGTAAACAACCTGCTGATTTCGCAGCCGGACATGGGCGAGCAGGCGCTGGAAATCACCGAAGCGCTGGTGCGCTCGGGGGCGGTGGACCTGATTATCATCGACTCGGTGGCGGCGCTGGTGCCGCGCTCGGAATTGGAAGGCGATATGGGCGACGCCACCATGGGCGTACAGGCGCGGCTGATGAGCCAGGCCCTGCGCAAACTAAGCGGCGTGATTAAGCAGACCAATACCTGCGTGATTTTCACCAACCAGTTGCGCCAGAAAATCGGCGTGATGTTTGGCAACCCGGAGACGACCACCGGCGGCAACGCCCTCAAGTTTTACGCCAGCATCCGCATGGATGTACGCCGAATTCAGAGTATCAAGACCGGGCAGGACGTGATTGGTAACCGCACGCGGGTACGGGTGGTGAAAAACAAGGTCGCCCCGCCCTTCCGGGTGGCGGAGTTTGATATCATGTATAATGAAGGCATCTCACGCATGGGCGACCTGCTCGACCTGGCGACCGAGATGAACATCATCGACAAACGGGGGTCGTTTTACTCGTTTGGCGACAACCGGTTGGGTCAAGGGCGCGAAAACACCAAAGACGCGCTGAATGCCAACCCCGACCTGGCAGCCGAGATTGAAACCCTGGTTCGCCAACAGGTGCTGGAAGGCGGCGTGATGCCCCTGCCCACCGACGAATCAGATGCGGAGCCGGACAACGAAGATTAGCCCGGCGGGCCGCTTTCACCGGCGGCCACTGTTGTGAAACTGAATTCAGATATGAAAAGCAACGCCTGGCGTTGCCCAGCCGGCTACAAAACCCTGCCGGCGCTGACACAAGAACGGATGCCGCCGCGCAAGCGCCCCCGGCATGACCAAAACAACCCGGGGCTCGCTTGCCGTAACGGATGACCGCCCAAAAACGGTCCAACCGCTAATACAGCATATCTGATTGACTTTTCACAGCCGTGGCCGGTTTGAAGGCTTCACGGCTGTGCGCGTTTAAGGACTGGAAACGTGAGCATCGAGACTGGCAAAGTAACTGCCCTGAAAGTGCAAAAACGCAACCCGAACCGGGTGAACATCTATCTGGATGGCGAATTCGCCTTTGGGCTGGCGCGGATTGTGGCAGCCTGGTTAAGCATTGGGCAGGAACTAAGCGCCGACAAGGTGCGCGAACTGCGCGCCAAGGACGAACTGGAAGTAGCCACCCAGCGCGCCCTGCATTTTTTGAGTTTCCGGGCGCGCACCGAGCAGGAAGTCCGCCAGTATTTGAAGAAGAAAGAAGCCAGCGAAGAAACCCAGACCGAGGTAATTGAACGGCTGCGGGCCGCCCACCTGCTGGATGATGAACGCTTTGCCGAGCAGTGGGTGGAAAACCGCAGTGAGTTCCGGCCGCGCGGCGGGCGGGCGTTGCGGATGGAATTGCGCCAGAAGGGCGTGACCGACCCCGCGATTGAGAAAGCGCTGGCGGATATTGATGAAGAACAACTGGCCCTGCAGGCCGGGCTGAAACAGGCGCGGCGTTATGCCGGACTGGAGTTTGAGGAATTCCGTAAGAAAATCTACGGCTTTCTGGGCCGGCGCGGGTTCCCGTATGACATTATCCAATCTGTTGTGCCGCTGGTCTGGCAGGAAATGCTGGCTGCCGGCCATGCGAAACCCATCGAAGAAAACGAGGTACGAAAATGAACGACACACTCTTAATCGCCGTGGCCGCGGTGGTTGGCTTTGCCCTCGGCTATGGCATCAAACTGTGGCTGGAAAAACAAGCCATCCAGCGCGAAGAAAGCCGGGCCGGCCAGATTCTGGCCGAGGCGCGCGAACAGGCGAAAGCGGTGGAACTGGCGGCCAAAGACCGGGCGCTGGAATTGCGCGAAAACGCCGAGGCCGATATCGAACGACGGCGCAAGGAATTAAGCAACGAGGACGAGCGCCTGCAACGCCGCCGGGCGGAGTTGGATGCGCGTACCGAGCGGATTGAGCAGCGCGACCAGGCCCTGAACAAACGCCAGAGCAAGATGGATAAGCAGGAAAATGAACTGAAGGAACAGCACCAGGCGGCGCTGGACCAGTTGCAGCGCATCTCCTCGATGACGCGCGACGAAGCCCGCGGCCTGCTGTTGCAGGAAGTGGAAAAAGAGGCCCGCTCGGATATGGCGCGCATTATGCGCCAGATTGAGGCCGAGGCCCGCGAGGAGGGCGAGGAACGCGCCCGCAAACTGATTACGCTGGCCATCCAGCGGGTAGCCTCGGACCATGTATCAGAAGTGACGACCTCTACCGTAACGCTGCCCTCGGATGAAATGAAGGGCCGCATTATCGGGCGCAACGGGCGTAACATCCGCTCATTTGAGCAGGCGGCCGGGGTGGATGTGATTGTGGATGACACGCCGGAAGCGGTCACCATTTCGTGCTTTGATCCGGTACGGCGCGAAATCGCCCGCCGGACGCTACAAAAACTGGTCATGGACGGGCGCATTCACCCGGCCAGCATTGAAAAGACGCTGGAAAAAGAAGGCAAGGAAGTCGAGAAAATTATCCGCGAGGCGGGCGAGGAAGCGGCCTATGAGGCGGGCGTACCAAACCTGCACCGCGAGATTACCCGCGTGCTGGGGCGGCTGAAGTTCCGCACCTCGTACGGCCAGAACCAGCTCGACCACGCGATTGAGACGAGCAAAATTTGCTCGGTGATTGCGGCCGAACTGGGGGCGGACGTGGAACTGGCCAAGATGGGCGGCCTGCTGCATGACATCGGCAAGGCGATGGACCACGACCTGGAAGGTACGCACGCTGGCATCGGGGCGGAGTACATTGCGCGCTACGGCGTGCCGCCGCTGGTGGTGAATGCGGTGGCGGCCCACCACCATGAGGTGGAGCAGGAAAGCGTGGAAGCCATCATCGTGGAGTCGGCGGATGCCATCAGCGGGGCACGGCCGGGGGCACGGCGCGAGAGCCTGGAGCAGTACATCAAGCGCATTAAGTCGCTGGAAGAAATCGCCATGTCGTTCAAGGGCGTGACCCAGACGTATGCCCTGCAGGCGGGGCGCGAAGTGCGCATCATCGTGCGGCCGGAAGATATCGACGACCTGGACGCCACCCGGCTGGCGCGCGACATCGCCAAGCAGATTGAAGAGACGATGCAGTACCCGGGCCAGATTAAGGTGACGGTGCTACGCGAAACGCGGGCGGTGGATTACGCGAAGTAGAAATAAGGTAAACAGGGAGACAGGTACACAAGGAAACAGCGGACGGGGGATGGCAAAAGTATAGAGAAAGGCGGTTGGAGAGACTCCAGCCGCCTTTTTTTGT
>JANJTX010000166.1 GCA_024710875.1 Anaerolineales bacterium | reverse complement strand
GGGGGTGACGCTGGTGCAGATACGCGGGGCGCGCCGGGTGCCTAAGGCCGTTTAGGGTGACTTGGGCTCCAATGCCTGCTCGCCCTGACGCATTTCCTGAAAAGCGCGAATGGCAACTTCCAGCATGGGGGCATCGGGTTCAGCGGTGGTGAGACGCTGGAGTGCGAGATTCGGCTTGACCAGAATGCGGATCAAGGGGTGCTGGATGTGATTGGCGGTGAAGCGCAGGTATTCATAGGCAATCGATGCAAGAAACGGTAGTAGCAGCAGGCGGGTACCGAAACGGGCCAGCAGACTGGGCATGGGGCCGAGTAGTGAAAATAGGATTATCGAAAAGACCACAACCGTGAGCAGGAAGGCGGTGCCGCAGCGGGGGTGTTCCAGCGGGAATTTCGCCACATTTTCTGGAGTGAGTTCTGCGCCGGCTTCAAAGGCGTTGATGGTTTTGTGCTCAGCGCCGTGATAGCGATAGACACGCTTGATCTCTTCCATGCGGCCAATCCCCCAGATATAGGCTATAAGAATCACCAACCGGGCCAGACCTTCGGCGAGGTTGGTGAGCCAGGGGGCGGCACCCAACCAGGCGCCGGTGGCATGGCCGGCCGCAGCCGGCAACAGGCCGAAGAGCCCAATGGCGAAAGCGATAGAAGTGAGAAGTGTAAACGTGAGGGCGCGGCCTTCCAGTTTTTCTTCTTCTTCGGTGGTCTGCAAGTTGGCAGAGATGGTCAGGGCGCGCATGCCAAGACTAAGCGCATCCCACAGGATGACCAATCCACGGACAAACGGCACTTTGGCCCAGCGGCTGCGATACAGGCCGCCCAGAGTTTCGGTGTGAATGGCAATCTCGCCATCCGGGGCGCGCATCGCAATGGCAACCGATTGGCCGCCGCGCATCATCACCCCTTCAATGACGGCCTGACCGCCGTAGGTTGTAAGTTGGGATTTGGCCATCGTGGCTAGCTCGCAATCTGTCGGTGTTGGGTGATTTGCAGAACACGCGCCGTGGAATGAAGTTTTCCACGGCGCGAAGTCTGGTCGAAGTGGAGCGACTTACAGGTTGTGGAAGAAGTGGATCAGCGCTTCGATGCCCTTGTACCAGGGGCCAAGCGTGAGCTTCTCATTGGGGGCATGCAGGTTGTCATCGGGTAAACCGAAGCCGGTCAGGACGGAATCAATGCCGAGAATTTTATTCATCTGGTAGACAACCGGCACGCTGCCGCCTTCGCGCCGGAACAGCGGGCGAACACCCCACACAGTTTCCATTGCATTTGCGAGGGCTTTTACGCCTTCTGAATTGCGAGAAGTAATCGAGGCGGGATTGCCGGCGGAGACAACTTTGACGTCCCAGGTAACAGCCGAGCGAACGTTCTGTTCCATATACTTGAGCAGGCTTTGATGGATGGCTTCCGGGTCCTGGTCCGGCACCAGGCGGCAGGAAATCTTCGCCATGGCTTTGGACGGCAGAACCGTTTTTGCGCCCTCGCCGGTGAAGCCGGAGAGCAGCCCGTTGACTTCCAGCGTGGGGCGGCCACCAGTGTGTTCCACCGGACTGTAGCCTTTTTCGCCCCATAACATGGGCGCACCGGTGTGCTTGAGATAGTAGTCGTTGTCGGTGGGCAGGCGGGCAAGTTCGGCGCGTTCGTCTGCATCCAGCGGGCGGACATCCTCGTAGAAGCCGGGCAGGGTGATGTGCCCGTTGGCATCGTGCATGCCGGCAATCAGGCGGGTCAGTTCGGCAGCGGGGTTGAGTACCGCGCCGCCATAAATTCCGGAGTGCAGGTCATGATCCGGCCCATAGACATGAACTTCAAAATAGGCGAGGCCGCGCAGGCCATAAATGATGGCGGGCAGCTCTTCGCCAAGGATACCGCCATCCGGATTCAGCGCAAAGTCAGCTTTGAAGAGCTCCTGATTGTCTTCAATAACCTTGAGGAGATTGGGTGAGCCGATTTCTTCTTCGCCTTCGATCAGCCACTTGACATTGACGGGCAGGCCGCCATGTTTCATCACGGCTTCGACCGCATGGATGCTGGCCATGACCTGGCCTTTCATGTCCGACGCGCCGCGGCCGAACAGCTTGCCATCTCGCAGCGTTGGCTCGTAAGGGGGCGTTTCCCAGAGGTCCAGCGGTTCAGCCGGCTGGACATCGTAATGGCCGTAGATGATGACGGTCGGCTTGCCCGGTGAATGCAGGTAATCCGCATAGATGGCGGGGTGCCCGGCGGTTTCAATGATCTGGATGTTTTCCATGCCGATGGCTTTCAGACGGGTGACGACATGTTCTGCGGCAACGCGCATGTCGGCTTTATGGGCCGGGTCGGTGGAGACGGATGGAATGCGCACCAGTTCAATCAGGTCACTTAAATAGCGGTCATGCTGGCTGCGGGCATATTCAATAGCGGCGGAACGATTGTCAGACATAGAAATTCCTTCAAGATGGCGGAAATTGGATTGTGGTTGTTGGAACAAACAAGTTTATTGTAATTGATTTTGGGGAAATCGCCTGCAAACATTGAGGCAGGTCGATTTGCGCATAGCCAATACGAGCTATAGGTTCAGGTGTGGAGCGGGTTATTCCATTTCATGAAGAGCGCGATTTCGCCATCGGGCGCGGGTGTGTTGGTGTATTGGGAGATGTCCAGTCCCTCAATTGCAAAGCCGTGCTTGCGGTAAAAGCGGATGGCGGGGACGTTGGTGTTCTGTACTTCCAGCGCAACCTGGCGAAATTTGCCGGCCTGGGCCTGTTCCTGGACAGCCTGGATTAAACGGCCACCCAGTCCCTGGCCGCGCAATCCGTTTTGGATATGGAGTTCCCAGAGCCAGAGCGAGTTGTTCCAATGGCGAGGTTCACACAAACCGATTCCGACCAGCATGCCATCAGCCCAGGCACCCCAGGAATAGCCCTGGGCAATCATTTTCGGGTAGAAGTCTTCGAGTTCAGCATCCTGGCCAAAGTGTTTTATGAAGGGCTGGACCAGGTCTTCCAGAATGAGGTGGATCTCGGTATGGTTATCGGTTTCGGTCCTTTCCACCCGGTAGCGCTGTTCTGAACGATAGCCGTCAATCAGGCGGCGCAAGTCAGCGGTGGACGCTTCAGTCAGGCGGGCGATGCGGGGCATAGGAGAGTCGCGGGCGGTACAGGGTGGGGGGTGGTGGGGGCATTATATCAACCGGCGGTCTTTCATGCTAGAATCGGAGCGTTAGTTAAATGGAGTGGAATCCATGCCCGTTCACCGGTCAACCAACCTGATTCCGACCAAGCTTTCGGAATCCAGCATTGCAGCGGTCAAAGACACGCTGAAGGCCACAGCCAAATTTTTGAGCGAATGCATCCAGAGCAAGTCACCACAGGAACTGGATGCCCCGCTGACGCCAGGTGAATGGTCGTTCCGGGAAGTGATGGCCCACCTGCTGACAACCAATGAAGTGTCCATGAACACCATAGTTTATGGGATGGCGTTGAATGAACCAATATTGCCGGAGATACACCCTCGTCGTGATTGGGGGCGACTTCTGCAGTATGCGGATTACCCGCTTGAGGACATTCTGCATGTGTATCAGTTCAAGCGCCGGGTGCTGCTCGGCATTTTAGGCAGATTGTCACAAAAACAATGGAGCGCCGTAATTCACCGGCCTCCTGGGAAGGCGACAACTGTGTTTCTTCAGGCGCGCGGGATTGCCCTGCACGACCTTGAACATGTTGAGCACCTGAAAGTTGTTTGGAAGGGTTAGATCATGCTCATTATTAATGGCAGATTTATTACCATGGGGGATGGGGATGAGATCCAAGAAGGGGTTGCACTTCGGGTGGCCGATAGGCAGATTGCTGAAATCGGCCCCCAGGCTGAATTGCTCGAGAAATATCCACAGGCGGAACAACTGGACGCGGCTGGGCAGTATGTGATGCCCGGGAATATTTGCGCGCATACACACTTTTATGGAGCCTATGCGCGGGGGATGGCGATTCCCGGAGCGGCGCCCAGGGATTTTCCGGAGATACTTGAAAAACTATGGTGGCCACTGGACAAGGCGCTGGACGAAGCCAGTGTGCGGGCTTCGGCGCAAGTGCACCTGGTGGATGCCATCCGGCACGGGACGACTACTCTAATCGACCACCATGCCTCGCCCAATTTTATAGATGGCTCACTGGATGTAATTGCAGAAGAAGTGAAACGGGCAGGTCTGCGGGCGGTATTGTGTTATGAGGTGACTGACCGGGATGGGCAGGAAAAAGCACAGGCCGGGATACGAGAGAATGTACGTTTCATGAATAAGGCGGATGGACAAGTGGCGGCCACATTTGGCTTGCACGCCAGTTTGACGCTTTCGGATGCGACCCTTGAATCCTGCCGGGCGGCCTGCCCCGAAGAATTTGGCTTTCACGTCCATTTGGCAGAGCATGAGTCGGACGAATATGACAGCCTCGCCAAAAGTGGTTCGCGGGCGGCCGATCGGTTGCGCCAGCATGGGATATTGGGACCGCGGACGCTTGTGGCGCATGGCGTACATCTGGATGCAGCTGAAATGGCCCTGCTGGCAGAAACCCAGACCTGGTTGAGCCACCAGCCGCGCTCGAATATGAACAATGGCGTGGGCGTGGCCCGGGTAGAAGAAATGCTGCGGCTGGGGATTCGGGTTGGTCTGGGAAATGATGGCTTTTCACAAACGATGTGGGAAGAGATGAAGACCGCTTACCTCCTGCACAAGGTTCACCAGCGTGACCCGCGACGCATGAATGGGATCGACGTCATTCAGATGGGGGTGCAGAACAATGCGGCCCTTGCTGAAAGTTTCTTCCCGGGGCTGCGCCTTGGTGTGCTTTCGCCCGGGGCGGGGGCTGACCTGATCCTGGTGGACTACCACCCCAATACTCCCCTGAATGCCGGGAACCTTCCCTGGCACATTCTCTTTGGCTTTAATGAGAGCATGGTCACCACTACAATAGTTGGTGGAGAACTGTTGATGAAGAACCGCCAGTTCCTGACGCTGGATGTAAAGGAAGTGCATGCCAGGGCTCGTGAACTGGCACCGGCGGTGTGGGCGCGCTACGAGACATTTGTGCCCTGAATGGGGACCAAATGGCCTGACTTGAAGTAAAAATACATACGATAAGGAAAATCAATGTCAAACGATAAACCAGTTATCGCAATTTTGGGGGGCACGGGGAAAGAAGGTCCCGGACTGGCGTTGCGCTGGGCCAGGGCCGGATACAAGGTGCTCATTGGCTCGCGCGATGAGGAGCGCGCCAGGGCGACAGCCACGGAGTTGAATGCGCAGCTCGGGCTGACCTCAGTGGAAGGGCATGCAAATGCCGAAGCCGCACGTCTGGCAGATATCAGTGTGTTGACGGTAGTGCAATCTGCGCATGCGGCCGCTCTGGAAAGTGTGAAGTCGGCGCTGGAAGGCAAGATCCTGGTGGACGCGACGGCCCGGGTGGAGTTTGCAGACCCGCGACCGCCGGAGTCGCCCAGCGCCGGGCGCCTGGCGCAAAATCTTCTCGGAGCAGGAACCCGGGTGGTGGCGGCTTTCCAAAACGTGCCGGCCAGCGCCCTGAAAAAAAACCTGGATCAACCGGTGAAGACAGATGTACTCGTGTGCGCAGATGATGTCGTCGCCGGGGAGATGGTGGTTGAATTGGCTGAAGCTGGCGGAATGACGGCGTACTATGCGGGGGGACTGGACAATGCCGTGGTTGTGGAAGGAATCACGGCGCTCCTGATTGCCATGAACAAGCACTACCGTGGACACGGAACGGTTCAGATTACTGGCATCCAGAAATAGATGGCGCTCACGCTTACACCCCTGCCGGGTTTACCGCTGGTGCAGCCCGGTGATGATCTGTCCGAGTTGATTCTGGCCGGGCTTGACCGAGCGGCGTTGAGGTTGCAAGAAGACGACATTTTGGTGCTGGCGCAAAAAATCGTCTCTAAAGCGGAAGGCCGGATAGTGCGACTGGCGGACGTGACGCCAGGGGCGCGGGCCATTGAGCTGGCACAAGCCACCCAAAAGGATGCTCGCCTGGTGGAGTTGATCCTGGCCGAAAGCCGGGAGGTGGTGCGCTACCGGCCAGGGCTGATTGTGGTGGAGCATCGGCTGGGATTTGTGTGCGCCAATGCCGGGATTGACCATTCCAATGTAGCGGAGGGCGATGACTGCTATCTGTTGCTGCCCGACAACCCGGATGATTCCGCGGCCCGCCTGCGGGCAGAACTGCGAGCCGCCAGCGGCAAACGTACAGGCGTGGTGATTATCGATTCGCATGGCCGCGCCTGGCGAACCGGCACGGTGGGAGTGGCGATTGGCCTGGCGGGGATGCCGGGGTGCGAAGATTTGCGGGGGCAGCCTGATTTGTTTGGGTATGAATTGCAGGCCACCGAAGTGGGGGTGGCCGATGAACTGGCCGCCGCCGCTTCGTTAATGATGGGGCAGGCGGCGGAAGGTACGCCGGTAGTGCATGTGCGCGGGTTTCCTTACCCTGCGCGGGAGGGCGCGCTGTCCGAACTGTTACGAGATAAGGGGCGTGACCTGTTCCGCTGAGATGTTTGGCGTAAGTAATTACCTATGAGTAGTCAGGAGCTTTTAGATGAAATCGGTACCAGCAGAATACCAGCGTTTGTTCAGCGATGAAGTGCGGGCGTTTGCATTTATGGCGACCGTTATGGCAGATGGTACACCGCAGGTAACACCCGTGTGGTTTGATACAGATGGCGACGCAATTTTGGTGAACTCTGCCAAAGGTCGTACAAAGGATCGAAATGTGAGCGAACGCCCACAGGTGGCCCTGGCGATAATGGATCCGGATGACCCGTACGAATACTTTCAGGTGCGGGGGCGGGTAGTTGAGATTATCACTGAGGGCGCGGATGCGCACATCAACCGGTTGTCACACAAATACCGCGGTCGGGATTTTGAGATCCCGGCGGGGCAGCAGCGAGTGATTTACCGGATTCTGCCAGAATCAAATCATTTGTCGAAATGATGGTAGAGCCGGCAGTGATTGGGCTTCACCAATTCTTGCGGTCGCGGCGGTCGCGGCGGCGGTTCAAAGATTTGCCAGTGGAGGCTGACATACTGGAGCGAATCTTTGAGACGGCCACCTATGCGCCAAATGCGCATAACCGCCAACCATGGCGCTTTGCGGTGGCGCAGAGTGCGGTTGCCCGCGCTGGGCTGGCAGAAGAAATGGGCAAGGAATTTCGCCTATCGCTTGCCGCTGAAGGGCTCTCACAGCACGAAATTGAAACGCAGGTGACAAAATCGCGAGCGCGAATAACAGGCGCGCCGGTGGCCGTGGTGTTGTGCGCAAACTTTTCGGTGATGAAAGCCTACCAGAATGCAGAACGGGAGGCGGGCGAACAGGTCATGGCGATGCAGAGTGTGGCGCTGGCCGGGGGGCAGATGCTGCTGGCGGCCCATGCAGAAGGGCTGGGCGGGGTCTGGATGTGTGCGCCTTTATTTGCTGGCGCGGCGGCGCGGCGGGCACTGAATTTGCCGGAAACGTGGCAGCCACAGGCGTTGCTGTTGCTGGGTTGGCCGGCGGGCGAAAGTGCAATGCGGGCTCGCCGCCCCGTGAGCGAACTGGCGGTGTATCGATGAAAGTGGCTGCACTGGCGGGCGGTGTGGGGGGCGCAAAACTGGTAGACGGGCTGGCACAAGCGTTGTCTGCTGATGATTTGACGGTCGTGGTGAATACGGGGGATGATTTCACCCATTATGGCTTGCAGATATGCCCCGACCTTGATACCGTGTGCTACGCCCTGGCCGGCTTGGCCAATCCCGAAACCGGCTGGGGACGGGCAGGGGAGAGTTGGAATGTGCTGGAGAATTTGGCGCAGCTGGGCGGGCCAGATTGGTTCCGACTGGGCGATCGGGATTTGGCAACCCATCTGGAGCGCACTCGCCGATTGGCGGCGGGCGATAGGCTTTCCCGGATTACGGCCGACTTTTGCGCAGCCTGGGGAATTGGCTGCAAGGTGTTGCCAATGAGCGACGATCCGGTGCCGACGATCGTGTGTACCGAGGAAGGCGAACTCTCGTTTCAGGAGTATTTCGTGGCCCGGAAATGCGAACCGCGGATCACCGGCTTTCGGTTTGAGGGGGCAGCGAAGGCGCGCCCGGCCGCAGGGCTATTGGAGGCGCTGGCCCAGGCAGAGGCAATTGTTCTCTGCCCTTCCAACCCCTGGGTGAGCATTGACCCAATCTTAAATGTACCAGGGGTATGGGATGCGTTGCTTGGCCGGGTGGTCATAGCTGTTTCGCCGATTATCGCCGGGCAGGCGGTAAAAGGGCCGGCGGCGAAAATGTATCGCGAGCTGGGCATCCAGCCCACTGCCTACGCAGTGGCCAAACATTATCGCGGTTTGATGTCCGGTTTTGTGCTGGATACGCTGGACACAGACCTGACAAGTGACATGGCGTGGCCCTACCGGGTTACTGATACAATCATGAACGATCGGGGAGACCGTTTGCGCTTGGCCGAAGTAGTGCTGGAGTTTGCGGCCGGTCTTCGTGGTTCGGGCGATCATTAAACAAGTGCTGTTCTGGATGGCACACCGATGAAGGCGAAGGATACTTCGAGATGACAATCTGGGCGATTGTGCCTGTAAAACCTCTGCGGCGCGGGAAGTCGCGCCTGTCTGCTGTGCTTTCGGAAGATGAGCGCCTGACTCTCAATAAGAAACTTTTCAAGCACACGTTGGAAATACTCAAACAGGCGGAAGGTCTTGAGCAAGTACTGGTGGTGAGCCGGGATCCGCAAGCGCTGTCCCTGGCGCGCGATTACGAAGCGCGCACCTTGCAGGAAGACGGGGCACCCCATCTGAACATTGCATTGGCGCGCGCCACAATGGTGGCGAAGACATATAATGCGCGTGGAGTATTGGTTTTGCCAGCGGACTTGCCCTATTTGAGCGTGGCCGATGTAATGTGTCTGCTGGCGGCCAGCGAACCAGCCCCGGTGGTGGCAATCGCCCCAGACCACCATCGTAAAGGCACAAACGCGCTGCTGGTTAATCCAGCCGGCCTGATTGAGTATGATTTTGGCGAAGACTCTTTCGAGAGCCACATTCGCCGCACCGAAGCTGCGGGCGGCCGGGTGGCGGTTTGTGATTCGCCGGGTCTGGTCTATGACATTGATTTGCCCGAAGATCTGGACCGGCTGAATGGGCAGGCCAGCCAGTGGTGGCAGGAAGATGAGCTGGATCTGGCCGTTCCAAGTGACCCGGATATATCCTAGGGACTCAGGAGGTACCCATGATTGAGCGCGTTTCTCTGTATTTGCAGGATTCACATGATTTGCGGGATGGCCTTGACTATGTTCGATACGCCGAAGAAAAGGGTTTTGAGGCAGTCTGGCAAGCCGAGTCGCGTCTGGTAAGAGATGCGATTGTGCCCATGGCGGCCTATGCTGCGGTAACCGAACGAGTGAAGGTGGGCTCGGGGGTGATTAACAACTGGACACGAAATATCGGTTTACTGGCGGCTACTTTCCTTACACTGGATGACCTTGCGCCAAATCGGATTATCTGTGGGATTGGGGCATGGTGGGACCCGCTGGCAAAGAATGTGGGAATTGAGCGTCGAAAACCGCTGCTGG
>JANJTX010000075.1 GCA_024710875.1 Anaerolineales bacterium | reverse complement strand
GTTTCCGGCGACTGGCGCGGGACTTTGAGCGCACTCCGGATGTGTTGCGTGGGCTGCATTTTGCGGCATTTGCCATTCTGATGCTGCAAAACTTTACAAAAACTATGGCTCATGTCGTTTGAAGTTCATAACAGGCTCTAGTTCTTTCATCATATGTGCTAAAGACCGGAACTTCGCCATATGGCGGATCCGCTATAAGTGGTCTAAACCACCTATTTCGCCCCCAAACCGTACCAGAGTGATCAACAAAGAGTCGGTCAACTCTAACGCCTTCTAAATTGGTTTCAGTAGAAATATTTACTTTCTCTTTTGTATCGGGATAATTGATAACTATCTCAGTTGGTTCTATCGAATATTCATCAGGGGCTACATTCATCCAGATTTCGGTTTTGCCATTGTAAACTCGCGCAATTGCGACTTCAGCATAGCCGGGATATGGAATTGATTTCGAAATGGTTACTAATTTCCAAGGGGGTAGTGGGGCAGGAGCAGGTAAAGGATAAGGCTTATCGCCTAAGTAGAGAAACTCATCGAAATTTCCCAAACATTCAAAATGCTGGGCCGATCTCGATTCAGCGTTAATAACAAAGGCGAATACTAGTGCCAATAGAATTAAGGATAGCCATTTCTTCATATCGAATCCCGATGTCCCTAACCTAATTTGCTAGTCTAGGGGCCGTAGAACCCCAATTGTAGCCCTCCGCAAATAGCCCACTCGCATAGCCTAATTATAGCCAACGGGAAGCAAAATTCAACAATCAGCAATCTAAAATCAGCATTCTCCACCTCCTGCTATAATCCCCGCCATGAGTAACCCATTTGAAAAATGGCGCGCCGGGCTGGCGCGTACCCGCCAGAGCGCCTTTGGCCGGATTGCGGCGGCCCTCGGCGCGACCGAACTGACCGACGATACCTGGGACGACCTCGAAGCCCTGCTGATTCAGGCTGATTTGGGCGTGCCGACCACCACCGCCCTGCTGGACGACCTGCGCCAGCAGGCGCGCGGCGAAGGCTGGACGAAGACCGAGCAGCTCAAAGACGGGTAAAATACCGGCTGGTCTACACTCATGTATGATATTGAACTCTCCCCCCTGGAACGAAAGTTTTTGACGTTGCGGCGCTGGATTCACCCGCACCTCTACCGGCTGAAATTCATCGGTAAGGTGATGACCCTGTTTGGCGTACTGGGGCCGCTGCTGATTGTGATCCATATGCTGCCCAGCACCATGTTCATCAACCTGGCGGTGTATCTGTGCCTGCTGCTCGGCCCGATTTGCTACCTGATTGGGCGGGCGTTTGATAGTGGGTTCGTGCGGGCGCCGTAAAATTCCACCCGAGGGGGCGAAGAAATCAGAGCGGCTTTTTGGCTGGTGTGCCCGGCAAGCGGGGGTATTGGGCCGGGGTGGGACGCAGTTTTTCTGCAATCACGAGGAAACGTTCATCTGATAAGCCGGGGATGGCCACCGGTACCAGGCGCGGCGGACCGCCGCCCAGGGTCTGGAGGGCGCGCCCGGCGGCGCGGGCTTCCTGCGGGGCGCTGCTGCCCTTCTGCGCCAGCATGGCCCCGCCAACCTGCACCAGCGGCAGCAGGTACTCCGCCAGCACCGGCAACTGGGCCACCGCCCGCGCCACCGCCCATTGGTATGCGGCGCGGTGGGCAGGGTCCTGCCCCACTTCTTCGGCCCGGCGCGGCAACACGGTAACATCTTTCAGGCCCAGGTCTTGCACTACGAGTTCAATAAATTTGGCCTTTTTGCCGACCGACTCGACCAGCGTGAGCCGCAGGTTTGGGTAAAGGATTTTAAGCGCCAGGCCGGGGAAACCGGCCCCGCTGCCAACATCCACCAGGCTTTCTGGCGGAACGGCAAAGGCCAAAGCGCAGGAGAAGGAGTCCAAAAAGTGCTTACGGCGGACTTCCTCCGGGTCGCGGATGGCAGTAAGGTTGAGGCGGCCATTCCACTCCGCCAGCAGGATGGCATAGCGTTCACAGGCGGCCGCCTGCTCGGTGGTGAGGTCAAGGCCAAAAGCGGCTCGGGCTGCTTCAAGAAGGGGGGCGGTCATGGTCGCGATTATAGCCGTGAAATTCGGCCAAAAGTCTGAAAGACTGACGGCGCGGTTAGGGCTACAATTCAGAACAGAGGAAATATGCGTTTGCGGACACTTTTCTTACTGGCAGTTTTTGCCCTCAGCCTCGGTTCGCCGGCGGTAGCCGCGCCAGCAGAAGTACCGGCGGCGGCCTATGTCTCGGGAGTGGTGGGCCATAAACAGACCTACCCGCTCTCGTGCGAGTCGCGCTCGGCGGTGGACCTGGCAGCCTTTTGGGGCGTGAGTATCGCCGAGACGACCTTTTTCAGCAATTTGCCGAAGTCCGACAACCCGGACAAGGGCTTCGTTGGCGATGTGTACGGGGCCTGGGGGCAGGTACCGCCCAAGGCCTACGGGGTGCATGCCCGGCCGGTAGCGCGTTTGCTGCGCCAGTACGGGCTGCAGGCCGAGGCGCGCTACGGGTTGAGCTGGGCTGACCTGCGGGCAGAAATCGCCGCCGGACGACCGGTGATTGTGTGGGTGGTGGGGATTGTGTGGTCGGGCACCGCCCAGAATTACACCGCCAAAGATGGCAGCGTGGTGACAGTCGCGCCTTATGAGCATACGATGATTTTGATTGGCTATGATGAGCAGAATGTGACCCTGGTGGATTCGGGTAGCGGCCAGACCCAGACCCATAGCGTGGGGAATTTCCGGTCTTCGTGGGGGGTGTTGGGCAATATGGCGGTTACAGTAACCGGCAGCGAGAACAGCGGCGGCAGCAGCGGCGGCAACGATGCGCCGGCCAACCCGCCCGCCAATTCCAGCGGGGGTGGCACGTACACCGTGCAGCCAGGCGATTACCTGACGAAAATCGCAGCCCAGTATGGAATCACCTGGCAGCAACTGGCGGCGTTGAACAACATCGCCTGGCCCTATACAATTTACGCCGGGCAGAAACTACAAACCGGCGCGGGCGGCAGCAGCGGAAACAACCCGCCGGCGCCCACGGCGACGCCCAAGCCCACCAAGACGGCGGAGCCTTCCAATAGTGGTGGCGGCAATGCCGGTGGAGGAACCTATACCGTGCAGGCTGGCGAACACCTGATGGCAATTGCCCGCAAATTAAACCTGAACTGGCTGGACATCGCCAGCCTGAACGGGCTGTTCCCGCCGTATGTGCTGTACCCGGGCCAGAGCCTGAAACTACCGGGCGGTGGCGGCAATGCCGGCGGCGGAGGCGGCGGTGCAACCCAGCCCACGGCCGCGCCCCCACCCGCCAGCGGCGAGACCTATACCGTAGTACGGGGCGATTACCTGGTGGCGCTGGCGCGCACCTTTGGCACCACCTGGCAGGACCTGGCGGCCCTCAACAATATCGGCTGGCCGTACACCATTTACCCCGGCCAGGTGCTTAAACTGCCTTAAACACAAAGCCCCTGCCAGATGCAGGGGCGAATGAGTACGCAGCGTGCGGCGTGAGTTAGCCCAGTTCTTCGGGGCGGCCGGTGCGTTTGTTGTAGCGGTACACGATGCGGCCGCGCGACAGGTCGTAGGGAGACATCTCGAGCGTTACCCGGTCTCCGAGCAGAATGCGGATATAGTGACGGCGCATTTTGCCAGCCAGATAAGCCAGCACTTCGTGGTCGTTATCCAGCTTGACCTTGAATTGGGTGGCGGGCAGGGCTTCAATCACCACGCCCTCTACTTTTATTTTGTCTTCTTCTTTAGCCATACTTCATCTTCTCCTGATGCAAATAAAAACCGGCGTTCCAAGGATGCACGCCGGGCCGATGATTTCACAAGGGATGGGAACTGTCGTTTTCGTCGCTTGTTAACCTCAACTGGTACACGGGTGCGTTGCCATTGAACTGGCAAATACGAGGGTATTATCCCATGCCGGACAGGGCTTGTCAAACGCAAGTGGCCGTCATTTTGGGGTTGCGGGCCATCGGGTATACTGGATAAAACGCCGCAAGGGAAAGATACTCCATGACGCTGAAAGACGAAAAAGCCCGCTGGGAAGCCGAAACACTCCAACCAGCCCTGCAACAGCACCCGGAACGCAAGGCGACCTTTGAAACGCCCTCCGGGGTGGAACTGCCGCGCCTGCTCACGCCAGAAAACCAGGAGGATTACCCCGAAAAACTGGGCTTTCCGGGCGAGTACCCATACACGCGCGGCATCCAACCCAGCATGTACCGCGGGCGGCTGTGGACCATGCGCCAGTATGCCGGCTACGCCTCGGCCGAGGAAAGCAACGCCCGCTACCGCTACCTGCTGGCG
Source organism: Anaerolineales bacterium (assembly GCA_024710875.1). GTDB lineage: Bacteria > Chloroflexota > Anaerolineae > Anaerolineales > UBA11579 > SCUK01. The sequence goes on along the minus strand of JANJTX010000075.1, from coordinate 5,520 downwards.
CAGGGGCAGTCTGGCCTCTCCGTGGCGTTTGACCTGCCGACCCAGATAGGCTACGATGCCGATGACCCGCTGGCCGAAGGCGAGGTCGGCAAAGTGGGGGTGAGCATTTCCAGTTTGGAGGACATGCAACGGCTGTTTCAGGACATCCCGCTGGATAAAGTCAGCACCAGTATGACGATAAACGCCCCGGCGGCGGTGTTGCTGGCGCTCTACATCGCGGTCGCCAAACAGCAGGGCATCGAACCCGCCAAACTGCGCGGCACGGTACAGAACGACATCCTCAAAGAATACATTGCGCGCGGCACTTATATCTTCCCGCCCCGCCCCAGCCTGCGGCTGATTACCGACCTGATGCAGTATTGCCGCAGCGAAGTGCCGCACTGGAACACCATCAGCATTTCGGGTTACCACATCCGCGAGGCGGGCTCTACGGCGGTGCAGGAAGTCGCCTTTACGCTGGCGAATGGGATTGCTTATGTGGAAGCCGCCCTGGCGGCCGGCCTGGATGTGGATGAGTTCGCGCCACAGTTGTCGTTCTTCTTTAATGCGCACAACAATTTTCTGGAAGAGGTCGCCAAGTTCCGGGCCGCCCGGCGGTTGTGGGCGCAGGTTATGCGGGCGCGCTTCAAGGCGCAAAACCCGCGCTCATGGATGCTGCGCTTCCATACCCAGACCGCCGGTTCGACCCTTACCGCCCAGCAGCCGGAGAACAATGTGGTGCGAGTGGCGGTGCAGGCGCTGGCGGCGGTGATGGGCGGTACCCAGAGTTTGCACACCAACAGCATGGATGAAGCCCTGTGGCTGCCGACCGAAAAATCGGTCCGGGTGGCCCTGCGCACCCAGCAGATTCTGGCACACGAGACCGGGGCCGGCGATAGCATTGACCCGCTGGCCGGTTCGTACCTGATTGAGCACCTGACCGATGAAATTGAGGCCGGGGCACGGGAATACATCGCCCGGATTGATGAGCTGGGCGGGGCGCTGGCGGCGATTGAAAACCAGTTTATGCAGAATGAAATCCACAATGCTGCTTACGCCTTCCAGCGCGCCCTGGAGGTAAAAGAAACCCTGGTGGTGGGCGTGAATGCCTTTGAAGTGGACGAAGAAATCGAACTGGAGCCCCTGCAGGTTGACGCACAGATAGAACAAAGCGCCCGCGCCCGCCTGGCGGCCCTGCGCGCCAACCGAAATGCCGGGCGCGCCGCCGAACTACAGGCGCGGCTGGTGGCCGCGGCCAGTGGGCCGGAAAACCTGATGCCGCTGCTCATTGAATGCGTGGAAAACCACCTGACTCTCGGTGAAATCTGCAATACACTGCGCGGGGTGTGGGGCGAGTACCGCGCCACGGAGACGCCATGAAAATCAAGAAGATTGACCATATCGCCATCGTCGTGGAAGACATTGACGACGCTCTGGGTTTCTGGCGCGACGCCCTGGGGCTGACGCTTTCGCATGTGGAGGACGTTCCCGACCAGCAATCAATTGTGGCGTTTCTGCCCACCGGCGAAAGCGAAGTGGAACTGGTCAAACCCACTTCGGATGACTCCGGGGTGGCGCGCTTCCTGAACAAGCGTGGGCCGGGGATTCACCACATCTGTTTTGAGGTGGAGGATATTGAAGAAGCCCTTGCCAGCCTGCGAGCGGATGGGGTACGACTGATCAATGAAACCCCACAAATCGGCACCGGCGGCAAAAAAATCGCCTTTATTCACCCAGAAAGCACCCACGGGGTGCTGGTAGAGATGTACGAACTGACCGGGCAGGAGCCGGAGGTGCGGCTGGCGCGTGCCCGCCGCCTGGCCGACCGAGCCCTGGCCAGCGGGCAGGCAGCCGCCAGCAGCGCGCTGGAATTCCTGCGCGGCCTGGGTGGCAACGGCCGCTGAGCGCGAGCAACATGGCAGCAAACTGGCGGCGGTGGGCAGTGGTGGCCGGGGTGTGTCTGGCAGGGTGCAGTCCGTTGCCGTTGGGCGGCCTGATAGACCCGCCCACACCGGTGGTGCTGCCGATTCTGTACCCCAGCCCGACCCCCTCGGCCGAGGAGCATTACCTGACCGCCGAAGCCCTGTTCGCGGCGGGGCAATATGACCAGGCCGCCCTGTTTTACAGGTTCGCCATCCAAACCGACCCTTACCTGATCCGGGCTTACACCCGGCTGGGGCTGGCATACGAGAACCTGGGGGATATGGAAAGTGCACTGGGAATCTATTCGGTAGCGATTCAGTTGGCGCCGTACCAGCCGGAGAATTACTTTCTGCGCGGGCTGGCTTACAAGAAACAAGGGCTGACGCCGCAGGCAATTGCCAATTTCAGGCGCTTTCTGGACCTTTCAGACAACGACATTCAGCGGGCGATTGCTGAAAACCACCTGCGCGAACTCGGGCTGGATGTGCCTTAGCTGCCCGCCGGCTTGCGATTGATGACCCACACACTGGCCAGGACCAGCGCCGCCCCCATAACCAGGTAGATATCCAGCCGTTCTCCCAAAAACAGCACCCCCAGGGTAACGCCCACCAATGGGAACATGTAGGTGACCATCGCCATGCGTGAGGCGCCCACAGATTTAAGCAGGTAGAAATACAGCAGGTAAGCGAGGCACGAGCCAATCAGGCCAAGCCAGAGCAACGCGACCCAGGTGAGCGGCAGGGTGGGCAGAGCGATGCCGCCTTCTACTACCGGGGTGATGAGCAGCATGACCACACTGGCGCTGATGAGCTGCACTAACGCGGCGAGGGCCGGCGGCGCGCCGCCCACAAAGCGGCGGCCAAACACCGTCGACCCGCTGTAAAACACGGCCGCCAGCAGTACCGCCAGTTGCCCGACCACATTCGATTGCAGTTCACCCTGCATGTTACGCAATACCAGCGTCAACACCCCCACAAAACCCAGCAGAAGGCCGGTAATTTTCTGCCAGTTCAGTTTGTCATCCAGCAGGAAGACATGGGCGAACACGACTGTGAATAGAGGCATGGTGCTGTTCAGGATGGAGGCGATTGCTGAATCAATGTACACTTCGCCCCACGAAATCAACGTGAACGGAATGGCCACGTTAATCAGGCCCATCAAAATCAGGGCGCGCCACAGGCGCGGGTCGCGCGGCCAGGTCAGTCGCTGGACGGCAACCACGGCCAACAGACCAAGCAGGCCGATAAGCAGGCGATAAGTTACCAGAGTAAACGGCCCCAATTCTTCGAGGGCCAGTTTAATCCACAGGAACGAGGAGCCCCAGGCCAGACTCAAACCGATAAAGGCCAACCAATCTTTTGTTTTCATACACTCTCTCCGCAGGCTTAGTAGGCCGGATTGTACACCCACCCGGTTGAAATGTTAGAATCGCAACACACCTGTAAAACACCGAACGGACGGATTTGTGAAACCCCTTGCCCCCAGACTTTCTGATGCGGTCATGCTGGAACGTTGCGGCTGGCCGGCCTGTAAGGCGGCCTGCTGTTACGGCGGGGCGTGGCTGGATGAAGTGGAGGTTGCCGACCTGGAGCAACACGCCGAGTTGCTGACCCCGCACCTGCCGCCCCACGCCCTCGATCGGCGCGACTGGCTGGATGAACGCCACGAGCCAGACCGCCACAGCCTGACCGGCTTCGTGCGCCACACCCGGGTCGTGGAGGCTCCCGGCCGCTACATGGGCAGTGCCTGCGTGTTCTTGCGCGCGGACCATCAATGCGGCCTGCAGGCGGCCGGCGAGGCCAACGGGCTGGGTGGCTGGCGTTTCAAGCCGTTTTACTGCATCCTGCACCCGCTGGATTTGGATGAGCAGGGGCGCATCACGTTAGATGAGGATGAAACTCTGCTGGCCGAGGAACCGGGGGCCTGCCTGCGGGCGGCGCCGGTGGCGCGGCGGGTGGATGAACTGTTTGCCGAGGAACTGGGTTACCTGGCTGGCAGGACACAAAAGAAATAGCGGCAGGCTGGGATACCTGCCGCTATTCTGACCGGTTGCGGATGGGGGTTACTCGTAGCGCAGGGCTTCAACCGGCTGAAGGTTAGCGGCCCGGAAGGCGGGGTACAGGCCGGAGAGTAAACCGACCATGGTGGAAAAGATGGTCGAGAGCAGGATGGCATCCATCCCAACAATCGGAGTCAGGGCGGTATCGCTGGCGGCGGCAATCGCGCCAACCAGGGCAGAGAGCGCCCAACCGAGCAGGATGCCGATGAAGCCACCAAGCAAACTCAACAAGACCGACTCCATCAGGAACTGGATCAGGATATCCTGCTTGCGGGCGCCAACGGCCTTGCGCAAGCCGATTTCGCGGGTGCGCTCAATGACCGAGACCAGCATGATGTTCATGATGCCAATGCCACCCACAACCAGCGAGATGCCAGCAATGCCGCCCAGAAAGATGGTAAGGACGCTGGTGATGGTGGCAAAAGTGGCGAGGAAGTCCTTCTGGGTGAGGATGGTGAAGTCGTCCTTGCCGATTTCGGTGCGGTGGCGGGCGCGCAGGGTCTGGGCGATTTCTTCAACAGCTGAGTCAACCGTATCGCCACTGGTGGCCTGTACATAGAGCACATCCACCCGGTCCGGGGTGCTGCGGCGCAGGATGCGGGTCTGGGCGGTGGAGAGCGGGATGAGCAGGATGTTATCGGCGCCGGGCTGCTGACCACCGATTTCCTGCAGAACGCCCAGGATGCGGAAGGGCTGGCCCTCAATGCGGATGGTTTCGCCGACTAAACCTTCACGGCGGCCAAAGAGCCGGTCGGCGGTATCCACACCGATGAGCGCCACCGAGGCGCGGCCGAGAATGTGACCCTCGTTGATGAATTCGCCTTCGGTCAGGCTGATGTTGCGGACGGATTCAAACTCCGCGGTGATGCCGGTAATGCTGGCGCGGGTGCTTTCGCCGCCATAACTGGCTTCGCGGGTACCTTCAATGGTGGGCGCCACCGCCAGCACCGAGGGAGCGTTGAGCGGGTCGCGCAGCGCTTCGGCATCTCCGAGGGTGACGGGCTTGGGGTTGCGGACTTCATCGTTGCCACCGGAGAAAACAAAGACCAGGTTGGTGCCGATGCTTTCAATCGAGCCGGTGATGGAGGCTTCGGCGCCGTTGCCGATGGCCAGCATGGCGATGACGGCGGCCACACCAATCACAATTCCCAGCACGGTCAGGCCGGTACGCAGTTTATTGGCCGCCAGGCTGCCCAGCGCTTCGGCAAATGGTTGTATCAGGTTCATGATTTGCGCTCCCGGCGGGGTTTGGCGGCCTGTTTGTTGGCCGGCTTTTTGGGCGGGGCATCCGAGAGGACAACGCCGTCGCGGATGGTAACAATGCGCTGGGTGCGGGCGGCGACTTCCGGGTCGTGGGTGACAATAATGAGGGTGACGCCCTGTTCCTGGTTGAGGTTGAGCAGCATGCGCATGACTTCCTCACCGGATTTGCTGTCCAGGTTGCCGGTAGGTTCATCGGCCATGAGGATGGCCGGGGCGGTCACCAGGGCGCGGGCAATCGCCACCCGCTGCTGCTGGCCGCCGGAGAGTTCGTTGGGGCGGTGGTGCAGGCGGTCGCC
>JANJTX010000104.1 GCA_024710875.1 Anaerolineales bacterium | reverse complement strand
GTGTGTCCAGCAGGTTGCGCAATCCTTTTTCCGGATTCGATGTTTGCAAAATATCTTGCACTATTCCTAGTCTTTGTACTATCGTATTCATTGGGTCGAAGGTGTTACGGGTCAGCAAAATCGTATGCGGCAGGTGGCCTTCATAGTGAAATTGAAAATACCCCACCGCAATCCCACCACTGATGCCCAGCAGCAGCGCCTCGGAATAGGGCTTCCCGTTATGTGGGGCGCTGACGCCCTGGGTCGCCAGGGCGTTATGAATCGAGCCGGTCTCGTAGTGGCGGCCGCTGTAATGTTTCCTGCCAGTTAAAAGTGTCATCAAATTCTCCATACAGTAGCGATGCTTTGATTATAGAGAGTTTCAGTTCGCCCGGTAAAAATAGCGACCTGGTCTGGACTTTTGAGTCAGGATGAGTGTCATACTTGCGACAGGTCACCTGACAGTGGGTAAATCGGCAGAATCATGCAGAATAATAGTGAAAGTATTCACAAACCGCGGCCTGTCACCTTGGTTCGAAAGGAGTAGCACATGATTAACTTCCTTCTGGGGGTCGCTGTCACTCTGGCCGGTGTGTTCCTGGTGGAGTACATTCGCCGCCAGAAGCTGGCGCTGGCCTGGTGGGGCTGGTTGCTGACCGGTCTGGCGCTTTTATTTGCCACTTTTACGGTCGCCACCATCATCACCCTGATTCAGGAAAACGCCGCTCAGGCCGCCGGCCTCATGGGTCTGTTGCTGGGGCTGCCGGCCGTGATCTGGTTCATTCTCCTCGGGCGTTTCGTTTTCATGCCCGCCCGCAAGAACTAACCAGACCTGTCGAAAGGACAAATCCATGACAACCCAGAAACCCATTCACCGCCGCGATTTCCTCAAACTGGCTGGTCTGGCGGGCATTTCCCTGCCGGCTGTCAGTGTGGTCGGCAAAATCGGTCGCGACGAAATCGTCTCCTCGCCCGACCAGTACGGCGGTTTCCTCGTGCGCCGCCTCGCCACTGGCGATACGCCTTACGAAGTCGATGACACCATCTACAAGCGCTTTGACGAAGCCTACCAGATGTTCTCACGCGCCAACTGGGATGAGGGCTACCGCGCCCGCATCGGCCCGTTCATGTCCCGCCCGGCTGAAAATATGCAAGAGCGCGTCCCCGGCCTCACCCGCCTGGACTACGCCTTCTACACCGCTTCCTGGACCTCCTACAGCACCCAGAACCTGTTCTCCTGGGAACCGCTGGGTGGTTTTGGTGCCCGCACCGGCCTCAAGCAGATGCCCCCCTGGGATTACGCCGCCGAAGGCTTTGATGAAGCCAAATTGGCCCAGGCGGTCAAGCTGGTTGCCAAGTTCTACGGCGCGTCGTTGGTCGGCATCACGGAAGTCAACGAACGCTGGCTTTACGACCGCATCGGTGCGGTTCCCGGGGAAAACCGCAAACTGCTCTTCACCGATGCTGAGAAACCGCTTAAATCCCCCGAAGGCGGCGATGTCATCATCCCGCGCGATTACAAGTACGCCATTGTAATTGCCCTCGAGATGGATGCCGACGCCATTGACTACGGCTACCTGGGCATTGACTCAGCCGCTACTGGCCACGCTTACAGCCGCATGGCGGAAGTCTCCGGCCGTCTGGCCGAATTCATCCGCGACCTCGGCTACGGCGCCATCCCGATGGGCAATGACACCGCCTTGAGCGTGCCACTGGCGATTGATGCTGGCCTGGGTGAGATGAGTCGCATGGGCCTGCTGATTACGCCCAAGTTCGGCCCACGTGTCCGTCTGGCGAAAGTCTTTACCAATATGCCGCTGGCCACGGATACCCCCATTCGCTTTGGCGCACAGGAGTTCTGCGTCGCCTGCAAAAAATGTGCCCACGCCTGCCCCAGCGGTTCCATCCCCGATGGGCCGATGACCTGGAAGGGTGAGCAGGTTAACAGCAATGATGGCGTCCTCAAGTGGTACAGCAACCTCGAGGAATGCCACGCCTTCTGGCAGTCCAACGGCGTAGACTGCACCAATTGCATTTCCGTCTGCCCGTTCAACAAGCCCACCGGCTGGCTGCATGATGTCACCCGCGGCCTGATTGGCGCCACCAGTGAAACCATCAACGCGCTGCTCGTCAATCTGGACGATGCCGGCTACGGCAGTGGCACAGAAGTCCATGACCCGGATGTATTCTGGTCAAGCAAGAAAGATTTCATGCACAAGACCGGGTAAAGGATCCTCCCTGTCCCGGTAGACGAGTGAGGGCGCAACTGCGCCCTCACTTGATTCTAACTGCGAGTTTACAGCTCGGCCGCAATCTGGTTCTTTCCGTTGTTCTTGGCCCGGTAGAGCAGCCCATCCGCTCGCGCCAGTAAATCCTGCGGGTTGGCATCGCCGGCCGCCATTTCGGCCACCCCCATGCTCAACGTGACCGGCGGGATGTTCGGGTGCAGGGCGGCCCAATTATTTGCCAGCACGGCCCGGCGCAGGTTCTCGCACACTGTCAGCCCATCATTCAGCCCGGTCTCTACCAGCAAAATCAAAAATTCATCGCCCCCATAACGGCCAACCACATCCAGCGAGCGGGAATTGTCGCGCAACAGGCGTGCCACCTGTCGTAGCGTCTCATCACCTACCAGATGCGAACAGGTATCGTTAATGTTTTTGAAGTCATCCAAATCCAGCAGAATGGCCGTCAGCGGATGCTGGAACCGGCGGGCGCGCTCAAACTCCTGCGCCAGTTGCAGGTCCAGCCAGCGGCGGTTGGCAATCCCGGTCAGGCCATCTTCGCGCGCCAGTTGTTTGAGCATCTCGGCCTGCGAAGAAAGCTGTTCCAACAGGCTGCGTTGCGCCTGCTCGCTGGCCTGGGCTTCGGTCAGGGCTTCGGCCAGTTGGCCAGTCTGGTGGCGGGCAGCATCCGCTTCCCGCCGGGCCTGCTGTACCTCGGTCTGGCTCAGCAACCGCCGGATACGCCGCTGGGTTTCCATGCCCAGCGCGCGTTGTTGGGATTGGTAAAAGGCTCGAAAATGCTCCAACGCCCGCGTGGGGTTACCCTGTTTTTCATGCGCTTCCGAGAGCAAACGGTGAATTTTCCCCAATTGCTGGTCCAACCCGTGTTCGGTGGCAATCGCCAGCGCCTGCTCCAGCCACATAATCGCTTCCTGCGGGGCGCCCTTCAGCAATTCAGTGTTTCCCAGTGCCCGCAGCGTCTCGGCCTCGCCAGCCGGGTCGCGCGTTTGCCGTAGCATCTCCAGCGCGTTCATCAGCGCCGATTCAGCCAGCGCCGCCTGGCCAGATTGCTGCCGGGCGATCCCCAGCGCCAGCCAGGAAAGCCCCTGGTCGTTCAGGTTACCGGTCTGCTGGCTTAATTCCAGGCTGTGTTGCAGTTGGGCCAGCGCCAGCTCGGGCTCACCGCGTTTGGCCAGCGCCCGTCCCAATTCCATTCGTATGCTGCTTTCCAGGGCGCGGTCGTTGCTCTCGCTCACCAGCGCCAGACTGCGCTCAAAATACTCAATCGCGTGGCTGGTATCGCCCAGTTCGGCCAGCAGGCGGCCGATGTTGTTCAGGGCGTAGGCGCTCGTCAGGTGGTCACCAATCGCCTCCGAAATCTCCAGACTCGCCAGCAGGTTCTCCAGCGCCTCCGGAAACTGGGCGGCATCCCAGTACACCAGGGCGATGTTATTCAGCGTTCCGGCTTCGCCAGCCTGGTCGCCGGCCCGGCGGCGCACTTCCAGGCTGTGGTCAAAGGCCGTCAGCGCATCCGTATAGCGGCTGCGGCGGCTGTGGATTGTGCCAATCAGGTTGTGAGCGTTGCCGGCCCCGCGTTCATCCCCCAGCCCCAGAAACAGGCTCAAGGCCTGGTTGGCCGGTTCCAATACATCTTCCTGCCCTCCCAGGATAAAGCGGCACAGGCTGATGTTGTATGTGCTCTGGGCGATGCCATGCTGGTAATCCAATTGCATAGCCAGCGCCCGCGCCTCTTCGGCCAGCCCGAGCGCGGCCCGCGTATCTGCGTGGCGCAGGTTGTGGGCGCGCTGGTTAAGGCTATCTACATCGCCGGGGCGCGGGCGGGGCAGGCTGGGGTCGCTGGGCATGTTGCCAGTAGTTTAATGAATTTTCGGTGGGCTATTTCTGCCGCGCCGGCGGCCGCAGAATCAGGCTGGGTGTGCTGGCTTTGTAGGCTTCATACTCCGGCTGGCCGCCCCATTTTTCATCGGCCCGGGCTTCAAGCATTGGAACGCCGCTGATGCGCGTTAGCAGCACAAAGATGAACACCGGCGAGATCAGTGTGAGGTACTGCCAGCCTTGCAAAACCGGGAAAGCGATGACTGCCACCCCCAGCCACAGCACGATTTCGCCAAAATAATTCGGGTGACGCGACCACGCCCACAGCCCGGTGCGAATGAATTGCCCCTTGTTGGCCGGGTTGGCATTAAAAACTCGTTTTTGCTGGTCGGCCGTCACTTCAATCCCAAAACCCAATAGCCACAGCCCCAGGCCCACCCAGGCAAAGACTTCCAGCGGCACTCGCGTGGCCGAGGTGATGGCCGCCAGCGCCGCCGCCAGCGAGAAGGATACCCACAGCCCCTGCAACAGCCAGGTCAGCAGGAAACGCCAGAACGAGGGTTTGATATCGCGGAAACGGCGGTCTTCGCCCGCCGCCTGAATGCGGCTGAACAAAAAGGTACCCAGACGCAGCGCCCACACCGCCACCAGCCCGGCCAGCAGGTAGGCGCGGGCAGCCGGGGCAGGGGCCAGCCACAAGGCCAGCCCGGTCACGCTCAAGTAAGTCAGGCTGCCGGTCAGGTCGTAGTATTTCTCGGTCTGCTTGCGATACGCCGGAATGAACGCCAGCGCCTGGATTGCAAAGGCCAGCCCCACGCACAGCGCATACACCGGCACGCCAGCTACCGTCGCACCGCCCTGGCTGCCAGCCAGCGCCAGTCCGGCGCCAATGAGTAATACAATCGGAGTTGCAATCAAAGCCTGACGGTCTGCATCTTTCATCGGGGGAGTCCTTTCACGGGCTGCAATGAAGCAATGGTGTGTTCCCCTATTGTAGCCGTTTAGCGCCGGCCGGTGGTATCGGCAAATGTCTGCAAAAAAACTCGCACCACTTGCGGGTCAAAATGCGTTCCGCTTTCTTTGCGGATATAGCGCAAGGCTTCGGCTGCGCTCCAGGCCGGGCGGTAGGGCCGGTCCGAGCGCAGGGCATCCCACACATCCACTACCGCAAAGATGCGCGCCGCCAGCGGGATCTCCTCGCCCTTCAGCCCGCGTGGGTAGCCGCTGCCATCCCAGCGTTCATGGTGCGCATAGGGGATATCCAGCGCCGGGTGCAGCACCTCAATCGGCGATAGCCACTCATAGGCATAGACCGGGTGCTGGCGCATCACCAGCCATTCTTCCTCTGTTAATGGTTCCGGCTTGAGCAAAATGCGGTCCGGGATGCCCAGTTTGCCAATGTCATGCAGCAGCGCCCCGCGCCGGATGTGCACGAGGTCGTCTTCGGCGCTACCCAGGGCGGCTGCCAGTTGCACCGTCATTTCCGTCACCCGCCGGGTGTGGCCCTCGGTTTCCTTGTCGCGCAGGTCCAGCGCCCGCGTCCAGCCTTCCAGCGTGATGTCATAGGATTGCGCCAGCGCCAGGTTGGAGCGCTCCAGCCCCGCGAACAGCTCGGCATTTTCCACTGCCACCGCGCCCTGGTCGGCCAGAGTTTGGAAGAAGGTCAGCCACTCGTCATCCGGCGTGATTGGCCGCGTACTGAAAACTTCCAGCACCCCTTTCACCTGCCCTTTGGCAACCAGCGGGCTGCCATAATAGCTGTGAAATCCTTCGGCTTTCCAGAACGGCGTGCGTTGTATCGATTTACCGCCGGCTTGATCATGATATGCGACGATTTTACGAGATTGGATTACATCGCCAGCATAAGTGTCCACCAGCCCGATCTGTTTCGGTGGCGGCTTCTTAAACCCCTGCCCGGCGATGTATTTCAGACTCTCCCCGGTTTCGTCCAGCAACAGGATATCGGCCGCCTCCACATCCAGCTGGATGACGGCCTGTTCCAAAAGCACCTGGAAATTTTCGCCCAGGTCCAGCGTGGAGGTGATGCTCGAATCAATCGTGTGGATGGCGGTCAGGTGGTTGAAGTGGCGGTGGATCTGTGTTTCGGCCTGGTGGCGGTCCAGGTAACCGCGCAGCATTTCAGCCAGGGTATTCAGCAGCTCGCGCTCCTCGGGCAAAAACGGCCCTTCAGCCTCCTGCGGGCGCTCTTCCAGGTACACCACCTCAATTTCGCCCACCTTGTTATCGCTGGTAACCACCGGCGCGGCCAGCCGCCAGGCGGTTGGCGCATAATTGGGAGTCGTGAATTCCAGCCCATCATACAGAATGCGCGCCGCCGTTATCTCCGGGTATTGCCAGCCGGAGGGCAGCAGGCTGGCGAGTTCCTGCAATACCGCCAGCGGCGAATCAGCCTGCTGCTGAAACAGTTGGCTGGCGCGGTGCAGGGTGGTCAGTTCCTTAATTCGTTCGCGCAGCATTGCCGCGGCATGCTCACGCGCTGCTTCAGCTTCCTTCTGCTCGGTGATGTCGCGGGTAACGCTTAATACGGCCTCAATTTTCCCATTGGCGCCCGGCAGCGGCGTGGCAATCGAATCGACCCATAAGATGCGGTTTTGCGGCCCAAAGATGCGGAATTGCATCTGTCCGGTCTGGCCGCGACTGGCTTCTTTATGCAGTCCTTGGTATAGCATGTGGTCATCGGGGTGAATCAATTCCAGCGCTGGCCGTCCGCGAATTTCTTCTATCTGCTCAATTCCCAGCATACGCAGGCCGGCCGGGTTCATCTCCTGTAATAACCCATCTTTGGAAACCACTTTCACGCATTCCGGCTCGTGCTCAAAAATCGCTCGCAGGCGGTTTTCGCTGGTACGCAGTTTCTCCTCAGCCTGCTTCTTCTCGCTGATGTCGCGCACCACGCTGATGGCGTTGGCCGGAACACCATCCTGGGTAAAGAAGGTCACATGCGTGCTGGCCCAGAATACTTCGCCATTTTTGCGCAGCATCTGGATATCCTGCCGAATTTGCCGTTCGCCCGCTTCCAGTCCTTGCCGCAGATTTTCGCCAAACGCCAGGAAGGTCTCTCTATTTGGGTAAAGCATTTCGGTCGTCTTGCCCAGCAGTTCTTCGGGCGCGTAGCCAAAAATCTCGCTTACTGCCTGATTTACAAAGTTGATTAATCGGCTGGGGAAATGCACCGTCAGCACCGCATCTCCCAGCGTGTTCATCAACCCTTCCAGATAGTCTTCACGACTTTGCAAATTCTCAATCGCCTGCATCTCGGCGCTGATATCGCGGTAATTCACCACAATCGCTTCCACGTCCGGGTCGGCCAGCAGGTTGGCCCCGTGGGCATCAATCCACAGCCAGCGCCCATCGGCGTGTTTCAGCCGGAACTGGCTGTGCACCGGCTGGCTGGCATCGGCAATCAGCCGCTGAAATTCCCCCATCATTCGTTCGGCATCGTCCGGGTGGAACAAGCCAAAGATGTTTTTTCCCAGCCACGTTTCAGGCGAATAGCCTAACAGCCCGGGGGCGGCCGGGCTGTCATACACCACTTCTCCCGCCGCATTCAGCAGAGTGATGGCATCGGCGCTGTGTTCAATCAGGGCTTGAAAGCGGCGCTGAGCGCGGTCCGAGCCGGCCGGGTCAGTCATGGCCGGGCCTCGTGTGCGGGGTTACTTACTGAAGCTGATGTCTTAAACATCCATTGAGGGAAGTTAATTGGCGTCTCACCGAACCGCTTGGGAGTGGCGGAGGAAGAACTCCCGGTAAATTTGGCGAAGAACCGGGCTGGGGGGAGGCGGCACCTTTAAAGATTATAGCAGGAATAATTATGACCTATCCAGTCCGAATTATGGCGCAAGCAGAAGCACAACGAAAGCACGGATGATTTGTTATGGCTGTTTGAAAAAACCGAGATCGCTAATTATTAATACGGCGACGCAGCAACGGCGCTTCAATGGCTTTTGTGTCTATTTTTTCTGCCCCCAGAAAGGTCACAAACCGCCGAAACCCGGCCGCCAGCGCCTCGGCAAAGGCTTCGTCTTTGGCCAGCGCGGGCTCTTCCAGCCACAGACCGAGGATGACGAACGTGTTCGTCGTCCGGTCCAGTTTGCTATCAAAGCGCGCCACCAGCCGGTCGCCCCACAAAATCGGCAGGGTGTAGTAGCCATACTTGCGCAGGTGCACGGGCTTATACACTTCCCAGACGTACTCAAAACCAAACAGGACTTTGGCGCGCCCGCGGGCGCTGACTGGGTCCAGCGGTGAAAGGAAGACGACCTCGTCGGTGGTGCTGGCTTCCAGCGGCGCCCACGCTTTGGGAACTCGCCCGGCGTTCAGGTCGGTCAGGATTTTGGCATCGCTGGCGAGGGCGCATTGCCGCGCTTTCCAGCCTTCCACCTCAACTTCAATCAGTTCACCTTCCGCCAGCAGGGTCTGGTTCACCTCTTTGGCTCTGCTGAATAACGCCCCGCGTTGATAGGCATCGCTGCTGCGGCCCAATTGTGAAAGGCCAGCGAAGGCGACCTCTTTTTTGACCAGAAAACGCTCCGTTTCCTCTGGGTCGGCTTCATGGATAAACCGGGCCGGCGCCACATTTTCCGTCAGGGCATACACGCGCTCAAAGTTCTGGCGGCTGTGGGTCATCACTTCGCCGGTACGCCACAGGTAGTACAGGGCCAGGGCGCTGTCCTTGCGGCCGCGATAGCTCTCGGTGCGCTTGCGGCTGGCCATCGTAAAATCGCGGTTGGTCACTGTGCCGCGTTCGGCCAGAATCTCCCGCATTTCCTTAATCGCCGCGGCGTGTTCCTGCCCCAGCTGCCGAATGCGTGGCCCTAAATCTGGGTTGCCGTCGCGCTCGCGCTGCATCACTACCCGCCAGTAGGGCAGTTCGTCCATCGGCCGCACCGCCAGCCAGCCGCCCCAGTCAAAGAATTTACGTTTTTTGTAAGCCAGTTCTTCCCACAGGCCGGGGGTGTAATCCAGCACGCGGCTGTGCAGTTGAATATCCTGACTGCGGGCGATGATTTGCAGCGGGTCCAGCTGGAGGTGTTCTGCCGCCCGCATGGCTTTTTCCGTGCCCTTAATGCCCTGCCAGCGGCGGCCGGGCCACAGGCCCTGCTTGCCGAGGATGAACCGCCGGGCGGTTTCAAGCGAGATGGTCAGCATGGGGAGTTTCCGTTTTTCTGTCGCATAAGTCCGAATTATAAAAGAAACCGGATTTCCGGTTTCTTTAGGGAGGTGCCCCCACGGGGATTCGAACCCCGGTTTGAGCCTTGAGAGGGCTCCGTCCTGGGCCTCTAGACGATGAGGGCGTACAAAATGCGTAGCATTTTGACTCGGAGTTTCGCCTCAGGCGAAACTCCAGGCTGTCTGGCTGAAGAATTGTCTTCTTTTTGCCTGTTTGCGAAACGCACGGTATTCTAATCCAAAGGGCAGGGGGCGTCAACGCCGTGGCGCGGATGTTATAATCCCGCGACCCCCCAAAAAGGAGCGCCCGCATGTACGAC
>JANJTX010000103.1 GCA_024710875.1 Anaerolineales bacterium | reverse complement strand
CGCCAATGCCAGCAGCAGGTCGGCCGGGCCGCGCTCGGCCAGGCTGGCGCGCTCAGCGCTGGCCCAGCCGAGGGCCGGGCTGGGGTTGGTGAGGTCCAGCAGCAGCGGCAACAGATGGGTTTCCTTCTGCGCCTGTACCTGCCGGGCGTTTTTCTCCACCGCCGCCGGGTCAATATCCCATGCTACGGTGGGGATGCCCATGCCGGCCGCGATGCGGCTGAAATGGCCGGTGTTGGCCCCCAGATCCCACACGCTGGTTGGTCGGGCCTGCTCCACAAACCCGCGCACCAGCGCGGCCTTGGCCTCCAGGGCGGCATCGGTGTAATTGGTGTCGTCGTAGTAATCGCCCCAGGCAGTGCCACCCGGCCGCCATTCCAGACTTTCCACCGTGCGCTTCAGGCTGTCCAGCAGGGCCAAAGACTGTTGCAAAGAAACCCGCGTGGGCGTGTCTGTGCGGCGGCCGGCATAGCGTTGCTGGGCGGCGGCGTGCAGGTGAATGTGGGTCAACAGCCCGAAGTGCAGCCGGGTGCTGGCGGGCAGCAGGCGGCTGGCCAGGTCGAGCGGGATGCCGTCAATATAGATGCGCAGCAACTGACTCAGTCGCACATCGCGTTTGGCCATCAGCGCCAGCGGAGCGAGGAAATGCTGGCAGAACTGGCGGTAGGCCACCCACGGCTGGCCGGGGGTGAGGGCTTCAAATGAAAGCGTGTCAATGAGAACGGGTTTGCCATCCGCCAGCCGGAACTGGATGTTGTAGGCGCTGGCGTCTTTGAGCGTCAGGCCCTGCTTGAGGGCGCGCTGCTGGATGCGCAGGGTGAGCAGGGCAGCGGCCTTGAGCTGGCTGAAAGCCCACTCATAGGGGTAGGAAATCAACGCCAGCCGCTCGGGTTGCAGCACCTTCCAGGCCTGCTCGCCCAGATTCGGGTCGGCTTCGGCGTGGGGCACGAGCCAGCCGCGTTTGGTGAGGTCGGCGTACAGGCCGCTCTCCATCAGCCGGGTATAGTGTGGCTGGTAGGCGGCGTTTACCTGGCGGTAGAGCGTCTCGCCGCGCGTGAACAGAAAGCCGTTCGGGTCGCGGAACGAGCCAGATAAGCGGGCGCTATTCGCCATCGCTATCCGGCTCGTCCTCGTCGTCATCGGCGCCGGCCGAGCCGCGCCCAAACAGGCGCGCCCAGAAGCTGCGGAAGGCAAAGCCCACGCCCACCAGGCTGGCCAGTAGTACCTGCAGAATGAACGACCCCGAGCCGGGGTCAAGGTAGGCCGGGTCGATATGAAGCGGTGCAAATATCCAGTGCATCAGTTTTCTCCTGGGTGGTGCTAATTTTCGGGCCAGACGCCGCCGGCCCGTACCAGTGCGCCGGCGGGTACATCGGCCTTGATGGTGGCGCCGTTGCCAATGCGGGCGCGGGCGCCCACCTGCACCCCGAGATTAATTGTAACCCCCATCCCCACCAGTGCTCCTTCGCCTACCTGCACCCCACCCGCCAGAATCGCGCCCGGCGAGAGGTTTACATAGTCGGCCAGCACACAATCATGTGAGACGATAACGCCGGTGTTTATCAGGCAGCCAAAGCCCACTTTCACCGCCGAACCAACATAAGCCTGCGGGAAAACCTGCACGCCATCGGCCAGGTCGGCGCTGGCTTCTACGAAAGCGGTCGGGTGAACGATAGTGGGGAAGGCGAACCGGGCCGCGGTGAGTTTCTCAAACACCCGCAGGCGGCTGTTCAGGTCGCCAATCCCGCCCACCGCATTGATGGCGCGGCGGATACCGCTGGCGTGCAGGCGGCCGAGCGCGGCCGAGCCGCCCAGCACCGGAACATCCAGTACTTCGGCGCCGGCTAGCAGACCATCATCCACCACCCCCGCCACGCGCCAGCCGCCGGCGGCTCGCAATAGTTCAATCACCGCTTTGCCGTGCCCGCCGCCGCCATACACCAGCACGGCGTAGAAATCTTCTTCCGCGATCGTATAGCCTGTACGGGCGGCCAGAAGTTCGCGCACCAGCCCTTCAGTAACCAGCGCATCCGTCGGCAGGTCGGCCAGCGGCAGGCCCTCGGCTTCGGCCAGGGCGCGCGCCGGGGCGGTGATGCGCGGGCCGGGCGGCAGGCCGTCTGCGCTGGGCGCGGTGGGTTCAGGCGCGGCCGGCGGAGTCCAGTTCGCGGCTTCGGCCAAATAACCCAGCAGGTCGCCGGCCCGCAGGGTATCGCCCTCGCTCGCCCGCAGCCCCAGCAGGAAGCCCGCGCCCGGCGCTTCGACATCATGGGTGGACTTGGTGGTCTCGAGGGTGTACAGCAAATCGCCCGCTTTCACGGCCGCGCCTTCCTTAACATGCAGGGCGGCCAGCAGGGCTTCGCGCTCGTTGGGGTTCACGAGGGGGATGCGCAGTTCAATCGCTTCAGGCATGGGGAGATTGTAATTTAGAACGACAGGGTCAGAACAATTTGCGGACGCTCGCAACGATATCCGCCACCTGGGGCAGGACGGCGGCTTCCAGCGGCACCGAAGCCGGGATGGGCGTATCGGCGGCGGCCACCCGCCCGGCGGCGCGCAGGCTCGGGCCGAGGGCTTCGGCCGCCCGCGCCAGCACTTCCGCCCCCCAACCCAGAGCGGACGTGCCTTCTTCCACCGCCAGCAGGCGGCCGGTACGTTGCAACGCCGCATTCAGGAGTTCAGCGAAGAAAGCGTTATTCTGAAACGACAGTCGGGTTGGGATTAAAACTTCCACGAAAATCTCATGCTGGTAGGCCAGTTCCAACGCCGCCCGGCGCGCCAGTTCGGCCGCATAGCCATAGGCCGTAAGCGTCAGCATCGGCGGCGGCGCGCCGGCAATCCGCAAACCGTAAGCCGGGGCGTAATCGCCTTCAAATGTGAGTTCGGTCAGGTCAAATTCCGGCAGTTCGGTCGTGCCGCGAACCGGCTCCAGGTATTGCAGTTTGTTCTCCACAAACAGTACCGGGCCGGAGTCGTGGCAAATGGCCTGGTAGAGCAACTCACCCGGATTGCCGAGCGCGGCCGGGGCCAGCACCGTTAGCCCCGGGATACCCAAAAAATGTTTTTCCAAACTCTGGCTGTGGGTGGGGCCATAGCCGCGCCGCCCGCCCATCGGCGTGCGGATGACCAGCGGCACAGCCAGCGCATCGCCATACATCCAGCCAAACTTGGTGATGCTGTTCAGCACCTGGTCCATCACCAGCGTCAGGAAATCCCCAAACATGATTTCCACCACCGGTTTCAGACCGCGCAGAGCCAGCCCGCCGGCTATGCCCGCTAGCCCGGCTTCGGAGACTGGCGAGGTAAACACCCGGCTCGGGTATTGGCTGGCGAGGCCGCGAACGACTTTGAACGC
>JANJTX010000099.1 GCA_024710875.1 Anaerolineales bacterium | reverse complement strand
TCGTCTCCAGCGGTTCCACATCATAGGCCGTTACCCAGGCGGTGCGCTCCATATGCACCGCGTAGGAGGCCAGGTCGGCGGTGAACAGGGCCGGGCCGTTGGCCGTCTCCCACACCACGCACTGCATCGCTCGGGTGTGGCCGCGCGCCAGCACGCAGCGCAGGCCGGGGGCGATCTCCACATCGCCGTGCAAAAAGCGGAACTGCCCCGCCGACCAGACCGGCACGAAATTCTCGGCCAGGTAGGTGGCGCGCGTGCGGGCATCCGGGTGCATCGCATCCGCAAATTCCATGCGCTGTACGATGTATTCCGCATTCGGGAAGGCCGGCACAATCGCATCCTCCTGCCGGCGGGTGTTGCCGCTGCAATGGTCGGCGTGCAGGTGGGTGTTGATGACGATGTCCACGTCCTGCGGTGCGACGCCCTGTGCGGCCAGATTCGCCAGCAGAGCGCCTTCCGGCCACTCCAGATTCCATTGACGGATGCCCTTATCGGTGAGCTTATCGCCGAGGCCGGTATCTACCAGAATCGTCTTGCCCGCCGTGCGCAGCAGCAAACTGTTGAGGTCCATGGGCACCAGGCCGCGTTCGTCCGGCGGCTGGCTGCCCTCCCATAATGGGCGCGGCACCAGACCGAGCGCGCCGCCGGGGTCGACCCACACCCGCCCGGTGGGTATCAAAGTCCATTCAATCGTCATGGGGGTATTCTACAACAACAGATGCAAAAACCGCCGGAGGTTATCCGGCGGCGTTCTTTTCCGCAAATTCCTTTTCCAGCGAGGCCACCAGGGCATCATGCTCACCCTCCGGCAGGAAAGCCGCCCGCGCCGCCTCGACAATCGTCTGGCGCAGTTCTGCCAGCGTCAGCCCCAGGGTTTCACAGGCCAGTTCGTATTCGTCGCTCAAATCTATCTGCGAGATGCTCGGGTCGTCGGTATTGACGGTTACTTTCAACCCGGCCGCCAGCATGCTCGAAAGCGGCGTGTCCTTCAGCGAGGGCGTTACGCCACTCTGATAGTTGCTGGTCGGGCACACTTCAAAGACCACGCCGCGCTCACGCGCCAGCGCCACCGTCTTTTCATCCTCCATCACGCGGATGCCATGCCCAACGCGTTCGGCCGCCAGTTTCTCAATCGCCAGGCGCACGTTTTCCGGCCCGCCCCATTCCCCGGCATGGATGGTGATGCGCAGCCCGGCCTGATGCGCCTCGGTGAACACGCCCGCAAAGGTATCGCCGGGGAAGTCGGCTTCGCCGCCCGCCAGGTCCAGCGCCATGATGCCCTTATCTTTGCGGTCAATGCTGTGTTTCAGCACCTGCTCGGCCAGTTCCACGCTCTCATGGCGGTTCACGCTGGCAATCAGCCGGGTTTGCACGCCGTAGCTTTCGCTGGCTTCGCGGGTGGTGTCAATCACCCAGTCCATGGCTTCATTCAGGGGGAAATTCTTGATCCGGCACAACGCCACCGGCGTAAAGCGCAGTTCCATGTAGCGCACATTGTCGGCGGCCGCATCCGCAATCGCTTCGCGCGTCACCCGCTGGATGACCTCCGGCGATTGGTAGAACAGGCGCAGGGTATTAAATTTGGCGAGAAAATTCTGGTGGCTGAAGGCTTCTTCGGCCCGCATCTGTACCAGCGAGCGGAAAGCGTCAATGTCGCGGAAGGGCAGGTCCAGGTTGTGCTGGCGCGCGATTTCCAGCATAGTACTCAAGCGCAATGAACCCTCCAAGTGGCGGTGTAACTCCACCTTGGGCAGCGATTTATAGAAAATGCGGTGCCGGGGCTCGGTCTTTTGTGACAAGGCTATTCAACCCTCTCCATACATTCCTGCAAGCCTACCATATTTTTAACGCCGCGGGTAGTTGGCGGATGGTACCAAAACAATCCGAACTATCCGCTTGCCCGCTGGCAGGCTCACTTCCGTATTATACGGTTTTCAGCCAATTGCGCGCATGACAACTACGCGACAATCGGCCCGCCGCTATTTTTTGCCGCGCCGACCGCGCCGCCCGCGTTTGGCACCACTGCTGCTCGGCGGCGGGTTTTGTTGGGCGGCGGGTGTCTGGCTGGCGGCCCCACCGGGCGTTGGTGCGGCCGGCTGTTGGGCGGTCACCTGGGGCGGCGGGGGCGCGCTTGGGCGGGCGATGCCAGCCGTGAACATATTGTGCACGACACCACTGCGCATGTCATCAAACAGGCGGGCAAACATCTGCGAGGCCTGGGCCTTGTACTGGACCAGTGGGTCGCGCTGGCCGTAGGCTTCCAAGCCAATTGAAACCCGCAGGGCTTCCATCTGGGTCAGGTACTCCACCCACAGTTCGGAAATCACCCGCAGAATCAGGTTGCGGTAGGTTTCAGTCAGTTCCTGGCGGCCCAGCTCTTCCTGGACGGCCGGTTGCAGGTCAGCCGGCACGCTCGCCAGCGGCTGGCTCTTAATCCGGTCAAAGGTTTCCTGCCCCAGCAGTTCGGTCAGGCGGGCGCGGGTGGCCGGGCGCAGCATTGCCGGGGCGGTCTCGCTCTGCCGTTTCCAGACGGCCTGCCCATAGGCCTGCGTCAGCGCGTCCAGGGCATCTTCCAGGTGGTCAATTACCCGGTCGGCCAGTTCTTCGCCATCGGCATCATCCAGCAGGCGGCCGGCGTGGTACACATAGGTGAGCCGGTTTACTCGGATTTTTATCTGGCGGTGGGTCTTGGCATCAAAGGCGGTCATCTCGCCCTGGGGCATCGTCAGTAACAATTGCAATAGGTGCTGTTCGGTCAGCGTTTCGGGCATTTCGGCCAGCATGGCGGCCATATCTCGCCCGACCTGGCCCTGCTCGCCCAACAACTGGCCGCGCCGCGCGTCGTAGGCGGCTTCTACTGCGGCAAGAATCGCCGCGCGGATTTCATCCCACTCTTTGTCTGCCAGGTCAGCCGGGTTCATGCCCAGGCTCTGGTTCAGGCGGCGCTCCACGGCTGCCAGCGCCCGCTGGACCATCTGGCCGGTCAGGGCTTGCTCTACCTGGTCTTCCAGCAGGCTGGCGGCTGTGCGCGGGTCTTCGCGTAGCAGGCGTTGCTGCGGGCCATCCAGCTTCAGCGGCACGCCCAGCAGGGCTTCGGCTTCGGTTTGCAGTTCGCGCCCGCTGCGGGTGTCGGTCTCATCCGTGTAGCGCAACCCTTCAATAAATGTATCCAGCGTTTCCTGGCGTTCATCCAGCAGCTCTTCCAGCCGGGTTTCGTGCTGTTCCAGCAGGTCTTCGGCGCTGCGTTGCAGGTGTTCGGCCTCGGTGTTAAGGGACGCTTCGGCCAGCGCCAGCAGAGCGGCCCGGGCCTGGTCGCGCTGGGTGGCCCCGGCCGCTTTCAGGTCATCCAGCAGCAGCCGGTAAGTAAAGGAGGGGTAGGCCAACCCGGCCGCAATCATCGTCGGTTGAATCTGCTCCAGCCAGGCCAGCAGCTTCCACGGGCCTTCCTCTTCGGCCAGGTTAAGCGGCACGCGGCGCGCCACTTCGGTTTGCAGCATCTCGCGTACATCGTCGCTTAAATCATCTTTCAGGAAAATTCGGTCGCGCTGGGCGTACACCGTGGCGCGTTGGCTGTTCAAGACATCGTCATATTCCAGCAGGTGTTTGCGGCTGTCAAAGTTGGCCCCTTCCACCCGCGTTTGCGATTGTTCCACCACCCGGCTCACCAGCCCGTGCTCCAGCGGGATGGCATCATCCATTCCCAGCCGCAGCATTAAGCCCTCGACCTGCTGGCCGCCAAACAGGCGCATCAGTTCATCCTGCAGCGAGAGGTAGAACCGCGACGAGCCGGGGTCGCCCTGACGGGCGGCGCGGCCGCGCAGCTGGTTATCAATCCGGCGCGCATCATGCCGTTCAGAGCCAACCACATGCAGGCCGCCCAGATCCTTGACCTTCTGCATCTCTTCCAGCGATTGCAAAAAGAGCTGCACTTCGGCGGCATAGATGCCATAATCGGAAGGTGAAAGTTTCTTGAGCGCCGTGCGGCGGTTTTCCAACGTCATTTCAAATGGGTCGCTCGTTCCGGTGCGACGCAGCACCCGGTTCACGGCCGTCAGCACTTCTTCGGCCATTTCACCACCCAGCTTAATGTCCACCCCGCGCCCGGCCATGTTGGTCGCAATCGTTACTGCACCATACGCTCCCGCCCCGGCGATAATCTGGCTCTCCTCGGTGTGTTTGCGGGCGTTCAGCACTTCGTGGCTGATGCCGCGCTTCAAGACTTCCTGCAAGCGCGGTTTGTCTTCCTCGGCCAGCCCCATAATTGCCATCAGCCGTTGCAGGTTATCCGGGTGCTCCAGTGTCGCGGGCAGGTTGAGTTGCTTGGCCATCTGGCGCATCTGCCCGCTGTTGATCTTTTCCAGCGGCTCATTCAGGAAAGACAGGGCCATAATCGCCCGGCCATCTTCCTGGCGTTCATTTTGCTCAAACCAGGCATCGCGCAGAATCAACGTATCCAGCAGGCGGCGCACACTCTCGGCCTTCAGGCGGTTGGAGAGCCGCTCGGAGTTCTCCACCGAGGTCGTGCCCACCAGCACCGGTCGACCGATGACGTGCATCTGTACGATTTCGGCCACAATCGAGCGCAGTTTGGCTTCCTCGGTGCGGTAGACCACATCCGGGTAGTCCTTGCGCTTCCACAGCGCCGGCTGCCGTTCGGGGTCATTGACCGAGGCGTAATAGGTGTACTCGTAGCCGTACTCGTCTTTGGCTTTCAGCTGCTCTAAATCGGTTGCATCGCTTAGCGCCAGGTATTCCACATGCGGCGGGATGGCCTGCACTTCCAGTTTGTAAATTTTCTCGAATTCTTCGGCTTCGGTCAGGGCGGTACCGGTCATGCCCGACAGTTTCTTGTACATGCGGAAATAGTTCTGGATCGTGATGGTGGCATGTGTGACGTTTTCCGGCTCGACCTTCACGCCTTCCTTGGCCTCCACTGCCTGGTGCAGCCCATCACTCCAGCGACGGCCGGGCATCAGGCGGCCGGTGAACTCATCAATGATGATGACCTGCCCGCCCTGCACCAGATAGTCCTTGTTGCGTTTGAAGAGGAACTGGGCCTTGAGCGCCTGTTGCAGGTAGCCCATCATGCGTTCCTGTTCCGGGCTTACATCTTCCGGCCGCTCCGGGTCGCGCAGTGCAATCCCGAGTCCCTGCTCCACTTTGGCTTCGCCCAATTCAGTCAGCACCACGGTGCGGTCTTTTTCGTTCACTTCTGCGTCTGCCGCGCCCAGGCGTTTGACCACCAGCGCCATTTTCTGGTAGTTCTCGGCATCGTCATAGGACGGCCCCGAGATAATCAACGGGGTGCGGGCTTCATCAATCAGCACATTGTCCACTTCGTCAATGATGGCGTAGTGGTGGCCGCGCTGCACCCGGGCGTGGTAATTCATCGTCATGTTGTCGCGCAGGTAGTCGAAACCAAACTCGCTGTTGGTGCCGTAGGTGATGTCGGCCTGGTAGGCCTCAATCCGGTCTACCAGCACCAATTGGTCCAGGTCTTCCTGCTGGTGTTCTTTCGTCAGGTCAATGAGAAAGGCTTTCTTGCTATTCTCGGTGCGGCTACCCATTTGGAGCACGCCTACCGAAAGCCCCAAAAAGATGAAAATGGGCGCCATCCAGCGCGCATCGCGGCGGGCCAGATAGTCATTCACGGTAATCAGGTGCACGCCCTGGCCTTCGAGGGCGTTCAGGTACATTGGCAGGGTCGCTACCAGGGTCTTGCCTTCGCCGGTGCGCATCTCGGCAATCTGGCCGCTGTGCAGCACCGCCCCGCCAATCAGTTGCACATCATAATGCCGCAGCCCAATCGTCCGCTTGCTGGCTTCGCGCACCGTGGCAAAGGCTTCCGGCAGGAGGTCATCCAGGCTGGCGCCGTCGGCCAGCCGTTGCCGGAATTCGGCGGTTTTGGCTTTCAGGGCTTCGTCTGTCAGACCTTCGAATTCAGGTTCCAGCGCATTAATCGCCTCGACCAGCGCCCGGTACTCACTGATGGCGCGCTTGGTCGGGTCGCCGCTAAATCGTTTTACAATTCCTCTAAGCATGGCGGTCATTTCTCCAAACCGGCATTATAGCACTTTGACCGGTACGCTCCTATTAGAGAGATGTAAGTATCTGGCGGGGTGGGGCACCTCACCCCCCAACCCCCTCTCCCTGGTCAGGGAGAGGGGGAGAGTAGCGCATGGGAATTTGAAATGCAGTTGCCCTGACCCATAGCAGAAAGGGTATGTTATCGTTTGAATGGGTGAACGGTACGTTCTCTGGAGGAGAAAGCATGCTCAAAAAACATAAAGCCCTTGCTGTGGCTCTGTCATTAATCCTTACGCTTGCCTGCGGTCCACTGGACCTGGCGCGCGAAATCCTGGGCGGGCTGGCGGCCTCCGCTACGCCCACGGCCAGTTTCGCGGTCTTTGAATCCAGCGTGTGGTACGTTACCAAGGAAGGCAATGACGCCAATACCTGCGATTCGCCCGAACAAGCCTGCCTGACGATTGCCGAGGCCATTGACCGTGCCGATGACGACGACATTATCAACATCGGCGCCGGTATCTTCGTTGAAGACTCCGGGGCGGGGCAGGCCCTGCGCATCACCGAACGGCTGGTGCTGCGCGGCGTTGGCGAAGCCGAAACGATTCTGGATAGTGAAGGCCTGCGAGGCGGTATTTTCGTGTCAGGAGATGCCAACGCGGTCATTCGCAACCTCACCGTGCGTAACGCCGCCCCCGGCGCGCCGGGGCATTGCATTAGCATCCGCAACGAGGCCTCCGCTCGGATTGAAGACGTCAAGGTGGAAAACTGCGCTCCCAACGGCATCGAGCATCTGGGCACTGGCGAGGTGTCGCTGGTGAATGTAACTGTGACTGGCGCCCAGCGGGCTGGCGTGTATGCCGGCGGCCAGATGGTCATTGAAGGCGGCCGCTTTCATGCCAACACGTCCAGCGGCATTCTTTCCATCACCACCGGTCGGCTGGATGTCACCGGCGCGCTGGTTGAAAACAATGATGCCGATGGCCTGACCCTCAACGGGTTGGATGTCATCCGCGATTCAGTCATCCGCGACAATGGCTTGGTCAGCGCCAATCACTCCGGCGTTGGCATTGGGGGCAATGCGACCCTTACGAATGTCATCATTTACGCCAATGACTATGGCATTCGGTTAAACGAGGGCGCCGAATTAACCATGACCGGCGGCGAAATTCACGACCATTTCAAAGTCGGCCTGGAAGTGCGTGAAGGGGCCAGCGCCCGCCTTACCGACGTCGTCCTGCGCGCCAATGGCCGCATTTTCGGCGAAACCAGTATCCCCGGCCATATCCAGAATTACGGCACGCTGCTGCTGGTGCGCTCCGTCCTGGCCGATAGCACCAATGGCGCGCTCCTCAACTTTGAAACCGGGAACTTCGTCCTGCGGGAATCAAGCATTATCGGCAATGGCGGCAGCCTGGCGGCCCTTTTTAACCATGCTGGCGGGGTTGGCATCGTGGAGCGCAGCCTGTTCGCCGACAATCCAATACCAGTTGGCACAATAGACAATCGCGGCAGCTTGAGCCTGATAAACACCACCGTTACTGGCGCACAGGGCGTGGCAATCTCTGCCGGTACTGGCAGTCTATCGCTCAGTTATGTAACCATTGCCGACAACGACGGCGTGGGTCTCGCCGCCCACAATGGCGCCGCGGGCGTTTCGCGGGTCGAGAACAGCCTGATTGCCCGCAATGGCGTTAGCGATTGCAGCATCAGCACCGCCGCCGGTGTTGTCCCGCTGCCCCTGAGCGGGGTGAATATCGATAGCGATGGCACCTGCCGCTTTGGCCTCACCTATGCCCCGGTTGACCTGCTGCTGGACACCCTTGCCGATAATGGCGGCTTTACCCAAACCATGGCGCTCCTGGTTGGCAGCCCGGCCATTGAGGCCGCCACCGGCAGTTGCCCCGCCACCGACCAGCGCGGCAGCCCGTTCTCCCGCCCATTTGGCCCGGCCTGTGATGTTGGCGCCTATGAAGGCGAGGGCGCCGCCCTCAGTTTGGATGCCACGGTTGAATTTGCCACGGAAACGCCCACTCCGGATGTCCCCGACCAGCCCATGCTGACCATCAATACCGATACCCCCTGTTACAGCGGCCCCGGCCCCAATTGGGCCTACCTGCGCAACATTCAGGCCGGTCTGCAATTGGACCTGGTTGGCTACGGCTTCCAGCCCGGCTGGTTCGTCGCCCGCCATCCCACTGCTCAGGGCGTGCTGTGCTGGCTGGCGGAAAGAGATGTCACCCCCAACGTCCCGATCGGCGACCTGCGGCTCATCGCCATCCCGCCGCGGCCCACGGCCACACCGGGGGCGCCCAAGCCAACTGACCCGGCCCCAAGGGACACCGATGTCCCGCCCAGCCCGACCCCCTGTGATCCGATTAACGACCCGAACAACTGTCCCTGAACCAAAACCGGTACCCGTTGTGCGCCCAATTCTTCGTGGAATTGGGCGCACATCTTCCCAAGCTTAATATATTCAATTCTTTAAGCCGCCCGCAGGCCGGCCTCAAAAGGCCGGATGCTATAATCTGATTCCACCAGTCCAACGGCGTTCCCAATGTCCGATTTTGTCCATCTGCATGTGCATACCCAGTATTCGTTGCTGGATGGCTTCAGCCATATCGAGCCGCTGGTGGCGCGCGCCAAAGAGATGGAGATGGGCGCGCTTGCCATTACCGACCATGGCACCATGTTCGGCGTTATTGATTTCTACAATGCAACTCGTAAACAGGGCATCAAACCCATCATCGGGTTGGAAGCCTACATGGCCGCCCGCACCATGCAGGACCGCGACAACACCCTGGACCGCCAGTCTTACCACTTGCTCCTGCTGGCTGAAAACCAGACCGGCTACCAGAACCTGCTCAAAATTGCCTCAGCCGCCCAGTTGGAAGGCTTCTACTATTACCCGCGTATTGACCATGATTTCCTTGCCGCCCACAACGAAGGCCTGATATGCACCACCGGCTGCATGAGCGCCGAAGTGCCGCGCGCCCTGTTGCGCGAAAACCCGGAAGAAGCCCAAAAGAAACTTGATTGGTACTACGAAGTCTTTGGCCCGGAGCGCTTCTTCATTGAGTTGCAAAGCCATGACATCCCCGAAATCCCCAAACTGAACCGAGAATTGCAGGCCCTCGGCCAGCGCTATCAGGGCCGTTTTGTCGCCACCAATGATGTCCACTACATCAACGAGGCGGATGCCCGTTTGCAGGATATCCTGCTCTGTGTCCAGACCAGCAGCCTCTTAAGCGACAAGAACCGCATGAAGATGAGCGACAGCTCGTACTACCTCAAGACCGCCCACGAGATGGCCGCCCTGTTTGCGGGCGTCCCCGGCGCGCTGGAGAACACACTCCTGATTGCCGAGCGCTGCAATGTGGACTTGAGCTCCGATGGCTATCACCTGCCCGAATTTGAAGTCCCGGCCGGCTATGACACCCAATCCTACCTGCGCGAACTCTGCGAAGCCGGCCTGCGCCAGCGCTACAAAGACGATGCCGAACGGCCAGACATCCGTGAGCGCCTGGAATACGAACTGAGTGTTATCGGTGAAATGGGCTTCAATGCCTACTTCCTGATTGTGTGGGACCTGTGCCGCCATGCCCGCCAGGAAGGCATCTGGTACAACGCCCGCGGCTCGGCTGCCGGTTCCATCGTGGCCTACACCCTGGAAATCACTCTGGTTGACCCGATTGCCCACAAACTCATTTTTGAACGCTTCCTCAACCCCGGCCGCGTCTCCATGCCGGATATTGACCTCGATTTTCAGGACGACCGCCGTTACGAACTAATGGCCTACTGCGCCCAGAAATACGGCGATGACAAAGTGGCCGCCATTATCACCTTTGGCACCATGAAGGCCCGTGCCGCGGTGCGCGATGTCGGCCGGGTCATGGACATCCCCATTCCGGAAGTCGATGCGGTTGCCAAACTCATCCCGGCTGTCCCCGGCAAGGACATGACCCTCGCCTCCGCCATTGAGGACATCCCCGACCTCAAGCAGGAGTATCAGCGCAATCCCCGAGTGCGCGAGTTGCTGGATACTGCCAGCCAGATAGAAGGCTCCATCCGCAATGCCGGCACGCATGCCGCCGGTGTGGTCATCACCGACCGCCCGATTGTGGAGTACATCCCGCTCCACCGGCCTACCGGCGCCGCTGCCGAAGACGCGCCCATCAAAACCGTCACCCAGTTCGAGATGTCCACCATTGACAAGCTCGGCCTGCTCAAAGTGGATTTTCTTGGCCTATCTACTCTTACCATTATGCAGCGCGCCTGCGACCTCATCCACCAGCGGCACGGCATCACCCTCAATCTGGACAACATCCCGCTGGATGACGAAAAGACCTACGCCCTCCTTGGGCGCGGCGAGACCGCCGGCGTTTTCCAGTTGGAAGGGGCTGGCATGACCCGCTGGGTGAAGGAAATGAAACCCACCCGGCTTGACCATATCGTCGCCATGGTGGCGCTCTTCCGCCCGGGTCCGATGGAATTCATCCCCGACTACATTAAGCGCATGCACGGCGAACAGCCGGTCACCTACCGCCACCCGGACATGGCCTCCGTACTGGAAGAAACCTACGGCATCACCGTCTACCAGGAACAAATCATGTACACTGCCATGAACCTGGCCGGGTACACCGCCTCAGATGCTGACTTTCTGCGCAAGGCAGTCGCCAAGAAACAGGAGGATGAACTGCTGGCCAACCGCGCCAAGTTCGTGGAAGGCGCTCTGGCGCATGGCGTCACCCAGGATGTTGCCGACCTGATTTTCAACGACTGGGAAGCCTTTGCCCGCTACGGTTTCCCCAAAGGCCACGCCGCCGACTATGCCGTCATTGCGGTTGAAACCGCCTACCTGAAATGCAATTACCCGGTCGAGTACATGACCGCCCTGCTTTCCGTTTCCAAGAACGATACTGACAAAGTCGCCGCTTATGTCGCCGATTGTCGTGCCATGGGTATTGACGTCCTCCCGCCGGATATCAACCACAGCGGCTGGGACTTCACCATTGAAGACCGCGCCGATGGCGGGAACAACATCCGCTTTGGTCTTGGCGCCATCAAGAATGTCGGGCAGGGCTCGGTGGAGCTCATCATGGCCCAGCGCGGCGACACCCCCCTGCCGACCCTCAACGAACTGGCCGAAACGCTCGACCTGCGCAAGGTCGGCAAGCGCGCCCTTGAATGCCTGATTAAAGTCGGCGCGCTGGATGGCTACGGCCCGCGCCTCGCCCTCCTGCACGTTATGGACACCCTGATGGCCTTGAGCAGCAGCCATTGGCAGGCGGTCGAAAGCGGCCAGCTCTCCTTTTTTGGCGGCGATACCGGTCTGGCCGAACCCATCCATCTACCTGAAGTCAACGAAGAAGTCAACCGTCGTGAGATGCTCAACTGGGAACGCGAACTGGTGGGCATGTATGTCTCGGACCACCCCCTCACGCCAGTCATGGCCGATTTGCAGCGCGTCATCACTCACACCGCCGCCACCCTCTCTCTGGCCGAACATGAGCAGCATGTGCGCGTGGCGGGGCTGGTCAGCCGCCTGCGCAAGCACTACACCAAGAAGGGCGATGAAATGGCCTTCATCGGGCTGGAAGATGTCCACGGCATGATGGAACTGGTCGTCTTCCCCCGTACGTGGCGCGAGTGCCACAGCCTGCTGGAATTTGACAAGGTCGTGATTGTGGATGGCAAGCTGGACTCCGCCAGCGGCGAACCCAAAATTCTGGTAGACCGCGTGCGCACCTCGGTGGATGTGGTGCTGGCCGCCGGCGAAGATCTGCCGCCCCCGCCCCTGCCGCGTTTGAGCCCCGAGGCGGCCCTCGAAGCCGAACTGGAACCCGACCTGCACATGGGTGTCTATGCCAGTCAGGTCGCTCCCGAACCTGAACCGCTGGATGAAGACGGTGACCCGGCTCTGCCCTATATTGCCGAACCGCAGGGCTACTACGGCATGGAGGACGGCCTGCCGCCCCCACCCGAAAACCCGCCCGACCCCTGGTTTGAAGAGCCAATGACCGTTGTGGCCGCTCAAAAAGCTGCTGCCCCAGGCCAACCCCCAGAACCCAGCGCCCAACCGGCGGAAAGCGAAGCCCCGATCCCCATGGATATCGAACCTCAAAATCACCCCGAGCCCGCCCTGGCGGCCCCCGAAACCAGCGCCCCTTCACCCGCGCCCGCGGCTTCCAACGCGCCCGCGGCTTCCAACGCGCCCGCGGAGGCAGAAGCCAGCCAACCCTCGGCCTGGCTGCCACCGGTTGAAAAACCGGCCCCGCCCCGCCCGGAGGGCCCGCCCAAAATGGTCACCGTGGTCCTGCGCTCCGGCGGTGACCGGGCGCGCGACATCCTGCGCATGCGCCGCATTCACGGCATGCTCATCTCTTACCCGGGCGATGACCGCTTTGCCATTTATGTGATTGAAAGCAAGCGTGGCTACCGCCTGGAATTCCCCAACGACACCACCCTGCTGACCGATGAACTGCGCGCCCGCCTTGAGCAGGTCGTAGGCGCCGAAAACATCAAGGTCGAG
>JANJTX010000057.1 GCA_024710875.1 Anaerolineales bacterium | reverse complement strand
GGCATCTTCAAGTCCGGCGACCCGGCCAAGCGCGCCGCCGCCATTGTGAAGGCCACGACCCACTACAACAACCCGGAAATCCTGGCAGATGTCAGCCGCAACCTCGGTGAGCCGATGGTCGGGCGGCAGATTTCTGACATGCCCGAAGAGCAGAAAATCGCCGGGCGAGGGTGGTAGAAAAAGACCGCAAGCCGTTAATCGTGAGCCGTGAATAGTAAACCTATGCCAGTTGTGCATATATGCGCTGCGCGTCATATTCCTAATATCAGTAAACGAATAACGAGTTTCGATTTTTGATGAAAATCGGTGTACTGGCGTTACAGGGCGATTTTGCCGAGCACCTGACCGTGCTGCGGCGGCTGGGCGTGGAAGCCGCTGAAATCCGGCTGCCGGGCGAGCTGGCGGCGGTGGATGGTCTCATCATCCCCGGCGGCGAATCAACCACGATTGGCAAGCTGGCGGTGGCTTATGACCTCATCGAGCCGCTGCGGGCCTTTGGCCAGCAGAAGCCCATCTGGGGCACCTGCGCCGGAGCGATATTTCTCTCCAAGGATGCGCAACGCGACCAGCCGCTGCTGGGGCTGATGGACATCACCGTGCAGCGCAATGCCTTTGGGCGGCAGGTCGATTCGTTTGAGGTCGGGTTGGATATTCCGGCGCTGGCACGCGTCAGCAAGGAGAACCCGCCGTTCTATGCGGTGTTTATCCGCGCCCCGCTGATTGAGTCGGTGGATGCGCCGGAGGCCGAAACCCTCGCAACGCTGGAAGATGGCACGATTGTGGCCGCCCAGCAGGGCAAACTGCTGGCGACCTCCTTTCACCCCGAATTGAATCAGGATGACCGTTTTCACCAGTATTTTCTGACGCTGGTGGATTCGTAGAAGTATCTGAGATTGCTTTCCTTCGACTGCGCTCAGGACAGGCGTCGGACTTCGTCCTCCTCGTAATGACAACTCTCTACCAACCCCGCCACCCCCGGCGGGGTTGTGTGTTATAAGGGGTACACAGCCCACGCGCGGGTTTCCTCAGCCCGCATGGACGCATTACTCATTGACCGATTACCCAGCGACCGAACCCCATGATACGCCCCTTTGAAATCCAGGACCTGCCCCGCCTGCATCACTACCGGCGGCGCGGCCTGTTTCTGGACAGCAGCCCAACCCTCACCTGGGGGCGCGGCCTGGTGCCCGCCGGGGCGGCCCTTTCGCCCCTGGCGCATGCCAGCGGAGTGTTTACCTCGATTGCCAAACCGGATAACAGCACCGCCGAGCCGCTGATTGCGCAGGTCGCCCACAATGCCGGAGCGGCCTTTGCGCGCTTTACCTTCATCGCCCCGGATAGCGGGCTGGACGCCCCCGAGTTCGCCCCGCTGATTGAGCACCTCCTGCGGCGGGTGGGCGGGCGCGGGGCACAGAGCGTGGTGGCGGAAGTGGACGAAAAGACCCGGACTTTCGAGGCCCTGCGGCAGGCGGCCTTCAGCATCTATTCGCGCCAGCGCATCTGGCGGGTGGCGGCCGCCCCGGTGGCCGCGGCCAGCAAACACCCCTGGGCCGCGGCCGCCAGCGTGGATGAGTTTGACATTCAGCGCCTCTACAACCTGCTGGTGCCGGCCCTGGTGCAACAGGTCGAGCCCGGCCAGCACGCCCGGCCGCGCGGCCTGGCCCTGCGCCAGCAGGGGGAGCTGATGGCCTATGCCGATGTGCACCGCGGCCCGCGCGGCTGGTGGGTGCAGCCTTTCATCCACCCCGAATTGCAGGATACGAATGCCTGTCTGGCCGGTTTGCTGGCTGCCTTGCAGCCGCGCCCCAACCGGCCGGTGTATGTTTGCCTGCGCTCCTACACCGCCTGGCTGGGCGATGCGCTGGCCGGACTGGGCGCCGAAGCCGGACCGCCGCAGGCGGTGATGGTGCGACGGTTGGCAGCGGAAGTGCGCAAACCGTCCCTCGCGGCCCTGCCGGCGATTAATGGCGGTACAGAGCCGATTCAGCAGGCCCGGCCGCGCAACGGCTTTCACCCCGATTCGGGCGGGTAAACGTTTGATTAACTTTTCTTCTTTTTAACTCGCGTCGCGCCAAAAAATACTATAATAGGCGCAGATTGTTACCCCACCTGCGTCTGTCCCCTCCTCTAACTGCCGCAAACCTGACCCCGGGCTCTGGCCCACACGCCCACTGCGCAACCGCGCGGTTTGGGCGACTACGAGGAATCGCATGACTCAACGACAAATCACTGACGACCTGGACGCCCTGCTGGATGTCCTGCCGCCTGACCTGGCGGCCGCCGTCCGTAAAGCCAACAATACCGCCGACCTGCTCGAAATCATCCTGGATTTGGGGCGGGTTCCCACGGCGCGCCTGGTACACGGTGAGACCGTCATCAGCGAGCACGAAGTCACCCGCGAGCAGATCGATGTGGTGGTCAAAGGCCTGGGCGATTTTGATGCCGATAACCGCGCTGGTCTGGAGCGCACCCTGCACCGCATCTCCGCCATCCGCAACCGGCGCGGCGATATTGTCGGCCTGACCTGCCGCGTCGGCCGGGCGGTGTATGGCACGATTGATATCTTGCAGGACCTGATTGACGAAGGCAAAAGCATCCTGCTGCTCGGCCGGCCGGGGGTCGGCAAGACCACCCTGCTGCGCGAGGCCGCCCGCATTCTGGCCGAAAAGAAGCGGGTGGTGATTGTGGACACTTCCAACGAAATCGGCGGAGATGGCGATGTGCCGCACCCGGCCGTGGGCCGCGCCCGCCGGATGCAGGTTGCCCTGCCGACCTTGCAGCACGAGGTCATGATTGAAGCGGTCGAGAACCACAACCCCGAAGTCATCGTGATTGACGAAATCGGCCGTGAGCTGGAAGCGGCGGCGGCGCGCACGATTGCCGAGCGCGGCGTGCAACTGATTGGCACGGCGCACGGCAACAGCCTCGAGAACATCATGCTCAACCCGACCCTCTCCGACCTGATTGGCGGGATTGAATCAGTGACGCTATCGGATGAAGAAGCCCGCCGGCGCGGCACCCAGAAGACGGTGCTGGAACGCCGCTCGCCGCCGACCTTTGACGTGCTGATTGAAATCCAGACGCGTGACTCGCTGGCGGTGCATACGGATGTGGGCAGCGCGGTCGATGCGCTGTTGCGCGGCTACCCGCTGCCGCCGGAAATCCGTACTCGCCGGGAAGATGGCAGTATTGACATCCAGAAAGCCGCCGCGCCGCCGGCCAACCGGGCGGCGCGCCAGTCTTCGCTGGGCAATCAGGGGCCGTTGCGCAACCGCACCACGCCAACCGATAGTGGGCGCACCCCGGCCCGTAGCGGCAATGGCAATGGCAACGGCATCAGCAGCGCCCCGCCGCTTTCCATCTACGCCGAGCCGGAAGTAGAAGCCAGCGGCCCGGCCCGCCACAGCAAGCAGCAACCGCTGCGGGTGTACCCATTTGGGGTGGCGCGCAACCGCCTGGAGAATGCCGCCAAGCATCTGGGCGTGCCCGTGTATGTGGCGCATGATGTCAGCGAAGCGGATGTGCTGGTGACGCTGCGCTCGCATTACCGCAAACGCCAGCGCACGGTGGTGGATGCCGAGCACCGCGGCATGCCGGTCTATGTATTGCGCGCCAACACGGTTAATCAGATGGAGCGCTTTCTGGGCGGGCTGTTTGACATCGGCGGCTGGAGCCAGAACGGCGGCGAGGATGAAGAGGACCTGTTGCAGCAAACCCGCCAGGCGATTAACGCCGTGCTGAACGGCGAGCGCTGGGTAGAACTGCCGCCCGCTTCTTCCTATGTCCGGCGCATCCAGCACGAGATGGCGCAGGATGCGAAGTTGGTCTCGCATTCCTACGGCAAAGAGCCCAATCGAAGGGTAAGGATTTTCAGGGAATAGCAGAATGATTGAACAGATCGGCCCGGAAGCACTGCTTCCGGGCCATTTTTTGTTGGGGAGGGTAGGAAAGCCTTAGCCTACGGGCTGTATCTTCTGGAGGTCAGCGGCTTCCTTGCGGGTGGCGTGAAATAAATCCCAGCGCGTTTGCAGGTTGAGCCAAAACTCCGGGGAGTTGCCGAGAAACTTGGCGAGGCGCAGGGCGGTGGAAGGGGTGATGCCGCGCTTGCCGTTGACCAGTTCGTTAATGCGCTGGTAAGGAACACGGATACCATCCGCCAGGTCGCGCTGGGGGAGCGCCATCGGCAGCAGAAAGTCCTCCAGCAGCATTTCGCCGGGGTGGGTCGGGGGGCGGTCAGTTGGAATTCGAACCATGCTCGTATCTCCTAGTGGTAATCAACAATCTCAACTTGTTCAGGGCCGTTGTCTGTCCATTGGAAGCAAATGCGATACTGGCGGTTAATGCGGATACTGTATTGTCCGGCACGTTTGCCAACCAGCTTTTCCAAATGGTTTCCGGGCGGTACGCGTAAGTCATTCAAATCAGCCGCTGAGTCAAGTTGATCCAGTTTGCGGAAGGCAATCGTCCACAAATCGGCTGGCAGAGTCTGGCGGGCGGCCTTGCTGTTTCGGCCATTGAAAATATCTTCTGAACCAGCAGTCCCAAATGACTGTATCACAATAGCATGATAACACGGAATACATGCTATTTAAAATCGAATAATTCCGCGCCGCTCAAAGCGATGCGGCGCGGTACACTTGCGGTATGTTCATCACCCTGGAAGGCCCGGACGGCAGCGGCAAGACCAGCCAGATCCCGCCATTGGCGGAGGCCTTGCGCGCCGCTGGCTATGACCTGCTGGTGACGCGTGAGCCGGGCGGCACGCCGATTGGCGACGAAGTGCGCCAGGTCATCATGGACCTCAAGCACAAGGGCCAAATGCACCCGACCACCGAAATCCTGCTCTTTCAGGCTTCGCGGGCGCAACTGGTCAATGAGGTCATTCGCCCGGCGCTGGCGGCGGGCAAGGTGGTGCTGTGCGACCGCTACGCCGACTCCACGCTGGCCTATCAGGGCTACGGCCACCAGACCGACCTGGACACCTTGCGGCGCATCGTGGGTTTTGCCACCGGCGGACTGACGCCCGACCTGACCCTGCTGCTGGACATCGAGGCCGAGGCGGGGTTGCGGCGGCGCGCCAGCGACAGCGGCCAGTGGAACCGCATGGATGCTTATCAACTGGAGTTCCACCAGCGGGTGCGGGCGGGTTACCACGCCCTGGCGGCCGCCGAGCCGGGACGTTGGGCGGTAGTGAATGCCGACCGCGCCCCGGAGGACATTCAGGCCGAATTACAGCGGATTGTGCTGGAGAGGTTGGAAGGGCGGTAACGAGTAAAGGGTAACTGGTAATTTGAAATTGCATCAAGGTTGAGGGGCGGTTTGAAAAATAGAGATTATTAATGGTAGAAAGAGAATGGAAGGAGTAACACAATGACTGAGATCACCGGCTTGCACCACATTACGATTGGTTGTAACGATGCCCAGCGCACGATTGATTTTTACTGCAATGTGCTCGGGCAACGCTTTACCAAGAAAACCGTGAACTTTGATGACCCCAGCACCTATCACCTGTACTTTGGCGATGAAACCGGCAGCCCCGGTACGGCCATCACCTTTTTCGAGTGGCCCACCGCCCGGCCCGGCGTGCGCGGCATTGGCGGCACGCACCACCTCGCCCTGCGGGTGGCCGACCGAGACGGCCTGCTGCGCTGGAAACGCCGCCTGACCGACCTGGGGCTGAAAGTCACCGGCCCGCTCGACCGCTATTACTTCACCAGCATCTATTTTCAGGACCCGGACGGGCTGATTCTCGAAATCGCCACGGATGGGCCGGGCTTTACCCGCGATGAACCGGCCGAAACGCTGGGCACGGAACACCGCCCCCCGCCGCCGGAGATGGTCATCCGCAACCGGGACGAAGCCGCGGTGGCCAGCCAGACCTGGCCGGAGCCGGTGGACGAGATTGACGCCGGGATGGCCCTGTTGCAGGGCATGCACCATGTGACGGCGATTGGGTCGGACATCCACGCCACGGACGCCTTTTACCGCGAGCTGCTGGGCCTGCGGCGCATCAAGATGACCGATAACTTCGACGACCCCGACTCGGCCCACTGGTACTGGGGCGTGGGCGAGGGCGCGCCGGGTACGCTGATTACCTACTTCGAGCGCAACCCGGCCAGCGAGCCGCGCGCCCGCCACGGCGCGGGGCAAACTCATCATGTGGCTTTCAGCGTGCCGGATGAGGACACCCAACTGGCCTTCCGCGAAAAACTCATCCGGGCCGGTCTCAACGTTTCGCCGGTGATGAACCGGGTGTACTTCAAGAGCATCTACACCAGTGACCCGGATGGGCACATCATTGAAATCGCCACCGCCGGGCCGGGCTTTACGGTGGATGAGCCGGTAGCCGAACTGGGCCGAAACCTGCGCCTGCCGCCCTGGTTTGAGGAACACCGGGCCGAGATTGAGGGCATTTTGCGGCCGGTGAATGTGCCGGAGTGGAAAAAGCCGGGGTGAGGAAACCCTTTTTTGGTCAGAATACCTACTATAATTTGGCAGCGAACTCACTCAAGCGGGTGGGTAACGATTATCCACTGGAGGAGGTGGAACATGGTTTTCTCACGAAAGCCCCTGACTGGGTTGGTGGTTCTGATACTGACGCTGGCATTGGCGTTGGGCGGGGTGGTCAGCCCGGCGAATGCGGCCATTACCCCCGAGGATGATTGCGTAGGTCTGGGCGGCACATGGATCGGTGATGGCGGGAGTTCCGAAACTGGATCCTGCTGGATTGAAGACGCTGGGATTTTCTGTTACATGTTTGGTTATGCCTATATCGTAGGTTTTTTTGATGGCGATCTTGACGCATTCGGGCTCGGCTGCGCCCACACTCTGGGCGGGGCAGTCGACATTTTAGACTTTGACTCGCTGGCTTTCCTATGCATATTGGAGGGCGGCACCTGGGCGGGGGTGGATTTTGAGAATGGCACCTGCACCTTCCCGGCCGGTCACGCGATTGCTCTGGACGATTGCGGCCCGGGCTTTGCCAGCGTGTACACAATCGTTGATGATGAAATCGTCGGTGACCCGGTGTGCGTAGCGGGCAGCAGCGGCGGTTCTTCCGGCGGCGCGGTCTACCCGCCCTATGGCCGCTTTGGCAATGTGGTGCAGGGTGAAGCCGGGGCAGGCAGCCTCTCGCTCGGCGGCCCCAAGAACGGCAGTGTGAGTTTTGATGCCGGTACGTGTGCTGGAAAGTGCACCGTCAGCCCGAACCTGCCGGGTGGGGCGAAAGCCAGCCTGCCGGATGATGCCACCGACACGCTGTATTTCCGCAGTACGGATGCGGATGGTGAACCGGGCACGGGTTCTTACACCGTGTGCTTTGCGGTGGGCGAGCTGACCAGCCCGGTGATTTATCGCTATGTGGGCGGGGCGTGGGTGGCGCAGGCCGTGACCATCAGCGGCGGCCAGGTGTGCACCAGCGGCAGCGGCGATGGCGCGTATGCCCTGGGTGGCAGTTAGACGCGTTTCAAAAATAAAATGGCTTGGGCGACCTGCAGGTCGCCCCTATCCGAAACAATTCGTTTGTAATAGCAACCGCCCCGGCAAAAAGGCCGGGGCGGTTTTTGTTTCAGGAGTACTCTTAGATTTCGTAGCCCATTTCCAGCAGGGCTGGGCCGAACAGCTCGGCGGCGCGGGCCAGTTGGGCGGGAGTGAGGGCGGTACGGAAACGTTCGGGCTGGCCCTTGTGGAAGTGCATGCCGCGGTCCTCTTTGCGGGTCTGGCCGGGGCGGTACTTCTCGAGGGCGGCGGGTACGCCGGGCAGGTCAGGGGGGATGCGCAGGGCCGCCAGCAGGCGAGTGGTTTCGGTCTCGTAATCGCCCAGCAGGTCTTCGTAGCGCATCACCAGCGTTTGCGGGCGGGCGCGCCAGGCGGCCCAGATCTCCACATACAGGCGCATAAAGTCCAGGGCTTCTTCGATGGTGGTGAGGTGCGAGAAGGCGTTGGCGCGGCCGGCTTCCAGCCCGCGGCGGCCGTATTCATAGGCCGAGAGGGCCGCGGCGCGCGGGTCGCGATAGACATAAATCGGTTTGAGCCAGCCGCGCTGCACCAGCCAGGCCGCCAGCGGCTTGGGCCCGGCATGGGTCTTGATGACATAGCGCTGGCCGAGGGCGGCCGGCAGCAGGGTGGGCAGCAGGCGTTTGGCGGTCAGGGCGCCGATGTTGCAATTCACTTCGGTCAGGATGGGAGCGAGCAGAAATCGGCGGCGGATGGTGCGGGCATCCTGCCCGCCAGCGGCCACCACCAGGTCGTGCACAAGGTTGTAGTGCCAGCCGGAGCCGGCCCGCGGCATCCCGGCCGCCAGTACCAATGTTGCCATTAATTTAGGGGGGCGCGCCCGGTTGATTTGGGGCGGGCCTTAAAATCCTCTATAATAAGGGTGTAAACGCATAATACCATGATTGACAGACGGGAGTCTTACTGATGAACAAAGTCTTTAACTTTATCTTTGGAGTGCTGCTGGGCGGGTTGGTGGGGGCCGGTCTGGCGTTGTTGCTGGCGCCGTATTCCGGCAATGAACTGCGCGATGAACTGCGTGCCCGCACGGCGGGGTTCCAGGCCAATTTGAATGAGGCCGTAGCCAGCCGCCGCAGCGAGCTGGAGTACCAACTGGCCCAGTTGCGCAAGTCGCGCCCGGAATAGCCGGGCATCACACCGGGAGGACGGCCTCACAGCAGGCTGAACTTACCCGCGGCAGCCAGCCCCCCGGCCACTCGCGGGAGAAAATTGACGCCCGGCGCGCTTGCAGGTATCATCACGCCATGCAGTTACCGCCCCGTTTCCACCGCCTGAGTATCGCCCTGTTGGCCGGGGCGATTTTGTTATTGCTGGTGGGTCCGGCCAACCCGCCGCCGCTGGCACCAGAGGCGCGCGTGCGGGTGTTCACTCGCCCCTACGAGTTTGATTACACGATCTGGACGTTGAATGCGCTGGGCGTGAAGTTGCGCCAGGGGATGCTGGGCCCGGCCGCTTACCTGGATGCTGAAAGCCAGCGCCAGGTCGTGCTGCAGTGGCGCGATCTGGTGGGCGAGATTCAGCAGACCGAAGACCGCCTCCGCGAAATCTATGCTGACCCGGCGATAGAGGACCCCGAGGCCGTCAGCGCCAGCCTGCGGGCCGAACTGGCAACGCTGGAAGCGCAGCGGCGGGCGCTGGCACCGGTGGCCGAGAACGTACTGGAGTTGATGGTGGCCGCGGTGGCCAGCGAAATGGACCTGACCCTGGCCGGCCAGCCGGTGCCGCCAGTGCTCTACCACACCAGCCCACTGCCCTGGGCCTTAATTCTCTCGCCGCGCGAACGGATTGAGCAAGTGCGGATGGTGTCTCTGCAAACTGATACCACCCTGGAGCAGCACATCGCTCTGGAAGAGACCGTGGCGGCCGAGCTGGGCTTTTCGGCGCTGGTCGTGCCGGTGGGCGGGATTGGCACCTACCCCACGATGGTCATCCAGACCACCAACCTGAACTTTCTGGCGGAAGTGGTGGCGCATGAATGGTTGCATAATTTTCTCACTTTGCGGCCGCTGGGCTACTTGTATAACGAGAGCCCGGAATTGCGGATTATCAATGAAACGGTGGCGAATCTGGCGGGCAAGGAAATTGGCGGACTGGTGATTGAGCGGTATTTCCCGGAGTTTGCCCCGCCACCGCCCGCCCCGCCCAGCCCGACGCCCGAAGCAACAGCCTCGCCAGCCCCCCACCCGGCCGAACCGCCGTCGTTTGACTTCCGGGCTGAAATGCGCGCAACCCGCGTGACAGTGGATGCGCTGCTGGCCGAGGGGCGGATTGAAGAAGCCGAAGCCTATATGGAAGCGCGGCGGGCGGTGTTCTGGGAAAACGGCTACCGGATCCGCAAACTGAATCAGGCCTATTTTGCCTTTCACGGCGCCTATGCAGATGTGCCCGGCGGGGCGGCCGGCGATGACCCGGTGGGGGCGGCGGTGCGCCAGTTGCGGGCCGAGAGCGCCAGCCTGGCCGAGTTCGTCAAGCGCATCTCCTGGGTTACTTCCTACGAAGACCTGCTGGAATTGCTGGCGGCGGAATAACCCGCCTCAGATGGTAGAATCCGGCCTATGAAAGACTGGAAATTCTGGCTCGGCGTGCTGGTGAGCGCGCTGTTTTTGTGGCTGGCGCTGCGCGGCCTGCACCTGGAGGATTTGTGGGGCGCGCTGGAGGGGGCGCGCTTTATCTGGCTGCTGCCCGGCATCGCGGTCTATTTTGTGGCGGTGTGGGCGCGGGCCTGGCGCTGGCATTACCTGCTGCGGCCCTTGAAGGCCATCCCGACCCGCACGATGTTCCCAATTGTGGCAATTGGCTACATGGGCAACAACATCTACCCGGCCCGCGCCGGTGAAATTCTGCGGGCGGTGGTGCTCAAGCGGCGTGAAGGTGTGCCGGTTTCGGCCTCGCTGGCGACCGTGATTGTGGAGCGTGTCTTTGACGGGGTGGTGATGCTGGCCTTTGTATTCCTCAACCTGCCCGAACTCGCCAAACTCACGGGCGACTCCGGCTTTGTCGGTAACATCCAGAACCTGGCCGTGTGGGGCGCGGCGGCTTTTGTGGCGGCCCTGGGCGGCTTTTTGCTGGCGGCGATGTTCCCGCTTCGCAGCGAGGCGCTGGCGGGCTGGCTCATCCAGCGTTTGCTGCCGCAGAGATTGCGCGAAAAGGCATTGGGGATCACCAGCCGCTTCCTGGGCGGGCTGGCGGCGTTACGCTCGCCGCGCGAGGTGCTGATGGTCTTCGCCACTTCGGCGGTCATCTGGCTGCTGGAAACCGGCAAGTACTGGTTCGTGATGCATGCCTTTGATTTTGAAGTGTCTTTCTTCGCCCTGATGCTGATGAATGGGATTGTGAATCTGGCGACCACCATCCCCAGCGCGCCGGGCTATGTGGGCACCTTTGATGCCCCCGGCATTGCGGTGCTGGTGGCCTACGGCGTGCCGCAGGCGCTGGCGGCGGGTTACACCCTCGTGCTGCATGTGGCCCTGTGGCTGCCAATTACGGCGCTGGGAGCATACTATGCGCTGAAAGCCGGGCTGCGCTGGGGCGAAGTGCCGACCAGCGAAGCCGAACCCCAACCGACCGGATGAGGACTGGATGAAGATTTCTTTTCGTAAAGCGGATGTGGGGTTTGTGGCGCTGTGGGTGATAGCGGCGCTGGCGGCGCGCCTGTTGTTTGACCTGTTCAGCCCTTCGCTGCCAACCGGTTGGCTGTGGCCGCTGGCGTTGAGCGCCCTGGGGCGCGGCCTGTTTCAGGGGCTGGCGTTACGCGGCCGGTTGAATGCCCTTCATTGGGGCCTGCTGACCGCCGCCGGGGTGTTGGTGTATGGCGCGCTGGCAAACTACTTCCAGCCGTCGCTGACCAGCGCCCTGCAAAACGCGGCCGGGCGCGGCGAAACGGCCTTCATCGCCTTTGTGATTGGCCTGCAACTGGTGCAGGGTGCCGTGATTGGCGTGTTCCAATGGTTTGCCCTCAAACCCGCCTGCCGCCAGCCGGACCTGTGGGTGCTGGCCTCGGCCCTGGCCTTCGGGGCGGGCATGGCGCTCAACCTGGCGCTGCTGGATACACCCCTGGCGCTGCGCCGCGAACTGCTGGCGGCCGGGCTGGCCGGGCTGGTAGGCGGCCTGGCGCTGGTGCGTCTGCTGCGCCGCGCGCCGGAAGCCACCCCGGTGGATTCTGTGGAGGACGTATGACCAAACGCATGCACATCGCCATTCTGGGGGCGGGCTTTGGCGGCATGGCCGCCGCTTATGACCTGGCCCGCGCCGGCCATACGGTAACGATTTATGAAGCCGAAGACTATGTTGGGGGGCTGGCCTCGGGTTTTAAGGAACCGGGCTGGGACTGGAGCGTGGAGAAGTTCTACCACCACTGGTTCGCCAGCGACAGCCACATGCTCGGCCTACTGGATGAACTCGGTTTGCGCCACAAGGCGCAGTTCCCGCGCCCCTATACCGTACTGTATCACAATGGCGAATGGCATCCGTTTGATTCGATTACTGCGGCCATTAAATACCCCGGCCTCGGCTGGGGGTTGGACAAGGTGCGCTTTGGGTTGGTGGGGCTGTACCTGCGCTTGAGCAACAACTGGCGCGGGCTGGAGCGCAGCACGGTGGATGCCTGGATGCGGCGTTGGGCCGGCGAGCGGGTGTACAAGCAGATGTGGGAGCCGCTGATGGTCGGCAAGTTTGGGCCGTATGCCAAACAGGTCAATATGGCCTGGTTGTGGGCGCGCCTGCACGCCCGCACCACCAACCTCGGCACGTATGAAGGCGGCTTTCAGGCCTTTGCGGATGATTTCGCCGCGATTTTGCGCGGCATGGGTGTGGATATCCAGCTCGGCCTGCCCGCCAATGAAGTCGTGAAACTGCCGGGCGGGCGGCTGGCAGTGACGACTGGCGACTCGCAGACGATGGCGGCCTACCACCGGGTACTGGTCACGACTTCGCCGGGGCTGCTGGCGCGGCTGACGCCGACCCTGCCGGGCGAGTACCTCAAGGGCCTGCTGGGCCTGAAGAGCATGGGGGCGGTGGTGCTCACGCTGGCGCTCAAGGGGCCGGTGAGCCCACAGGGCTATTACTGGTACAACATCCCCAAAGAGGCCGGCTTCCCGTTTCTGGCCTTAGTGGAACACACCAACTTTGTGCCGAAAGAGAATTTTGGCGGCCAGCACATCGTGTATTGTGGCGACTATCTCGAATCCAATCACGAATATTTCAACCTGACTGAGCAGGAATTACTGGAACGATTTGTGCCCGGTATCCAGCGCATTAACCCGGCCTTTGATATCTCGTGGGTCAACAAGGTGTGGCTGCACCGCACCAAGTACGCCCAGCCGGTGCCGCTGGTGAACCATTCGGGCAATATCCCGGCCATCCGCAC
Source organism: Anaerolineales bacterium (assembly GCA_024710875.1). GTDB lineage: Bacteria > Chloroflexota > Anaerolineae > Anaerolineales > UBA11579 > SCUK01. The sequence continues at coordinate 15,575 of JANJTX010000057.1, read as the reverse complement.
GCCGATTGAGGGGTTGTATTTTGCCAGCATGAGCCAGGTGTACCCGTGGGACCGCGGCACGAACTTCGCGGTGGAGATTGGCCGCCGGGCGGCGCGCGAGATGCTGGAGGATAATGCCGGGGGGTAATTGATAAATAGTAATTGGGGGCTCTTCCGGCCGTCAGATTTGAAATACAGGTGCGGTTTAACGGCAGCGGCTTGCTGACGGCATAGGGGCTAAAGTTTAGAGTCGGTGATGCCGGCTCTTTTTGTTTGGGGCGGCAGGCTAAGGCGTCGGGCTGATGCCTGACGGGGCGAAGAAACTCTGCGGCGTGTTGGTGGGCGCGGGGGTGGCGGTGGCGCGGGTGTTGGCCGTCGGGCTGGCGGTCGGGCTCTGGCTGGGGGCCAGCGTGGGCGGCGTGGTTACTGTGGCCGCCGGGGGCAGCGTGGCGGTGAGGGTTGGGGCGGGCGTGGGGGTCCGGTCCGGCCGGAAGTAGGGCAGGCCGTAGAAATAGAAGGCGAGGGCCGCCAGCAGGCCGAAGAGCGCAGCCACGCCACAGCCGAGGCGCTGGCGCTGGGTGCGCTCGCGGTTGCGCTGGCGGCTGCCGCCCGGCATTTCGAGCAGAATGACGGTGATGTTGTCTTTTCCGCCGGCGGCGTTGGCGGCCGCAATCAGTTCGCTTTTGGCTTTGTTGAGGTCGGGCTGGTCGGCGAGGCGCTGAATCTGTTCATCTTCCAGCATGTCGTTGAGGCCGTCGGAACACAGCAGCAGGCGGTCGCCGGGTTGGAGGGGAAAGCCCTGGTTTTTGACCTGCTGTTTTTCGCTTTCACCGGGTTCGCCGCCTCGCAGGCGGAAATCCACCTCGACCGGTTGGCGCGAGCCGAGGTAGCGACGGATAACATTGGCGTGGGGGTGCTTGCGGGCCAGTTCGGGGGTGAGGGCACCGGCATCCACGGCTTCCTGCACCCAGGTATGGTCCCAGTTGAGCTGGCGCAGCAAGCCGCCGCGCAGCAGGTAGAGGCGCGAGTTGCCGACGCTGGCGGTGTAGAGTTTGTCGCCGATAACCCAGGCACAGACCACGGTCGTGCCCATGCCTTTTTTACTTTCATCCTCGGCGGCCTGGGCGGCAATGGCGGCGCTGGCCTGCAGGATGGCGGCTTGCATGATGGGGCCGGGCTGGCTGGCATCGCTGCGGGCGACGGCTTCGGACAGCATCTCAACTGCGATTTTGGCGGCGACTTCGCCCGCCTGGTGGCCGCCGATGCCATCTGCCACGAGGGCAAAGAGGGCCGAGGTCGGGCTGTTGGGGGCAAGGCGAAAGGCGAGGACGGTGAACTGGTCTTCGTTGTTTTTGCCGCGGCGGCCGGCATCGCTGCCAGCGGCCACGCGCAGGTGGGCGCGCTTTTCAGGAATCATCATGTATCGCCGTCCGTGCCATTGAGGGGCGTGACATTCGGGCGGCGGGTTTTGCCGGGGTTGCTCAGCGTGAAACGGAAGCCGATGCGGGCGACGTGCAGCAGGTCGCCATGTTCCACCGAGCTGCCCTCGGCGGCCACGGGCTGGTAATTCAGCCAGGTGCCGGCCACGCTGTTGTTGTCGGCAAAGCGGTACTGGCCATCCTCGGCGCGCCACAGGCGGGCGTGAATCGGCTCGACTGCCGGGTCTTCGAGCGGCAGGTTGACCTGAGCCGGGTCAGAGCCGAAGGTGACTTCGCGGTGAACGACCGAGAACACGCCATCGCCGAGGGGTTCGCCATCTTCGCCGATGCGCACGAGGTAGGCCAGCGGCTGCGGGGCCGGGGCGGTACGCTGGGGCCAGCGCAGGCGCGGGGCAGTGAGGCGTTCCACGAGGCGGGCGAGGGGGGCGAGGCGGGGCGGCGGTGGGGCCGGCGTGGTGGTATCTGTAGTAAGGCGGATGGGCTGGGTGACGGGGTCATCGGTGGCGGGGCGCGGGCGGGTGCTCTCGCTTAAGCGGCGGGGCTGCCAGCGACCGGCCAGTACCAGGACGAGGGCCAGAACTCCCCCGGCGGTGATTATGCTGACGGCCAGGATCAGGCCAAGGTTGCGGCGCAGCATGGCGAAGAAGTCGTTGGCGGGTTGCAAAACGGTGATGTTAAGCCGGGTTTCGTTGCTGCGGCCGACCAGCCCGAGTTCATCTTCGGCTTCGACGATGAGATTGACGGGGTCGGTGGTGACGAAGGCGGTGAGGTCGAGGGTGAAATATTCAAAAGGCGGGGCGAGGTTCTCGGCGACCGCTTCGCCATTGACGTACAGGGTGGTGCGGACGATGGCGCGCTGAATTGTATCCGGGAATTCAACCAGGATTTCGAGGGCTTGCTGGGTGGGGCGGAGGTTTTCAAAGGCGATGCGCTCACCAGCGGGGATTTCGCGCACTACCTGGGCGGGGAGTGAGACGAAGATGGGGTTGGGCGGCTGGAGGGCGAGTTCGAACAGGCGAGCTTCGCTGGCGGCGCTGGCCTGAGGCGAAACGACTCGCACACTCAGGCTATGGGTGCCGGGGGTGGTGAGGCGCGAACGGTAGGTGAGTTCGTAGGCGCGGCGGCCGGGTTCAAATAGGGCGTAGAGGTCGGGGATGGGCTCCAGGCCGGAGAAGACGAAGAATTCGCCGCCGGTCTGCTGGGCCAGGCCGCGCAGAGCCAGGGCGTTGGCGCTTTCAAAGAGCGCGGGTGAATCGATGAGCCAGACATGCACGCGGGTGTTGCTGGCGAGGGCACGCTCGGCCAGGCTTTCGATGGCGGCGGCCGCTTCGTTGCTGATGGCGGGGGTGATGAGCAGGATGGCGCGCCCCATGCCGGGGTCCGGGGTGGGGTCGCTCACGAGGGTGAGGGCCGCGCCAAACGGGTCGAGGCCGGGGACGAGGGCGCTGGTGTCCGGCAGGTAGGCATTGAGGGCCGCCAGCCAGGTGGCCGGGTCGGTGGTGTGGCTGGCGAGGGCGCCCTGGGGGGTGACGAGACTCAAGCGGTCGGTGGGGCTGCCGGCCTGGGCCGCGGCCCACACGGCGAGGGCCTGGACGGCGTATTCATAACGGCTGATACCCTGGCCGTCGCGGATGACGAAGGACTGGCTCGGGTTGATGGCGACCACAATCTGGGCGCCGGGGCGGGTTTCGTTGACCTCGGCAAGGAGAGATTCCTGGCCGTCTTCGAGGATGGCGAAGTTCTCGGGTTGCAGGTTGGAGACAAACCCGCCGTTGGCGTCGCGGACATCGACCAGAAGGCGGACGGTGGGAAAGGCAGAGAGGTCTGGCGGGCCGGCGGTGACAGTGGCGGCGCCCTGGGCGCGGGCGGCCAGCACGCCGGCGAAGGCGAGGGCGGCGGCCAGGAAGAGCGCCGGGAGGCGGGGCTGCTGTTTCAGGGAGGCGGCTGACATAGCGGAGGAGTTAGGAGTCGACCAGGGAAGCGCGCACCACGATGCGCATGTTGTTCACAAGATAGGGATAACAGGAAATAAGGGTGATGGTGGGTGTGGCGGTGGGGGCGAGGACCTCCACCCGGGTGGGTTCGACCACCTGGGTTTCAAGATCAATGATGTAGGTGTAGGCGCGGACGTTGGTGTAGACGATGATTTCATCGCCGGTCTGCAATTGGTCCAGGTGGCGGAAGATTTCGCCGAAGATGTCGTTGTGGGCCGAGAGCACCAGGTTGCCGTTCTGGCCGGGGTTGGCCGAACCGATGTGCTGGCCCACGCCCTGCTTGAGGTCTTCCCAGCCGTCGCCCTGCACCACCGGGGCATCCACGCCGATGGCGGGAATCTGGATGCGGCGGGCCTGTTCCGGGCCGGGGGTCGGTACGGGCACATTGGCCAGCGATTGCACCAGCGGGCGCAGGTGTTCGGGGATTTCAGCTTCGTTGGGGCGCGCCCCGCCGGGGTCGGTGGGCGGCGTATGGCCGGAAGGCAGCACCACCGCCGTAATCAGCGGGGTCGGGCTGATGGCCGGCTGCGCCAGGGCGGCCGAGACCTCGGTGTTGAGGCGTTGCAGCAGGCTGGCGCCATTGAAGAACACAAACAAGAGGCCGAGGACGGCGAGGACTTCGACCGCCAGCAGGGCGCGGTCCCAGAGTTGCTTGCGGCGCGCCTGGGCTTCGGTGGCCGGGTCTGGCTCGGCCAGGGGTTCGTCAATCTGGATGGCGGAGAGGCCCGGGGTGCGGGCACTGCCCGGGTTGGGCGCCAGTTCTATCAGGCGGCCCTTGCGGCGGAAGTCATCCAGCCGCTGGCGGCGGGCGGCGCGGCGTTTGGCCACCAGCAACTGGCGCAATTGGTCTTCGGTCAGGTCTTCGGGGCGGATTTTACGGGCCATGTCAGGGTGGATTATACACGGCGGGGAAGATAGGGATACAGGTATATAGGTAGACAGGGAGGCAGGTAAACAAGGAGACAAGGGGAGGAGGGGAGGCGCAGCGGCCGGTCACTCTTCCCGATATCCCTGTTTCCCTGTCTACTTGTGTACCTGATGCTTGTGTACTTGATTCTTGCTTACTTCCCTGCCTGTATTCTCAGCATCCCCTGCAACAACCCTTCCAACTGCCCCGCCAGCGCCTGGCGGTCAAAATGCTGTTCGAGGTAGGCGCGGCCAGCCAGGCCCATGCGGCGGGCGGCGGCCGGGTCGGCGGCCAATGTGCGCAGGGCGGCGGCCAGGGCGGCCGGGTCGCCGGGTTGGGCAAACAGGCCGCACCCGGCGGCTTCAACGACCACACGGCTCACGCCGTCAATCGCCAGCGCCAGCGGGCGGCCAGCGGCCATGTAGTCAAAGACCTTGTTGGGGTAAGTGGTCTTGTACAGTTCAATCGGTTTGAGGATCGCAATGCCGCAATCGGCAGCCGCCAGGGCGGTGGGCATCTCGTCTTTGGCAACCGGCGGCAGAAAGTGGACGTTGGTCAGCCCGCGGCGGGCAGCTTCGGCTATCAGGGCTGGTTTTTCTTTGCCATCGCCCAGTAGCACGAGGGCGATGTCGGGCTGGTCCGCCAGTATAGCGGCGGCTTCCAGCACCACGCCGAGGTCGTTGCTCAAGCCGTGCGCTCCGGCGTACAGGGCGATGAATTTGCCGTGCAGATTATGAGCGGCGCGGAAGGCCGCGCCATCGGCGGCCGGGTCAAACATGCGCGTGTCGGCCCCATTGGGCAGCAGCGCCGGGGCGCGGCCAGCCCGCGCCTGCACATGCGGGATGAACCCGGGCGAATTGACCAGCAACTGGTCAGCGCGGCGGTAGAGGAAGCGTTCCAGCCCTTCCGAGGCCCGGATGAGCAGCGGGTTGCGCAGCACGCCCACCGCCACGGCAAAGGCCGGCCACAGGTCGCGCACTTCAAAGAGGAAGCGCGCCCGCTTGAGGCGCGCCAGCAGCCAGGCCGTCAGCCCCTGAAAGATGGGCGGCGAAGTGCCCCAGACGACATCCACTTCTTTGACCTGCAAGCCAAGCAGGAACGAAGACAGCATAAAGGAAAGGAACGCCAGCACCCGGTGCACGAAGCTCTTGTGGTGGGCGCGGTAGGTCGCGGCGCGCAGAATCGTCAGGCCGGGTTCCGGGGCGGCGGGGGCGGCTTCCGCGCCGCCGGTCAGGTACGAGACCGGGCTGGCGATGATGGTCACGCGATGCCCCTGCCCGACGAGATGGCGGGCGAGTTCGTGATGGCGAGTGCCGCCGGGTTCGTGTAGGGCGGCAAAGGCCTGATGGATGAGGAGGATGTGCATGGGAGAGATAGTAACTGGTAATTAGGGCGGTCAGACCGGGAGGGTGAAGGTCGTGGTAAGGGTCGCCGGTAGCGGGGATTGTACTTCAATGGCGAAAGACAGGGCTGGCTCCAACACCGTGTAGGTCGGGCTGAACCAGCCGCGGGCGGGCAGGACATCAGCAGCCCCGGCCAGCAACTCCCCGGCGCGGGCCAAGCTGGGCTGAAGGTTGCCGCCACCGGAAACAACAATCGAAACCGGCCCGTGCGGGCTGGCAAGGGTCAGGGTCGCGCCCTCCAATTCCCACGGCCAGTCCGGCAAGAGCCAGTGCAGGCGCAGGGCGGCGTCCGCTGGGGCGCGGCGGCCCGTCGGCTGGACTTCATCCATGATGCGCCAGACCGCGCCCGCGGCTTCCACCGTGCGGGTGTGGGCCAGGCCGAGTCGACGGTAACCGTTATGGCGGGCGGCCAGTCGGGTTGCGCTGTGTTCCAGCGCGTCACTCTGCGCCCAGTCCAGCCACAGGAACTTACCGGCCCGCGTCATCGGTTGCTGGCCGTTGAGGGTGAGGGTGTTGTGGACTTCGGCCCCGGTCAGCGGGTTTTCCCAGGGCGGCTTGGCGTTGTAGAAGCCGCTGCCCGGGTCGCGGGAGATGTACTGACCGCGCCACCACAGGTCAAAATGCAGCGGGTCGGCATGGCCGGGGCGGCTGGTGTAGCGCGCAGCCCGCAGCCCGCCCCAGGCGTGGCCGGAGGTCAGTTTGAGATGCGGCGAAATGACGCCGCTGGGCGCGCCGGACACGACCGGGGCCAGCCACAGGGCCATTTCATCCGGCGGCAGGTCTGCGCCGGTGAAGGCGCGCCGTGCGGCGTGTACCGCCGGGCGAAAGTCGGCAAAAGGCTGGGTCGTAAAAGGCAGGATCAGCGCGCCATCATTGGGGCCGAGGTTGGGCGGCGTGCCGGTTTCGGGGTCCAGCAGGGCCGCCAGCCATTCGCTGGCGGCCGCCAGGCAGGCGCGGCTGGCGGGCGTGAGCGGGTCTGGCCCGCTTTCGGCCAGACGCTGCACCCACAGGCCAATTTGCAGGAGCAGGCGGTGATAATTGGCGCTGTGCTGGGCGTAGGCCCCCTGCGGGCTGATTTGCGTGCGCAGGCCACGCCCGAACTCGCCCCGGCCGAGGCGCGCCCAGCGGCGCGCCTGCGGGTGGCCGGGCAGCACGGCGGCGGCAGTCAGCAAACCGGCGGCTTCGGTCAGCAGGTGATTGTTGTTCTGGGCGCGGGCGTACAACAGCGTGGGCGGGATGCGGCGGGCATGAGCAGCGAGGGCCGCGCCGAGGCGGCGCTGGCGTGCAGAGGTGGTTTCGGGTGAAGCCCAAAACAGGCTGGCGGCAATCGCCATGGCAATCAGCCGCAGGCCAACTTCCTGGGCGCTGGCCCAGTTCGGTCCCTGGTTGACCGGGTTGGCAGTCAGGAAGCTCTCGGTGCGCAGCCAGAATTCTTCGGCGTATTTTTCGTGGCCGGTCAGGCGGTAGGCGCGCCCCAGAGTGATGGCCCAGCCAAAGCGGGCCGGTTCCCAGAGCAGCTTGATGTCGCGCCCGCCGATGCGCGGCATCTTGTAATACGACCAGTGCCAGAGCGGCGAGGGCGGAGCCAGTTCCAGCGGCACAGGCGGCCCGCCGAACAGGCACACCTGCCCGGCGAGGATTTCATCCGCCTCGGCCAGCAGGGTGCGCTCGCCCTCCGGCCCCAGGGCGGCTTTCAGGGCCGCGGCTTTCGGCCAGGTCAGCGGCAAGGGGCGCAGCTCGGTCACTTCGGGCGGGCGGTTGGCGGGCGTGAGCAGGCGGTAGAGGCCGAGGCGCACGGCGGCCTGGTAGGCGGCAAAGCGCAGGCTGGCGGCCGGGCCAAGTTGCCAGAAGGCTTTGAAAGCCAGCGGGAGGGCGCGTAAACGGTAGGGCATGATGGGGGAAGTGTAACTTGTAATTGGTTACTGGCGGGTTAGAAGAGAGTATCGTAGCCGAGGATTTTGGCGGCGTTGAGGACGAGCCCGCCGAGAGTGATGATGGCCGCGCCCCAGAAGAACCAGAGAGTGGGGGTTTTGAACACCAGCCACAAATTTTGCATATTCTGGCGGCGCTGGGCGCGGCGCTCGGCCCGGTCAGCCGTCTGGCGCAGGAGTGCGCCGCCGGCCATGATGTCGGCGAGGTTGTTGAAGTATGCGCGCAGGAACAGCACCGCGCTCCACACGAACACCGCCACGCCGAACAGGATGATGGGGAAGCCAACCAGGTTGAGGGCGAACTCCAGCGTGCGGCCGGAACGCCACAGCGGCAGGGCGGTTTCCCAGACGAAGGACACGACAATCGAGCCGATAAAGCCGATGACCAGCAGCCAGAGGAAGATAGTGCCGGCATCGGGGCGGGGTTTTGCGGTTTTGGGCATGCTTCTTGCTCCTAATGTGGCTGTGAACAATTATAGAAGAAAAGCCGAGCCGAAAAGACCGAAAACTGGCTCTTGCATATTTAGTACATATGTTCTATAATCTGGGTATTCCAAACTCAGAGGAGAGTTAAACGAAATGGTACACCCGCACGCGATTGTTCACTTTGAGATTTCATCCAAAGACCGCACCGAGATGAAGAAGTTTTACGGCGAGGTCTTTGGCTGGGAATTCACGGATTATGACTCCATGAATTACACCACCTTCACCGCCGAAGGCGGCTCCCCCGGCGGCTTCAACCCGATTACTCCCGAAAATGCAGCCGGAACGATTACGCCCTACATCAACACGCCGGATATCGCCGATACACTGGCGAAAATTAAAGCCGCCGGTTGCGAAATTTTAATGGAAACCATGGAAATCCCGACCGTCGGGCATTACAGCATGTTCCGCGACCCCAGCGGCAACCTGATGGCTCTGTTGCAGCCATTGCCCATGCAAGGTTAGTCCGCGAGCCTGCCTCGCGCTAATAGATAAGGCCGGGACGCCTCCCCGGCCTTTTTTGTTGCCTGCGAGTCGCGAGAAACCAAACCTCCGGGAGGTTGAAAGCGGGGAGGCAACGCCCACGAGGGGAACGGGGCATTATCCCCGCCAACTGGTGGACACTTACACCTTGTCGGAGTATCACGAGTGGGCTAGAATCCAATGCAAGGCAGGGAAAGATGGTTAACAATCCATACAGGCGATATATTCTGGGTGTGTTGCGGAATTCCAACCGGTTGGGGGATTTGTTTCACGCGATTGAAGCCGAAAGTGGCCGTGAGGTGATGGCGCAAACCTTTCGGGCTGAACACATCGACCCGGCCCGGTTGCAAGCCCACTTGCCCAAGCTGGTGGCAGTGCGGCATAACAACCTGGCGCGAATTATTGAGGTCTCTGAATTTGCAGGCAAACCGATAGTGGTTTACGAGCGCCTGACCGGGGAAACCCTGGCCGAGCGGGCCGCGTCTCGCACCCAGCGGCCGGTGCCGCAGACCCTGCTGCCATTTTACCTCTACCAGGTTGCCCAGGCGCTGGCCACCGCCGAAAAATTCCGGGTGGGGCATGGCGTGCTGGATGCCAATAGCATCTTTCTATTGCCCAAAGGCCAGGTGCTGGTGGCCCAGATAGGTCTGCGAGGTGCGCTGGAAAGCCGCCCGGATTTTCAACCCCGTTACACCGCCGAGGACCTGCGCAGCCTGGCGCAGATTATTGATGGCCTGCTGCACTACACCGGCGACAATGACGACCTGGAACGAACGCTGTTCCGCATGTCGCAAATGGAGGCCGGCTTGGGCTACCCGGATTTCGCCAGTCTGGTGAAGGACCTGGAATACATGCGCGCCAATGTGCGCACCACGGCATTGCGGGCGGGCACGGGTGCAACCGAACACTTGCCGGGGATGGAGGGCGGGCCGCTGGCAGCGGTCGGTAGTGGGCCAACGGCGTTGGCGAGCCTGTACTTCCCGGATTCAGGGCAGGTGCTGGAAATCCAGCGCACCGGCGAGCATACCGTCGGGCGGCGGCATCAGGCCCAGGCGCTGGTGCCCGACCTCGACCTGACCAATTACAATGCCTATCAGAACGGACTATCCAAACTGCATGCGCGCATTAATATTGAAGATGAATCAGCCGAACTGATTGACATGCATTCCGGCAACGGCACCTTCTTGAACGGCCGCCGCCTGCAACCGGAAACACCCGCGCCGCTGGCACACGGCGACCTGCTTATGTTCGGTAAGCTCAAAGCCCAGTTCCTGCGTTACGGGCCGGACGAAGACGACGCGCCGGAGAATCACTTCCCCGGCTGACCGGGGCGCTTTCACTCCCTACCCCTTAAAACAAAAACGAGCCGTCGGCCTCACACCGACGGCTCGTGGCGCGGACGCGCCCAACCAGGAGGAGAGAAAATCAAAGAGGTTACAGCACAACCAGCAGGGCCAGCACGAAGGCCGCGCCCGCCAGCGAGCCCGCCAGAGTCTGGTTCAGGCTGTGGCTGGCGGTACGTAAACGCGCCCAGATGACGATGGGGATAAGCAGGAGCGCCGGGGCCGCCGGCCAGCCCAGCACGCCCAAAAGGAAAACCGCAAACCCGGCAATCGCCATCGCATGGCCGCTTATTTTCCAGTACAGGGTGATGAGCAACATCAGACCGGCCTGAAAGAAGCCCAGCCCGGCAAAGGTAGCCAGCAGAGGCGGCGCGCTGCCGACCACCAGCGCCAGCCAGGCCAGCCCGCTGATAGCCCAGGCAAAGACCAGGGGCTTGATGCGCTGCTGGCGAATGGGCAGATGAAAACCGCTGACCTGCCCGCTTTGCACCAACCGGACGACATACAGGGTTGGCAGGCCGATGACCAGCAGGATGTAAGCCGCGGCCCAGCCCCAACTGCCGCCCGAGATTCCGGCCAGCAGCAATACGCCCAGGGCGGTGATGAGCGGCGGATTAAGCAGGTCGGAACAGAAATGCGCCAGGCGCAGGTCCCAGGTCTGTCGCGGGGTAACCAGGGCGAGGTCGGCGGTGAGTTCCGGATTGAAATTGATGTTCATGCATACTCCCATGCAATTGGTTCAAAGGGAGTATATCGAATGGCAGTTAAGGCTGGTTGAAGGGCAGGTTAACGTCTGGCTAACAAATCGTGCCTTCAGCCCAGTGCCACATCCAGCGTCATCATTACCGCAAAACCGAGCATCGCCCCCAGCGTGGCGAGGTCGGTATGGCCGCCGGCGTGCGACTCGGGGATGAGTTCCTCCACGACGACAAAGACCATCGCCCCCGCCGCAAACGCCAGAGCATACGGCAGCAGCGGGCGCATCGCCAGCACCGCCACCACGCCCAGCAACCCGGCCAGCGGCTCGACCATGCCCGAGGCCTGCCCGTAGGCAAAGGCTTTCAGGCGGCTCATGCCCTCGCGGCGCAGTGGTACGGCCACCGCCACGCCTTCGGGGAAATTCTGCAAGCCGATACCGATAGCCAGCGCCACGGCCGCCGCCAGTGAGGCGCTGGGGAAGCCGGCCGCCACCGCCCCAAAAGCCACCCCCACCGCCAGCCCTTCGGGGATGTTGTGCAAGGTGATGGCGCTGACCAGCAGCACGCTGCGCCGCCAGGTAGTGCTCACCCCTTCGGCTTCGGCGCGGGCCGCGAAAAGATGCAGGTGCGGCAGCAGGGCATCCACCCCGCGCAGGAACAACCCGCCCAACAGAAAACCAACCATCGCCGGCAGCCAGGCGGGCTGGCCCATTTCTTCGGCGAGGCTGATGGAGGGCGCCAGCAGCGACCAGTAGGAAGCGGCCAGCATCACACCCGCGGCAAAACCGAGCATGGCATCCAGTAATTTGCGATTGACAGTGGTGAAGAGGAAGACGGCCGCCGCGCCGAGGGCGGTCACGCCCCAGGTGAAGAAGGTCGCGAGCAGGGCCTGCTGAATCGGGGTGAACTGTGCAATCCAGTCCAACATGAGTGTGAGCCTTTCTCCTCCAGCCGGGGCTAGCCGCCGGAAGGCCTCACACGCTCATCCTTCTGTGCTGATTCTAGCACAAGGAGCGGGATTATTTAGTTATGACTTAATTAGAAATTTGTTAGTTTCTTTTTTGTGATTGAGCATCCGCCCCGCCCAACGCCGCGCCAGCCTGCAGCGTGGCGCGGTGCACGCCGAAGATGTGAGCATAGGGGATGGGCGGCTCGCCGCCGGTTTGCAGCGCCGCCACATAGGCCGCCCACAGGGCGCGGTGGCCTTTGTCCTGGCGCAGGCGGGCGGTGTGGGTCACGCTGCGGCCATCCCGCGTGAGGCGCAGGCGGCGGAAGTCGTCCAGTACCGCCACCCGGCCGGCGGTGAAGACTTCGAGCCGCTCTTTGGGCACACTCTTATCGCCATTGGCGAGGTAGTGCAGCGTACCCACCGAGCCCTCCGGAAAGGTGAAGGTCAGGGCAAAGTTATCGCCGCGGTAGCGGCCGCCATCCGGCAGGGCCGCCGCCTGCACCGCGTTGGGCGGGTGACCGACGAGGAAGGTCAGTAAGTCAATGAAGTGAATCGCCTCACCCAGCAGGCGGCCGCCGCCCTGCTCGGGGTCATGCGTCCAGTGGTCGGGCGGCAAATAACCGGCGTTGGCGCGCAGGTGCAGCGCCAGCGGCTCGCCGGAATTTTCGATGAACTCTTTAAGCAGCAACGTATGCGGCGCAAAGCGGCGGTTGAAGCCCACCGTCAGGCGCGGCGCATCCGCGGCGGACAGGGCGGCTTCAATGTCGTCCAGCTCGGCGGCGGTGAGCGCCAGCGGCTTTTCGCAGAAGACATGCTGCCCGGCGCGCAGGGCCCCCAGCGTCTGGGCGGCGTGCAGGTGGTGGCGGGTGAGGACCGCGACCACGTCCACATCCGCCGCGGCGAGGACTTCCTGCTCGCTGCTGGCGGCGCGGGCAAAGCCGAATTTGCGGGCGGCGTGGGCGGCGTTCAGGCCGCTGGCCGATGCGACGGCCTGCAGGTGCAGGCCGGGCAGGTTCTTGAGTACTGGGAAGAGCACCGCGCTGCCGAAGTTACCCGCCCCCAGCACGCCGAGGCGCAGGCTGTTCTGGGGTGGCCGCGTACCCGCCGCGGCCGGTTGCGGCGCGGGCGCGGTCTGGGTCTGGGGGTAGGTCAGCAACACGCCGAGGAAGGGCGACCCGGTTTTGCCGGTAATCAGCTCATAGGCGGCCGGGGCGTCTTCCACCGGAAAGCGCTGGCTGATGAGCGGAGCGACCTGTATCTGGCCGCTGCCGAGCAAATCCACAAAGGCTTGCAGGTTGCGGCCCGCCGTCCAGCGCACATACTCGGCGGGGTAGTCCACGCCCTTTTCTTCGTAGCTGGCATCGTAACGGCCGGGGCCGTAGGAGCGCGAGATGATCAGCTGGAGTTCCTTGGCGTAGTAACTGCGGCGCGGCACGTTCAGCCCGACCGCGCCGACCGCCACGATGGCGGCTCGCTCGCGGGCGATGTCGCCCGCCAGTTGGATCGGGTCATCCGATTCGGTGTCGGCACAAATCAGCACCGCGTCCACGCCCTGCGAGTGGCTGAAGTGGGCGGCGGCTTCTACCGCCTCCGGGCGGGCAACCGCCACCGCGCCGCGGGTGGCGGCCAGCGCCACGCGCGCCGGGTCGAGGTCAATGCCCAGCACGCGGCAACCGGCGGCACGCGCGATTTCCACCGTGAGCAGGCCGAGCAGGCCCAGGCCGATGACCGCCACGCTATCGCCCAGCCCCACCTTCGCCAGCCGAAAGCCGTGCATGGCTATCGCGCCCAGCGTGGCGAAAGCCGCCGAGTCAAAATCTACATTGTCGGGCAGCTTGGCAACCAGATTAACCGGCACAGCCGCCACTTCGGCATGCACCGCCCAGCCGCCGCCGGCACACGCCACCCGGTCGCCGGGTTGCAGGCCAGTCACGCCCGCCCCCAGCGTCATCACCGTGCCGGCCGAGGAGTAGCCCAGCGGCAGGGGCTGGTCCAGCCGGTTGAAGGCGGCTTCAAGCGTAGTCAGCAGGCCTTCGCGGCGGGCTTTATCCAGCGCCTGGCGCACGAGGTCGGGGCGCGCCTGGGCTTTGCCCAGCAGCGACTTGCCGGCAAACTCGACCAGCATGCGCTCGGTGCCGGCTGAAACCAGCGAGGCCGCCGTGCGTATTAATACCTGGCCGGGTTTGGCGGTCGGGGCAGGCACTTCGGCCACCAGCGTCTGGCCGTCCTTGAGGTTTTGCAGGACTTGTTTCATGAGCTTCGCAGGGATTATAGCGCGGGTAGAGGGATGGAGGAGGAGGAGATGGGGGGGAGGCGGAGGCAGGGAGACACGTTTTACTACAAATAGCATTTATTGCTTTTCTCTGTGTCTCCGTGCCTCTGTGGTTAAACCGTCCTCAACCACACCCACTACCAATTCTCTCTCTGCCTTCCTCTTTCCCCGCCTCCCCGCGCTATAATTCCCCCAACGAAATTAAGGAGCACGCATGATGTTTCGCGAAGGTGAGCAGGTCGGGCCGTACACGGTCATGGAACAACTCGGGCGCGGCGGGATGGCCACGGTCTTTAAGGCCTACCATGCCAACCTCGACCGCTACGTGGCCCTCAAAGTGCTGCACCCGGCCTTCATGGAGGACCCCAACTTCCTGGCGCGCTTCCAGCGCGAGGCCAAGGTCGTTGCCAAGCTCGACCACCCCAACATCATCCCGGTCTATGACTTTGCCCATCAGGACGATACCCCCTACCTGGTGATGAAATATGTCGAAGGGCCGACCCTCAAGGCGCGCCTGAGTCAGGGGCCGCTGAAAGCGGCCGAGGGCCTGAAAATCATCGAAACCGTCGGGGCGGCCCTGGCGTTTGCGCACGGGCGCGGCATCCTGCACCGCGACATCAAGCCCTCCAACATCATCCTCGCCGAGGACGGCACGATTTACCTGGCCGACTTCGGGCTGGCGCGCATCGCCGCCTCCGGCGAGTCGACCCTCTCGTCAGACATGATGGTCGGCACGCCCCAGTACATCTCCCCCGAGCAGGCGGTCGGCAAGAAAGAGCTGGATGCGGGCACAGACATCTACTCGTTTGGGGTGCTGATTTACGAACTGGTGGTCGGGCAGGTGCCGTTCATCGCCGATACGCCCTTTTCGATTGTGCATGACCACATCTATAAGCCGCTGCCGCTGCCGCGCTCGGTCAACCCCAATGTCCCCGAAGGCGTCGAACGCGTGCTGCTCAAAGCGCTGGCCAAGGAACGCGGCGACCGCTTTGCCACGGTCGACGAGATGGTCGCCGCCTTCCGCCGGGCCGCCGCCGGTGAAGCCCTGCCGGATTTACTCGGCGAGCCCTTGAGCGAGAGCGCCATGGCCGGGGCGCAAACACCCCCGCCCGCCCCGCCCGCCCTCACCCCGCCGCCCAGCCCGGCCGCGCCCGCCCCGGCCAAAAAGCGCAGCCGCTGGCTGTGGGCCTTGCTGCTCATCCCGCTCTTGTGCCTGTGCAACCTGCTGGGGCGCGGCAACCGCCAGAATGAACGCCTGCCGGATTTGCAGGCGACCGCCGCGGCTGGATTTGTCGCCGAACTGGAAACCGAAGTGGCCGTCGAATTCCCCACCCCCACCCCCCCCCCAGAACCAAAGTCCGCCCCCCCAAACCCCGTTTGCCCCAATAAAGCAAGACCCTACCGCCCGCGCGCCCAGGCGGCCGCCCGTCTGGGTAGCGGGCCGCCCCCCGGGTAAACCACACCCAATTAAAAAGCGATCCCAATAACCCCAACCCCCAGGACCGGGCGCCAAAAAACCCCCCCCCCCCCCCCCCCCCCCCCCCCCCCCACCCCCCCCCCCCCCCCCCCCCCCCCCCCCCCCCCCCCCCCCCCCCCCCCCCCCCCCCCCCCCCCCCCCCCCCCCCCCCCCCAAAAAATGAAAATGCCACTCTGTGAGTTCTCTGAAACGCTGCCGATTCCCCGATCCAACACAA
>JANJTX010000048.1 GCA_024710875.1 Anaerolineales bacterium | reverse complement strand
GTCAATGAGGATATTGAAGCCCGCCACCAGCAGGGCGAGCGGCAGCAGGAAAAGGGCGAGGCGGTACAGGAAGGGTTTCATATTTAGAATTGGAAGTAGATAAAATCGGAACGTTCAAGGACACCAAAGACGAGGATGGTGAGGGCCAGGCCGTAATAGGCCGACCAGCGCAGCCAGCCCGGCAGCAGGGGCAGAAGGTCATCCACCTCGGTGAGGCCGCGGCGTTCAAGCGTGATTTCCACTGCCAGCACGATAGCCAGGGCGCCCAGCACGACGAGTTGGGTGAGCGGCAGGCCAGCAAAAGCGGCGAGGGTGAAGCCGCCCTGCAGGCGGGCGACCTGGGCCAGCAGGCGCAGGGCTTCGGTCAGAGACTCGGCGCGGAAGAAGACCCAGGCAAAGGTGACGATATGAAAGGTCAACAGCGCGCCCACCCCGCGCGGCAGGGGACGTAGGGCGGCCGGCCGCCAGTTGCTGACCACATGCAACAGGCCGTGCAGTCCGCCCCAGACAATGAAGGTCCAGCCAGCGCCGTGCCACAGGCCGCTGGCGAGGAAGACGAGCAGAATCTGGTAATCCCACAATTTGAGGCTGGCGCGGTTGGACGAGCGGGCCAAACGGCGGCGCACGGCCGGCAGGTAGAGGTAGTCGCGCAGCCAGGTCGTGAGGCTGATGTGCCAGCGCGCCCAGAACTCCTGAATGCTGGCGGCCAGATAGGGGCGGCGGAAGTTCTGGGTGAGCTCAATGCCAAGCAGCCGCCCGCCGCCGATGGCAAGCAGGGAATAGGCGGCGAAGTCAAAGTAAATCTGAAAGGAATACAGGTAGAGGGCCACCAGCGTTTCCAGACTGCTGAAGGCCGCCCCGGCGGCGAAGACCGGCGCAACCCAGGTGGCGAGGCGGTCGGCGAGGACGAGTTTGAGGAACAGCCCCCAGAGGATGAGTTGCAGGCCGCGGGTCAGGCGTTCGGGCGCGGGGCGGGCGGGGGCCGCCAGTTGGGGCAAGAGGGCGGCGCCGCGCTCAATCGGGCCAGCGAGCAATTTGGGGAAGAGGGCGGCGAAGAGGGTCAGGCGCGGCAGGCTGGACTCGGCGGGCAGGCGGCGGTGGTAGACATCCAGCAGGTAGCCGATGAGTTGAAAGGTGAAGAATGAGATGCCCAGCGGCAGAGCCAGTTGCGGCAGGTGGAGGGTCAGGCCCAGTTCGGCGAGGATGTTGCTGGCGAATGTGGCATATTTGAACAGGCCGAGCAGGCCGAGCAGAGCGGCCAGCGCCAACCAGAGGGCGAGTTTGCGGGCATTACCCTGCCAGCGGGCGAGGGCGCGGCCAGCGGCCCAGGCGAGGGCGACGCACAGCAACAGCACGCCGAGCGTGGCCGGGCCGGCGCCCAGGGCGTAATAGAGGCTGGCGGCCAGCAGCAGCCATACGCGGCCGCGGGCCGGCAGCAAAACAACGCCGAGAGCGACCAGGGCGAGAAAAACTGCAAATTCAAACGAGATGAAGTTCATGGCAAAGCAATCCAAACGCAAAAAGGGCTGGGGCAAATGATACCCGCAAATAGTGGGTGGGCGGGATAGATCCCAGAAAGATGAGAGTGGTAGCGATTACAAAAAGAACGCCCACAAGGGGCCAGGCTGTGGTGAGTTCTCTGCCCGGTCTTAGAAGCTGTTTAACAAGTTCGATGAGTTATCTTATTTGGCACCTTCATTTGCGAAATCTAAATGAAATTGACGCGTAGGGGCGACCTGCAGGTCCCCCCTACCAGATTTAGAGGCTGTTTCAAGGACTTCTTAACGCAACGGGAAACAAAGGAGTGTGTGGTTTGGATGGGAGTCGACGCTTTAGTGGAGAGCTCGCCCGGCGCTCGGCTAAAGCCTCGACTACGCATAATTACCCCTGCGCAGTTGGATCACCCATAGGAAAAATGGCACACTCGCCAACCCGCCCCGCATGATACAATCGAAACATCGGTTCACCTTTCCATATACAGGAGTAATTTGATGAAAAACGCCACCCGCATCATCTTCATGATTACCGTTTTAGCCCTCGCGGCCCTCGCCTGCGGCCTGCCCGGCGGCAGCACCGGCTCCAGCGGCGGTGATGCCAACGTCCTCTTTCAGGACGATTTCAGCAACACCAACAGCGGCTGGGACCGCTACACCGACAGCAACGGCGGCACCGACTATTCCAACGGCCAGTACCGCATCAACGTCCTGATTGACACCTACCTGTTCTGGGCCAACCCCGGCCGCACCTTCACGGATGTCATCGTGGAAGTGGATGCCACTAAAGTCGGCGGCACGACCGAAATCGACTCCGACGACGACAACAACTACGGCATCATCTGCCGCCACTCGGATGTCAACAACTTCTACGTCCTGGTCATCTCCAGCGATGGCTACTACGGCATCCGCAAGCGCTTCCAGGGCTCCAGCGAACTGGCCTTCATCGGCATTGAAGGCATGGACTTCAGCGATGCCATCAAGCAGGGCAATGCCACCAACCGCCTGCGGGCGGAGTGCATCGGCAGCACCCTGCGCCTCGTGGTAAATGGCGAGACCGTCATGGAAGTCATCGATGCAGACATTTCCTCCGGTGACGTCGGGCTGATGGCCGGCACCTTCAGCGCCCCCAGCGCCGACATCGTGTTTGACAATTTCGTGGTGCGCCAGCCGTAAGGCGGCCAATTGAATAGCCCGCCGTCCGCGCCACCCCGGCGCGGGCGGCTTTTTTATCGGTTAAACTTGCCCCATGAACGTCTATCTCGACAGTATCGGCTGTCGCCTCAACCAGAGCGAGATTGAAGGCTATGCGCGCCAGTTCCGGCAGGCCGGGCATACGCTGGTCGCCACGTTGCCGGAAGCCGACCTGCTGGTGCTGAACACCTGCGCCGTTACGGCGGCGGCCGCCTCCGATTCGCGCCAGCGCATCCGGCAGGCGCGGCGGGCGGGCGTGAGCGACATCGTGGTGACGGGCTGCCTCTCTACCCTGGAGCCGGAAAGCATCCAGCGCATGGCGGGGGTGACGCGGGTGGTACCCAACCGCGACAAAGACCGGCTGGTGCCCGACCTGCTGCAAATCGAACTGCCGCCCTATGAACTGGAACCGCTGGAACGCCAGCCAATACCGGGCGAGCGCCACCGCACACGCGCCACAATTAAGGTACAGGATGGCTGCGAGAACAAATGTACTTTCTGTGTAACCACGGTGGCGCGCGGTGAGAGCCGCAGCCGCCCGGCGGCGGAAATCATCGCTGATATCCGGGCCGAGCTGGCGGGCGGGGCGCAGGAAATCGTGCTGACGGGCGTGCATCTGGGGTCATGGGGCTATGATTTTGAGCGCCCGGCGCACCTGAAAGACCTGGTAATGCAGATCCTGGCCGAGTTGGACATGCCACGTATGCGCCTGTCTTCGCTGGAGCCGTGGGACTTAGCGCCGGACTTTTTTGATTTATGGCAGGATGAACGGCTGTGCCGCCACCTGCACCTGCCGCTGCAATCCGGCAGCGCCGCCACCCTGCGGCGGATGGCGCGCAAGACCAGCCCGCGCCAGTATGCGGCGCTGGTGCGGGCCGCCCGCCAGCGCATCCCCGGCGTAGCGATTACGACGGACATCATCGCCGGGTTTCCGGGCGAGAGTGAGCGCGAGTTTGAAGAGACGCAGGCGTTTGTGGCGCAGATGGCCTTTGCCGGGGCACACGTCTTCACCTACTCTGAACGCGCAGGCACGGCAGCAGCGCGGATGGCGGGCAGCGTGCCGCTGGCCGAGCGCAAAGCCCGCAGCGCAGCCCTGCGCCGTCTGACGGCCCAAACAGCGGCGGCGTATCGCCAGGCGCACATCGGACAGGAAGTGAACGTGCTGTGGGAAGGGATGCAAACCGATTCCGAATCTGGCTGGCAACTGACCGGCCTGACGGATAACTACCTGCGGGTGATGGCGCGCGCTCCGCAACCCATCTGGAACCAGTTTACAGCGGTGCAACTGACGGCCAGCATACCGGATGGCCTGCTGGGCGAAATCTGCCATCTGCCGGATACGATTCGGCTGGCCTGACGGGCTGATTTTCCCGTAGAATGAAAAGAAATCAAGGATCACCCTATGGAACATGACCCGAACTGCATCTTTTGTAAGATTATTGCGGGTGAGCTGCCCAGCACCCAGGTCTATAGCGATGATTTGCTGGTGGCCATTCGCGACATTCACCCGGTCGCGCCGGTACACGTGCTGATTGTGCCGCGCCAGCACATCGCCGATAACAACGCCATTACCACCGCGCATGCGGCCATCACCAGCCGGATGTTTGAGGCCGTACCGCAGATTGCCGCCGCCGAAGGAATCGCCGCGGATGGCTACCGCCTGATACTCAACACCGGCCCACACGGGCATCAGGAAATCCCGCACCTGCACCTGCACCTGATTGGCGGCCAGCCAATGAAGCACCCGATGGGCTGAACCAGTTGGCCCCCTGAAAGGTATAATTAAGCCATGACACTCAAAGAGACTCTCTCACAGGCAATCAAAGATGCGATGCGCGCCGGCAACGATGGCCGCAAAGTGCCACTACGGCTGGTGATGGCCGCCATTCAACTGGCGGAAGTGGAAAAAGGCGGCCCGCTGGACGATGGTGAAGTGATGGGCCTGTTCCAGAAGGAAGTCAAAGCGCGCCGCGAATCGATTGCGGATGCGGAACGTGCCAACCGGCCGGACCTGGTGGCCGCCGCCCAGGCTGAAATGGTCGTATTGGAAGAATTCCTGCCCAAAGGATTGACCGCGGAAGAACTGGAAGCGCTGGTAAAGGCCGCGATTGCTGAGTCTGGCGCCAGCGGCCCGAACGACATGGGGGCGGTAATGAAAATCCTGGTGCCGCAGACCAAGGGCCGCGCCGATGGCGGCCAGGTCAGCGCCCTCGTGAAACAACTGTTGCAGGGCTAGCCCGCCATCATGCCCGACTCTTTCTGCCTGCGCGCCGACCCTGCCCTGCCCCCTTGCGGGGCGCGGCGGGTAAGGCAATGAACAACCCGCTCATCCCACGCAGCAACCGCCGCTGGCCCTCGCGGCGCAGCCTTAGCCTGCTGGCCCTGCTGGCCCTGACGACGATTGTCTCGGCCTTTATCCTGCTATCTCCCTACTCGGCGCGCCAGACGACCCTGACCCTGCAAGCCGGGGATGCCGCAGGGCAGGACATCCTGGCGCCGCGCACGATTACCTATGAAAGCACCGTGCTGACCGCCCAGCAGCAGGACCTGGCCGCCGGGGCAGTGGCGCCGGAATACGGCCCGCCGGAAGCGACAGTAGCCCGACGACAGGTGGGGCGGTTGCGGGCAGCGCTGACCTTCATCAGCACGGTGCGCAGCGATACGTTTGCGACCCGCGAAGAACAGCTGGCCGACCTGGCGGCGCTGGAAGATTTGCGCTTGAGCCAGGCATTGGGCGAAGCCCTGCTGGAGTTGACCGATAGCGGGTGGCAGTCGGTACAGCAGGAAGCGATTGTGGTGCTGGAGCAACTGATGCGCAGCACGGTGCGCGAAGACCAGCTGGATGATGCCCGCCGCAGCGTTCCGGCACTGGTGAGCCTCTCGTTACCTGAAGACCAGGCGACCCTGGTTTCTGAACTGGTCAGCGGTTTTGTGGCCCCCAACAGCTTTTACAGCGAAGAACTAACCGAGAACCGGCGCGCCGAAGCGCGGGCGGCGATACTGCCGGTATTCCGGACCTATGTGGCCAATGAAGTCGTCATCCGGCGCGGGCAAGTAGTGACCCCCGCCCATCTGGAAGCACTCAACGAGATGGGCCTGGTACAGCCCGAAACCCGCTGGCAGGACCGGGCCGGCACGCTGGCCCTGCTGGGCGTGAGCCTGCTGTACATGACGATTTTCATGCGCAACCGCCGCAAACTGATGGAAGACACCCGCCGCCTGACGGTGATGGCGGTGATGTTTGTGGCTTATCTGGCGGTGGCGCAGTATGTATTGCCGGACCGCACGGTCATTCCGTATATGTTCCCGCTGGCATCGTTTGGGTTGCTGGTGGCGGCGCTGTACAGCGCCCAGGCGGCGATTGTGTTCAGTATTGCGCTTTCAGTGCTGGTGGCCAGCAGTCTGGCCTACAACCTGGAGTTGACCCTGTTTTACATTTTCAGTAGCCTGCTCGGCATTCTGGTTTTGCAGCGCGCCGAGCGGATTTCTTCGTTTTTCCGGGCCGGAGCGGCCGCCAGCTTGAGCGGAATGCTGATTGTGCTGGCCTTCCGGCTGCCGAACCCGGCCACGGATATGCTCGGCCTGCTGACCCTGATTGGGGCGGCCCTGTTCAACGGGCTGGGGGCCGCCAGCCTGGCATTGCTGGTACAGTTTGCACTGGCCCAATTGCTGGGCCTGACCACCAGCCTGCAACTGCTGGAAATCTCACGGCCGGACCACCCGCTGCTGCAATTCATCCTGCGCAATGCGCCGGGCACCTACCAGCACAGCCTGCTAATTGCCAATTTGAGCGAACAGGCGGCGGAACTCATCCAAGCAGATGCCCTGCTGACGCGGGTGGGGGCGTTGTACCATGACGCCGGTAAAGCGCGCTATCCGCACTATTTCATTGAAAATCAGGTGGCGGGCAGCCGCAACCCGCACGAGGACCTGACACCCCAGGAAAGCAGCCAGACCATCATCCGGCATGTGGCGGATGGGGTGGAGATGGCGCGCAAGTACCGCCTGCCCGACCGAATTATTGACTTTATCCGTGAGCATCACGGCACGATGGTGACCCAGTACCAGTATGCCAAAGCGGTGGAAGCGGCGGGCGGCGATAAAAGCCGGGTAAATCCGCAGGACTACATGTACCCGGGGCCGCGCCCGCGCTCGCGCGAAACCGCCCTGCTGATGCTGGCGGATGGCTGCGAGGCGCGCACGCGGGCCGAACGCCCGGAAGATGAGGAAGCCCTGCATGCACTGGTCAAGAGCGTGGTGGACCGGCGGGTGGCGCTGGGCGAACTGGATGATACCGAGCTGACGATGCAGGACTTAAAGGTCATCATTGAGTCATTTACTGCCACCCTGCGGGGGGTGTACCACCCCCGGATTGTGTACCCGGATATTGACGAACCGCAAAAAGCGGAGGATACTCCGGAAGGGATGCTGACACCGCCATGATTGCCATCAAGATTGACGAACGTTATGCCGCGGCCCTCAAGGCCGACCTCTTGCGCCGGGCCGTGGAAGCGACATTGGCACATGAAAGCGCGCCGGCCGATTCTTCGCTGACGGTGGTCATCACCGATGATGATGAACTGCGCCGGATGAACGAAGAGTTCCTGGGCCACAATGCGGTGACGGATGTGCTGGCTTTTCCAAATGGCGACCCTGACCCGGAAAGCGGCCAGGTCTACCTGGGGGATGTGCTGGTAGCCTACCCACAGGCGGCACTCCAGGCTGAAAATGCCGGCCACTCGACCGTCGAGGAGTTGCAACTGCTGGTGGTGCATGGCGTGTTGCACCTGCTGGAACATGACCACTACCAGGAGGGGGAGAAGGCGCGCATGTGGGCGGCCCAGGATGCGATTCTGACCGGCTTAGGGGTGAAAGCCCGGCCCGCGGGGTAAGCCCTGCCTTTCGATTCTATTCGATGGTTGATTTTTTGCGTTCCCGCATCCTGGCATTCCGCTATGCCTTTGCCGGCTGGTGGTATGTATTGCGCACCCAGCGCAACGCTTGGATTCATGCCAGCATGACAATTCTGGTGAGCGTGCTGGGGGTGTGGCTGAAGATTGGCATCTATGACTGGTTGTTCCTGCTGGTGGCGGCGGGCTTTGTATGGTTGGCCGAGTTCCTGAACACGGCCCTGGAGGCGGTGGTGGACCTCGCCAGCCCCAGCCATCACCCGCTGGCCAAGGTGGGCAAGGAGGTGGGCGCGGCGGCGGTACTGATTGCGGCGGGAGTGGCAGCCATCATTGGGCTGGCGGTGTTAGGGCCGCCGCTGCTGGCGCGATTGGCAGGGTTGGGGTAGGCGGCGAGTTGTAAGGGGTGCGAGAAAGGGCGACCGCAGGTCGCCCCTACCGGGGGAGATGGTGGGCAGGCGGCCACAAGGGCCGCCGCTACCTGTGGGGCGAAGATTCAGGGCTTTGCGAAGATTTCTTGCCATCGGTGTAGGGGCGTAGCATGCTACGCCCCTACGCTGTCCATCAAGACGCATTGTGTTGCGAATGCGGCTGGTGGGCAGGCGGCCGCGGCACCCTGTGGGGCGGAGATTGTGAACTTTGCGAAGATTTCTTGCCATCGATGTAGGAGTCGAACTTAGCTCGACCCCTACAAAAGCCGCATCGCACACATGGGAGTTTGCCAGGGGTGCGATAGGGCGACCTGCAGGTCGCCCCTACAGATAGCAAGGTTGTTTAGTATGCGATGGCGACCGGGCCGGTGTTGTTATAATTCCCGCATCCCACTTGAATTTCAGGAGACTCGCATGGCTCTTTCATTTCGTTTTGGCACGGTTGGCGCGCCGATTTCCACGGCAAAAAAACCCGGCGGCAGCGTGGGGGCAATCCTGCGGTTACGCGAACTGGGGCTGGATGCCTTTGAACTGGGCTGGGTGCAATCGGTACGGGTAACGGAAGCTACCTGCGCCCTCATCAAAGCCACCGGCGAAGAACAGAATGTGCTGTTAAGCGTGCATGCGCCCTATTTCATCAACCTGAACGCGGATGCCGAGGAATGGCCCAAGAGCCGAAAACGCCTGATGGATGCCGCCCATTACGGGGCGCTGGCCGGGGCGACCGAGATTATCTTTCACCCGGGGACCTATTTCGGCAAGCCACCGGCGGAGGTGCTGCCGATTGCGATTGAACGCCTGCAGGGCTGTGCCGATGAACTGAAAGCAGCCGGCAACAGTGCCACCCTGCGCCCGGAGACGATGGGCAAGCAGGGCCAGCTCGGCTCTTTGGCGGATACGCTGCAAATGGCAAAAAAGGTAAAAGGCGTGCAGCCGTGCGTGGACTTTGCCCACCTGCATGCCCGCAAAGGCGATGGCAGCCTGAACACTTATGAAGAATGGTGCGCTGAACTGGAAGGCTATAAAAAGGCGCTGGGCGAGAAGGCCCTCAAGAATCTCTCCTGCCATATCTCGGGGATTGAGTACACCGAAAAGGGCGAAAAGAACCACCTGCCTGCCCAGGAAGCCGACCTGGATGTGAACGCCCTGTTCAAAGCCCTGCATGACTTTGGCTGTGGCGGGCGGATTCTGTGCGAAAGCCCGGAAATGGAAAACGATGCCCTGTACTACAAGAAAACCTGGATGAAGGTCAGCGGAGAGAAAGAGTAGCGTGGCGATTAAGGAAGATGTCTTTGCGGCCTTGCAGGCCGAGATGCGGGCCTGCCGCCGGTGCAGCGCCGAGGGTCACTGGGTGCAGCCGGAAGCGGTGACGCAGGGGGACGTGGAAGCGCGCATGATGACCATCGGGCAAGCGCCGGGCAGCACCGAGGTGGTGGCCAAGCGGCCGTTTAACGCCGGCAGCGGGAGCCGCCTGTTTGAGTGGCTGGCACAGGCCGGGATTGATGAAGCCTGGTTCCGGCAGACGCAGTACATGACCAGCGTGACCAAGTGCTACCCGGGGCGGGCGACCAGCGGCACGGGCGACCGGGTGCCGAGCCGGGCCGAGCAGGCGCTGTGCCGCCCGTTTCTGGAGCAGGAATTGCGCCTGGTGTCGCCTGAACTGATTCTCCCGATTGGGCGGCTGGCGATTGAGCAGTTCTTTCCGCGCAGCGCCAAGCTGGAGGACATCATCGGCACGGAAAAGCAACTGGAAAGCGGGGCGTGGGTGGTGCCGCTGCCCCACCCCAGCGGGGCCAGCCGCTGGCATCAATTGGAAGAGAACCGGGCGCGCATCCAGCAGGCGATTGGGCTGGTGCGAAAACATTATCAGCGATTGTTTTTAGACTGATTTCCCCTCAAGGGAGCGCCTAATTCCGCGTGGGTGCTAATCCGGAATCGAGGCTTTAGCCGAGTGCTTGGCAAGTTCTCCGCTGAAGCGTTGACTCCTTGCTCATCCAAACTGGACATAGCCACCCAGTTGCCCGTTGCCGGTGCGCTGGCGCAGATGTATGATTAGGCAGAGCAAGAAATGGAGACCTTATGAAACAGGATAAGTTTTTGCTGGGAATTGTGATTGGCATCGTGCTGCTGGTGGTGGTGACGCTGGCGGTGGCCTTCAACCAGCCGGAAGCGGCCTACCAGCCAGACGATACGCCCGGCGGCGTGGTGCACAACTATGTGCTGGCGATTCAAGATGAAGACTATGCCCGGGCGTATGGCTATATCAGCCCCACGCTGCGCGGCTACCCGCCCAATACGGTGGCCTTTACCAATGACCTGAAAAACCATACCTGGAACAATTCCAGCTTTGAAAGTCTGGCGATTGATTCCAGTACGGTAGAGGGTGCGGATGCCCGCGTGACCTTGAGCGTACTCTCTTTTTATAGCGGGGACCTGTTCAGCAGCGGGCAGAATTCGTACACGCTTGATTTCGTGCTGAAACTGGAAGCGGGCGGCTGGAAAATCACCAACGCCGACAATTACTTCCCGTGGTGCTGGAACGAAGCGCTGGGCTGCCAGTAAATCGGCTCAAAGGACAATTCAATGGAAAACATTAAACGCTGGTATATCTTCCTGACCTGTGCGGTCAGTCTGAATGTCGTGACGTGGGCGGTCATCACCCTGGTACGGCGGCTGGTAGCGCCCGGCATCAGCGGGCAGGCCGAAGTCTTCGCCCTGCAACTGGCGGTCATCCTGATTGGCCTGCCGCTCTACCTGGCGCACTGGCGCTGGGCGCAGCGGCTGGCGGCTGAAGCCAATGCCGAACGGGCGGCAACCCTGCGCAGCGTGTACCTGCACGCCGTGATGGCCGGGTTGCTGATACCGGCGATTGCCAATCTGTATACGCTGGTGGTGGATGGGGCGCTCAAGGGCGACCTGACGCCGGTGTTGACCAGCCTGGTGGCGATGTTGATTCTGACGCTGTTGTATATCTACCATTTGCGAGTGTACAACGCCGATTGTGAGACGCTCGGCCAGCCGGCCTCGCCGCTGGTGGCGCGCCTGTACCGGCTGGGGTTCAGCGCCGGCGGGCTGATGATTACCGTGGCGGGCAGCATCGGGTTGTTGCGCTGGCTGTTCCAATATCTCAACAACGAAAGCCGGAGCTGGGTGTACGGCGGGCCGGGCTACGGCCCGGAAACCGAGGCCATCCGGCTGCTGGTGGGCGTGGGCCTGTGGGTGATATTCTGGCGCCAGGCGCAGGCCACATTTGCCAGCCAGCCGGAAGAGCAAACCGCCGTAACGCGCAAGGTGTACCTGTATCTGGTGATTTTCATCAGCCTGTTGAGCTGCGTGGGCGATGCGACGATTCTGTTTGCCGGCCTGCTGCGGCGGCTGATGAGCCTCCCGCCGCAGGGCAGTTTGCTTGACATCCTGCCCGGGTTAGTTGTGGCGCTGGTGACGCTGGCCTATCACGCCAGCGTGCTGCGCCGGGTGGACGGGGCTGCGCCAACCGGCGACACGGGCGGCGTGCGCCGGGTCTACCTGTACCTGGTGGCAGGCGTGGGGCTGGCGGCGTTGCTCATCGGCCTGGCAGGCGACCTGGGCGTGCTGGTCAATGGCCTGACAGCCAACAGCGCCCTGGGGATTACGCTGAAAGAGCAGTTTGCGTGGTTCACGGCCGCCATCGTGGCGGGCCTGCCGACCTGGCTGCTGCCGTGGCGGCAGGCGCAGGCTGAGGCCAGCGCGGAGAGCCGCCGGTCGCTGGCGCGGCGCATTTACCTGTACTTCTTCCTGTTCGTGAGTGTGATGACGGCGCTGGGAAGCCTGATTGCGATTGTGTACCAGTTGTTGCTGCTGCTGTTCGGTGAGCGCAGCGGCCACCTGCTGGGGCGCGACATCAGCCTGGCGGTGGGCTATGCGCTGATTGCGGTGGGGACGTTTATCTACCACAACCGCAGCCTGCGGCAGGACGACCAGAAGGCCAAAACCGATAAGACCGCTCGATTGGCAGCCCTGAAAGTGCTGGTGCTGGATGGCGGGGATGGCAGCCTGGGGGCGGCTTTGCAGACGGCGTTGAAGGCCGAGTTTGATGGACTGGAACCGGTGGCGCTGGGGTTGACCCCGGCGGCCAGTGACCGACTGACCGATAGCCGTCCCGCGGACGAAAACCCGGCCGAACTGATTGGAAAATCCGGCCTGCTGATTGGGCCGTGGAGCATCCTGGGCGGCGGTGAGGGCATCCCGGCGGCGCTGGTGAGCGCGGTGAGCAAGAGCGCGGCGCACAAAATCCTGCTGCCGCTGCCGGGCGAAGGGCTGGATTGGGCCGGGCTGGAAAGCCGCGACCAGAAGGAGTGGGTGGGGCTGGCGGTGCGGGCGGTGAAGCAATATCTGGCGGGCGAGCCGGTGGCCTACAAGCCGCCGCTGGGCGTGGCGGCCTATGCCTGGATTGGTATCGGGCTGTTGATTCTGTTCGGCATGGTGATGAGCCTGATAGATTCGTTGAGCTACCGGTTTTAATCAAGATGTAGCTTGTTGGAATGTCTCATGTAGGGGCGACCTGCAGGTCGCCCCTACGCGTGAATTCCATTCAAGTTTGTAAATCGAAGATACCAATATAGCTAGCTTAGAGAACCTGTTAAACGATTTCTTAGAAACTGATAAAGAAGTGTCTGTAATTTCAGTAGGGCGGGTTGGGATGCTTCGCATCCTTAAACCCGCCCCTACGCGTGAATTCCAATGAAGTTTCGCATCTGTGCATTATGTAGCACGCCGGCACTCGACCGGCGTTCTTTTGATTAATCCAGCAAGGCAGTGCGGTATTTATCGGCGAAGAGGGCGGGCGTGCCACCGGTGTGCCAGAATAGCACGGTGTCTTTCTTCTTAAAGAAACCTTTACGGATGAGGTCCACCAGCCCGGCGGCGGCGCGGCCGGTGTAGACCGGGTCGAGCAGCAGGCCTTCATGGCGGGCAAAGAGCTGAATGGCTTCCTGCTCCGGGCGGCCCATTTCAGCGTAGCCACCGCCGAGGTAATCGGCATTGACGCGGATATCTTTGGCTTTGAAGCGATTCTCCACGCCCAGTAAGGCGGCGGTTTCGGTAGCGAGGCTGGCGACACGGTCCGCAAGGATTTTGGCAGGCTCATCCACGCTGATGCCGAGGATCTTGGTGCGGCTCTCGGTAGCCGCCGCGCCGACCACCAACCCGGCCTGGGTACCGCCGGAAGAGGAGGCAAAGACTATCCAGTCCGGGGCGAGTTTCTGTTTGGCGAGTTCCGGCATGGCGTAGGAGTAAGCGGCGGCGCCGGTGGGGCTGCTGCCACCATAGGGGATGAGGAACGGGCGGCGGTTGGCGGCATGCTTGGCAGCAAAGACTTCCTTGAGGCGCAGGTCACGCTTTTCGGGCTTGACCCAAATGATTTCGGCGTTGAAGAGCATATCGAGGTAGGTGTTGGCTTCCGGGTGCAAGGTGGGCTTGCCCACCAGTACGAGGGTGCAGTCCAGCCCGAGACGGCGAGCGGCGGCGGCGGTCTGGCGGCAGTGGTTGGATTGCACTGCGCCGGCGGTAATGAGCATGCCGGCATTGTGGGCGCGGGCTTCGGCGGCCAGATATTCCAGCTTGCGGGTCTTGTTGCCGCCAAAGGCCAGACCGGTGAGGTCGTCGCGTTTGACGAACAGGCTCGGCCCACCGAGGGCGGCGCTTAACGCGGGCAGCGGCTCGATGGGCGTGGGGGTGTGACCGAGGGCAATGCGAGCAAGTTTTTTCATGGCGGTTCTCCTCACACAGGCGGTCAGCCGCCCAGTTCCTGACGGGTTTGAGCGCGACCGCGCGCCCGCCAGATGGACATAAGGCGTGGCAACGCTTGCGAATACAACCAGTATAGCCGCGGTTTAAGCGGCAGGTCGTAAGCGCCGGGGGTTAAGCGCGGCCGCCCGCCCAAGCCCTGCTTGAAACGATAGACACCCGCCAGCGAATCGGTTTCGTCAAAGGTATCCGGCGCGCCCCACAGGTCGTAGCGGGTGCAGCCGCGCATTTTGGCTACACGCATGCCTTCCCGTTGGAGCAGATAGGTGGGCATGAGGTTACGGTGCAGGTCACGCGACATGCCGTGCATGTAGGTGGCGGTATCGCCGATGTGGAACAGCAGCAGCCCGGCGACCGGCTCGCCGCCAACCTCGGCCAACAGCGGGGTGAGCAGGCCGCCCGCCAGAAAGGTCTGCCACAGGTGCAGGTAATACTCGCGGCCACGGATGGCAAAGCCATCGCGCACGGCGGTTTCAGCATACATGCGGTAGAGGGTTTCAAAATCCCCTGCCCCACCCGGCCGGACGGTGACGCCCTTTTTCTGGGCCAGGCGGATGTTGTAGCGGGTTTTCTGTTTCATGGCGGCCAGCAGGCTGTCTTCGTCCGGGCGCAGGTCGAGTTCAACCGTATTGCGAAATTGCACCTGCTCGCCGGAGAAGCGCCAGCCGCCCTGCTCCAGTTCATGCAGCCAGGCCAGCCCGGCGGGGTTGGGCTGGTGGTCAGGCGCGCCGGGTTCGCCCCAGCCGGTGGGTACGTCCGGGTCGAGCTTGAGAAAGAAGGCCCCGCGCTGGCGGGCGAAGGCGGTCAGGTCAGCAAGGACGCGGGCCCGCAGGGGGGCAGCGGCCCAGTCTTTCAGGACGGGGCCGCGCGGGCTGTAGTGCATGCGCAAACGGGCGGCCATGCCGGGCAGGTTGATGGTGCGCTCCAGGACGAGGGCAAGGGCAACGATCTGGCCGTCGGCTTCCCAGGTTTTGAAGTGCGGGGTCCAGCCGACCGGGCGTTTGACTTCGGCCCATTCCCAGGTCTGCAGGATGGGGGTGGCGGGAAAAGCGGCGAGGAGGGTGTTCCAGGGGGCGCGGTCCATCAGGGCAACCTATCAAGGCGCAAATTAGAAATTAGAAATTCTCTGTTGCAGATTATTCTCATCACAATCCTGTCATCCCGAGCGTAGCGAGGGATCGCGTTCAACGCTCTTCTTTCAGATTGTCTCGCTGGAAAACAATCCCGACTCGCGACCCTTCGCTGCGCTCAGGGTGACAGGGTTCTTTATATTGGCTTTCCTGCAAAATCGCAACCAGCCTGTTGTCTTTTTTCTCATTTGCCATTTCTAATTTGCACCCCGCCGTAATATGTTTGCGAGTTTATAGAGGAGGGGGTTATAGACTTTATCCCAGGCATCGGCGGCGCGGCGCACCTGCCCGCCAAAACCGCGCTTGAAGCGGTACACGCCCCACAGGCCGTCGTGGCGGTTGGAGAATTCGGCTTCAAGGACGTCTTCGGGCACGTCTGGCACGCCGTAGAGGTCGTAGGTCTGGCAGCCGCGCTGGCGCGCCCAGCGCATGGCTTCCCATTGCAGCAGGTAGGTGGGCATCAGTTGGCGCTGGGCATTGCTGGAGGCGCCGTAGAGATACCAGGCGCGGCTCTCGCTGGCAAAGACCATCAGCCCGGCCAGCGGTTCGCCTTCGTACTCGGCGATGAATAGCTCGCACAGGCCAGCGGGGTGGAACAACTCATAGGCGCGGCGATAATAGGCCGGGGAGTGAATGCCAAAGCCATCGCGCGCGGCGGTGACCTGCATCATTTGGGCAAAGACGCTCACATCCGCCGCCGGGCGCACCTGCACGCCCTTCTTTTCAGCGAGGCGCAGATTGTAGCGGGTCTTTTGCTTCATGCGCGCCAGCAGGTCATCTTCGCTGCCGGTCAGGTCAATGACCACGGTGCGGGGCGGCTGGATGGCCGCGGCCGGGCGAAAGCCGGCGGCGGCAAAGTCAAAGGGCTGCGGCTCATCCTGCCAGGCATCCGGTTCGATTTTCAGGAACAAGGCCCGCTGAAGGCGGCACAGGCGTTCCAGTTCGGGCAGCCAGGCGGGCCAATCGCCAGCCGGCGGGGCTTTGGGGACATAGCCGACGCTGAAGCCCAGCGGCAAACGCCGAAAGAGCGCCAGCAAACCGCCGGGCAGGGTTTCGGCGCGCCAGCCGAATTCAGATTTGAGCGCCCCCCACTGGGGGGTTTGGAGGAGGTGCAGTTCGGTTTGCATCGACATCCGGCTACACGACTGATGTGAGGTCGGGCGGCGGGGTGCTGCGGATATGGCCGCCGGGGACGCTGTCATCCAGCAAACGCAGGACGGCATCCACATCGCCATCCTGGGCAAGCTGGGCGAGTTCATCCACGCGCTCGGAGAGGGCCGCGCCCGCCAGGGGAGGTTCTTCGGCGAGGCGGTGGACTTCCGGGTGGGCGGTGGGCAGACGCGCGACACCCTCTTCGGCCAGTTCTTCAGTCAGTTTTTCGCCCGGCCGCAGCCCGGTGAAGATGATTTCAACGTCCCGCCCGGGTTCCAGGCCGGAGAGGCGGATAAGGTCTTCGGCCAGATTAACGATGCGCACCGGCTGGCCCATATCCAGCAGGAAGACTTCGCCGCCCTGCCCCACGGCAAAGGCCTGCAGAACGAGATGCACGGCTTCGGGGATGGTCATGAAATAGCGTTCGACATCCGGGTGGGTGATGGTGATGGGCCCGCCGGCTTTAATCTGGCGTTCCCAAATTGGTACCACGCTGCCGCGGCTGCCGAGGACGTTGCCAAAACGCACCACGCTGAAAGCGGCGCCGCTGCGGGCGGCATCCAGCACCAGCATTTCGGCCAGGCGCTTGGTTGCGCCCATCACGCTGCTGGGGCGCACGGCTTTATCGGTGGATATCATCACCAGCCGTTCGACGCCCTGATGGCGGGCGGCAGCGACCACATTGCGGGTGCCGAGGATGTTGTTGGTGACGGCATCTTCGACATTCTTTTCCATCAGCGAGACGTGCTTGTGGGCGGCGGCGTGGAAGACGACCTGCGGGCGGTGCGCCTGAAAGATGGCTTCGATGCGGCCAGCGTCGCGCACATCGGCAATGACAGGTTGGAGGGCGAGAGCCGGGAAAGATTCTTCCAGTTCGAGCAGGAGAGCAAAGATGCTGTTCTCGCCGTGGCCGAGGAGGATGATTTCGGCCGGCCCCCAGCGCGCCACCTGGCGGCATAACTCGCTGGCTATCGAGCCGCCCGCGCCCGTGACCAGCACACGCTTGCCACGCAGGCTCAAGCCAACGCGCTCATCATCGGTACGGGTAGGGGCGCGGCGCAACAGGTCGGTGATATCCACCTGGCGCAGGCGGCTGATGCTGATAACGCCGCCGAGGAGTTCGTAGATGCCGGGCATGGTGCGGAAGGGCACGCCGTAGCGGCGGCAGACTTCGGCCAGTTGGCGCAGGACCGCTCCGGGGGCGCTGGGGATGGCAAAGATGACCTCATCCACCGGGCGGGCATCCAACTCGGCGGGCAGGTCGGCCAGGGTGCCGACGACTTCGACCTCATGAATGCGGTAGCCCTGTTTGTTGGGGTCATCATCCAGATAGGCGAGCGGGTGCAGGCGCAGTTGCGGGTTTTTCTGCAACTCGCGCACCACCAGCGCCCCGGCATCGCCGGCCCCAACGATGAGCGCCTGACGCAGGCGGCCAGCCGGGAGGCGCTCGCGGCGGCGGTTCTCGGCCAGCAGGCGCGGGGCAAAGCGCACCGCACCCAGCAGCAGTAGCGAGAGCGCCCAATCAATAGCGAGGACAGTGCGGGGGAAGAATACAAAGACTTGCAGGGTGTAGAGGCCGAACATGCCCGCCCCGACCAGCAGCGAGGATACCGTGGCGGCAGTGGCAATCAGGCGCAGTTCGGGGGTGCTGGCGTAGACCCAGAAACGCTGGTAGAGGCCGAAGCGGCGGTAGACCAGCGGCTTGATGATGCAGGCCAGCAAAATCATCCAGGCGGCAGTGGGGATGTAATCCAGCACGAACTGGTTGAGGTCGAGGCGAATGACGAAAGAAGCCAGCACAGCAAAGGCCGTGAGGGCGAGGTCAAGCAGAAAGATATAGCGGTTGCGGAGGTGGAAGCCTTCCTGGACCATCGGTCAGCGCCCCCGGAAGCCGATGACGGTGGCGATGGTGCGCAGGATGATGACGATGTCCAGCCACAGGTTGCGGTGCTTGATGTAATAGAGGTCATATTCGAGCTTCATGACCATCTCTTCCATGGTGGCGGCGTAGGCAAAATGAATCTGGGCCCAGCCGGCAATGCCGGGTTTAACCAGCAGGCGCGCCCGGTAAAAAGGGATTTCTTCCTGAAAATGCTCCACGAACTCCGGGCGTTCCGGGCGCGGGCCGACCAGGCTCATCTCGCCGCGCAGGACAT
Source organism: Anaerolineales bacterium (assembly GCA_024710875.1). Classification (GTDB taxonomy): domain Bacteria; phylum Chloroflexota; class Anaerolineae; order Anaerolineales; family UBA11579; genus SCUK01. The sequence continues at coordinate 3,107 of JANJTX010000048.1, read as the reverse complement.
TGACGAATTGCAGCCACTCGTCCAGATGGGTTTTACGCAGGATGCGACCCACGCGGGTGGTGCGGTCGTCGTTTTCCCGGGCGAGCTGGGGCTGGCCTTCTTTTTCGGCGTTGGTGACCATGGTGCGGAATTTGTAGATTTTGTAGGGGCGATTGCCCTGCCCGGCGCGCATCTGCTGGAAGACAACCGGCGAGCCATCTTCAATGAGGATGGCGAGGGCGATGAAGGGGCCAATAACGACCAGAATGGCGACGCCGATCAGGCCGCCGAGCACATCCAGCAGGCGCTTGCCGAGGCGGTAAAAGGCGCCGACGCGGGCTTCATCCACAAAGTTGCGTAGCATCCAGTCGGCTTCCAGATGGTTGACCGGCACGCGGCCGAGGAGTTCCTCATAGGCGACCGGCATGCGGGTGATTTCAACGCCGCGCGACTGGGCATCCAGCAGGGCTTCAAACATCCGTGAGCGCATGAATCCGGAAATGGCGACGATGATGTCCGAGATGTTTTCACGCTCAACAATCTCCAGCAGGGTATCGCTGCTGCCGAGCACCGTGTAGCCGTAGAGGTCGCTGGCCTGCTTTTCGGGGTCGTCGTCTATCAGGCCGGCGAGGTAATAGGGCGGCGGCCAGAGGTCGGTGATGACTTTGAGCAGGGCCTGGCCGGTACTGCCCGCCCCCACCAACAGGACGCGGTGCAAAAAACGCGGGGCGGTGAAAATTTGAATATAGAACATGCGCCAGAGCAGGGTGAAGATGTAGGCCAGCACCAGAAAAGCGGCTACGCCGCGCCGCGGCAGGGAGTTGGGCTCGGAGGTGAAGTAGATGGCCATATAGGCCACCAGGGCCAGCAGGGCGGCGGCCGTAACCGCGCGGAAGGTGCGGCGGCGGTCATCGGTTTTGCGCGGGTCGTAGCTATCCACCAGCAGGAGCAGCCACAAAAAGGGCAGCCAGAAAAACCAGCCGGTCAGACGGGTGCGGAAGAAATCATCCAGAGGAACTTTGGGGATGTCGGCAATCGCCCAGAGCGCAATCCCCAACCCGAGGGCGACCACCGCCATCATAAAGTCGCCCAGGACTACCAGGGCACGGCGCTCGCCCATGCGCAAACGCCACTGGGTTGATTTGGAGGCTTTGTGGGGGAAGGTCATTTCGGGGAGGTCTCTTTGGCGGCCGGGCGGCGCAGGCGGAACAGCCCCCACCAGAAGGCCGCCCCCCAGGCCAGATGCATGGTGATGATGGCCAGCGGCACGCCCAGTGCCAGCAAGAGCAGGCGGGCCCGCCCAGCAGCCAACAAACCGGCGGCCAGCACAGCCAGAAGATATGATACCACCGCGAGGCTGTACACTATCTGCAATGGCCCCAGCCACGGGAAGGCCAGCGCGCCGCCCAACAGGCCAGCGACAAAGAGGGGCGGCAGGGCCTGCCGCCAGCGCAGCGTGCCCGGGTAACGCGCCAGCATGCGGGTCTTCCAGAAGCCGTAGCGGGCGTACTGGCGGGCGAGGGCAGCCAAAGTCGCGCGGGCGAAATAGACGGCCCGGATTTCGGGGTCCAGGTAGACGGAGTAACCGGCCTGGCGAATGCGGGCGTTGAATTCGTAGTCTTCGTTGGCGAGCAGGGTTTCGTCGAAACCGCCGATTTCAGCGATGAGGCTTTTGCGGAAAGCACCAAACGGCACGGTATCTACCGCGGCGGCCTGGTCGGTGTAGCGGTACTTGGCATCGCCGACGCCGAGCGGGTGGGCGGCGGCGACAGCGATGGACTGCGCCAGCCAGCCTTCGCCACCGGGCAGAATCTCCCACACACCGCCGACATTGGCGCCTTTGCCGGCTTCCAGCAGACGCAGGCTGGTGGCGATATAGTGCGGGTGGGGCATGGAATGGGCGTCGAGCCGGACGATGAATTCACCGCGGGCTTCCGCCAGAGCGAGGTTGAGGGCGGCGGGAATGGTGCGACCGCAGTTGGTGACGACCCGTACAGCAAGGTCGGGGTGGGCAGCGCAGAAGGCGGCAATGGCGGCGCGGGTGCCGTCCTGCGAGTCGCCGTCCGAGATGATGACTTCCATTTGCTCACGCGGGTATTTCTGGGCCAGCAGCGCGCCCAGCAGTTTGGCGATGGTCTTTTCTTCGTTGTAGCAGGGGACGATAACAGAAACGGTTGGCATCGAGGTGAATTTTAAACCAGGCGCGGCAGTTAAGCAGGGTTTGGGTGGGCTGGGTTTAAGCGAACCGGCGGCTCTTACGGGCCGCCGGAATGGGTGCTTTTTCGGTCGGGCGCGCTACTCGGCGGTGGCGGCTTCGGGGATGACGACCACTTTGCGCTTGGGCTCTTCGCCGGCACTTTCGGTGCGGATGCCATCCATCTCCTGCAGGGCGAGGTGGATAATGCGGCGCTCGGCGGGCGACATCGGCTCGAGGGTCTGGCTGTGGCCGGTCTTGAGGGCCTGGTCGGCCATGCGGTGGGCCAGTTCGCGCAGGCTCTGTTCGCGGCGTTCGCGGTAGCCGGAGACATCCACTATGAGGTTGATGCCGCTGCCGACTTCTTTGCCGACAATCAGGCGGGTGATGTACTGGAGGGCATCCAGCGTTTCGGCGCGCTTGCCAATCAGTACGCTCAAGTCATTGCCTTCGATATCTACGACGATAGAGGTCTGGCCTTCTTCGTCCGGTTCGCTCAGGCGGCTGGTGACTTCGGCGCGCACGCCCATGCGGTCAATCAGTTCGGCCACGGTGTGGCGGGCGATGGACATGGTGTTTTCGTGGTCGGTCTGGAGCGGGCTGGCTTCCGGGCGGGCCGGGCGGCCGGCGGCCGCGCCTTTGACCGTCAGGCGGACGCGGGCCTGGCGGCTGCCAATGCCGAGCATACCCCGGCTGCCCTCGTCGAGGATTTCCACTTCGACATCGTCATCGGTGAGGCCCAGTTCTTCCAGGGCTTTATCAATCGCCTCATCGACGGTGGGGGCAATCATTTCCAGAGTGGCTCTTGTTTCGCTCATCGGTTCCCTCGTTATACTGGTTGGCGCGCCGCCGGGGGGCGGATGGTTTACTTGGAATAACCGTCTTTGGTTTTGGCCTTCGTGAGGTTACTGAAGTTCAGCCGCCCCATCAGGCC